>NZ_JBHXAG010000008.1:0-289605 GCF_042726555.1 Streptomyces sp. NPDC060232 | reverse complement strand
GGTGGGGGGGGGTGGGCTTGTTTTGGGCCCCCCGGCGCCGCCGGGCGGGGCGCCCGGGGTGGGCCCACAACCCCGTGGGCCCCCCCGCCCCCCCCCCCGCCCCACCGCCGGCCCCGTCCCCGCCCCACCGGGGCGTTCCATCGCCGGGGGTGCGCGAGGGGGTGTGCGGAGGGGCCGGGGTCGGCGGCGGGGCGGGGAGGGTTCGGGGTGTCAAACGTGATTTGTGGCCCGTGTCGCCGAGTCCTGTTGCATCCGGCTCGGGGGCCATAAATCATGCCTACCCCGGACCCTCCCCGCCCCGCCGCCGAGCACGGCCCCGGCCCCCGCTCGGACCCCGGACACGCGGAAGCCCCGGATGCCATGGGCATCCGGGGCTTCCCACACCTGCCGAGCTAGCGCAGCGACGTCGCCCGGGCTTCGCGGCGGTTGTGGCGGAAGGTGTTGGCCCTCCGCGTCGTCGCGAACAGCGGAATGGTCGCCGCCATCGCGATCTGCAGGGCGCAGCCGGTCTGGAGCAGCAGCTGACCGCCCGGGGCGTCGAACGCCCAGGCCGCCAGCAGCCCCATCGCGCTGATGATCCAGCAGAGCATCGCCACCGCGAGGACACCCCGCGGCTTGGGGTACTCGACCCGGCTCACCATCAGCCACGCCACCCCGATGATCGCCAGCAGCGTCGGGATGAACGGGAGCTCCAGCAGCACGATCGAGACGACCGTCAGGGCGCCGAAGGGGCTCGGCATGCCCTGGAACATGCCGTCCTTCATCGTCACGCAGCTGAATCTCGCGAGCCGGAGCACCACGGCGAGCAGCACCACGATCGCGGCCAGCGCCGACATCTTCTGGTCCGCGTCGACGGCGACCATGCCGTAGACGAGGACGAAGTAGGCCGGGGCGAGGCCGAAGCTGATCAGGTCGGACAGGTTGTCCAGCTCGGCGCCCATCGGGGAGCTGCGCAGCTTGCGGGCCACGATGCCGTCGAAGAGGTCGAAGACCGCGGCGAGCAGCATCAGTATCACCGCCGTGGCGGCGCTGTTGCGGGCCATGCCCGACTCGCCGCTCCCGGTGAGGTGCGGGATGAGGATTCCGGTGGTGGTGAAGTACACCGCCATGAAACCGCACGTCGCGTTGCCGAGGGTGAGGGTGTCCGCTATCGACAGCCGCAGCGAGAGCGGCATGTCGTCCTCGGCGGACTCCTCCTCGGCGGACTCGGGCACCCAGCCGGTGGCCGGAGTCTCAGGGTCAGTCACGGTCAATTCGTGTCACCCCCGCGGTGGTGGCCTGACCGACCTCGACCGCGACCTCGACGCCCTCCGGGAGGTAGATGTCGACGCGGGAGCCGAAGCGGATCAGACCGATGCGTTCGCCCTGCTCCACCTTGGTGCCGGCCGGCAGGTAGGGGACGATGCGTCGGGCGACGGCGCCGGCGATCTGCACCATCTCGATGTCACCGAGCTCGGTGTCGAAGTGCCAGACAACGCGCTCGTTGTTCTCGCTCTCCTTGTTGAAGGCCGGGACGAATCCGCCGGGGACGTGCTCCACGGACGTCACCGTGCCCGCGAGGGGCGCGCGGTTGACGTGGACGTTGAGCGGGCTCATGAAGATCGCGACCCGGGTCCGCCCGTCCTTCCACGGCATGATGCTCTGCACCACACCGTCGGCGGGCGAGATGACACGGCCCTGGGCGATCTCACGCTCGGGGTCGCGGAAGAACCACAGCATGCCCGCGGCGAGCGCGGTTGCGGGCACGGCCACAGCGGCCCAGCGCCCGGACTTGCGGGCCCGGGTGAGGCTGAGCGCCGCGGTGGCGACGGTCGGCAGAAGCCACGGCGATGCTCCGCGGGCGAGACGTACGCCGAGTCGGCTGTCGCGAGGTGCAGAGGTTTGGCTGTGGGGCATGGATGACCTTCGTAGCGGGTGATTGCCGCGCCGCAAACGGGGGGACGGGACGGCGGCTTTACTGGAATGCTATCGGTTGCGCGCAACAACTGGGCAAGCCAGAAGCCGAGTCGATGGCCGTCGGCCAGTGACTGGTAGTGACCTTGTTGCGACGGATCCATGGAGGATCCGCCGCAAAAGGGACTTTCAGCCCTGGAGTCGGTACTCCTCAAGCAGGCGTCGCCCGATGATCATTTTCTGGATCTCGGCGGTACCTTCACCGATCAGCAGCATCGGAGCCTCGCGGTAGAGGCGCTCGATCTCGTACTCCTTCGAGAATCCGTATCCACCGTGGATGCGGAAGGCGTCCTCCACCACCTCCTTGCAGTACTCGGAGGCGAGGTACTTCGCCATCCCTGCTTCGAGGTCGTTTCGTTCCCCGGAGTCCTTTTTGCGTGCTGCGTTCACCATCATCGCATGAGCGGCTTCGACCTTGGTAGCCATCTCGGCCAGCTTGAACTGGATGGCCTGGTGTTCGGCGATCGCCTTGCCGAAAGTGTGACGTTGCTGGGCATACGAGACGCCCAGTTCGAACGCACGCTGGGCGACACCGCAGCCACGCGCCGCCACGTTCACGCGGCCGACCTCGACGCCGTCCATCATTTGGTAAAACCCTCGGCCCGTCTGGCCGCCCAGGACGCGATTGGCCGGAATGCGCAGTCCGTCCATGATGAGCTCGGTCGTGTCGACGCCCTTGTAGCCCATCTTGTCGATCTTGCCCGGGATGGTCAGGCCGGGGCGGACCTCACCGAAGCCGGGCTCCTTCTCGACGAGGAAGGTCGTCATCGACTTGTGGGGCGCGGTGCCCTCGGGGTGTCCTTCGTCACTTCGCACGAGCACGGCCACCAGGGTGGAGCTGCCGCCGTTCGTCAGCCACATCTTCTGGCCGTTCAAGACGTACTCGTCGCCGTCCTTCACCGCCTTGGAGCTGATCGCCGAGACGTCGGAGCCCAGCGCCGGCTCGGACATCGAGAACGCGCCGCGCACCTCGCCGAGGGCCATGCGGGGGAGGAAGTGGTCCTTCTGCTCCTGCGTGCCGTGCTGCTTGAGCATGTACGCCACGATGAAGTGCGTGTTGATGATGCCCGAGACGGACATCCAGCCGCGCGCGATCTCCTCGACGCACAGGGCGTAAGTGAGGAGCGACTCACCCAGGCCGCCGTACTCCTCCGGGATCATCAGCCCGAAGAGGCCGAGCTCCTTGAGACCGTCGACGATCGCTTGCGGGTACTCGTCGCGGTGCTCCAGCTCGGTGGCGACCGGGATGATCTCCTTGTCGACGAACTCGCGGACGGTCTTGAGGATCTCCCGCTGGACGTCGGTCAGCCCGGCGGTCTGGGCGAGTCGGGCCATGGCTACTTCTCCTGGGTCTTCAGCTGGGGGCGGCCGGGCTGCTCGCCGCCGCGCTCCTTGATGTACGTCTGGGTCGGGACCATCACCTTGCGCCGGAACACGCAGACGAGGGTGCCGTCCTGCTTGTAGCCCTTGGTCTCGACGTAGACGATGCCGCGGTCGTTCTTCGACCTCGACGGGGTCTTGTCGAGGACCGTGGTCTCGCCGTAGATCGTGTCGCCGTGGAAGGTCGGCGCCACGTGCCGCAGGGACTCGATCTCCAGGTTGGCGATGGCCTTCCCGGAGACGTCCGGCACGGACATGCCGAGCAGCAGCGAGTAGATGTAGTTGCCCACGACCACGTTCTTGCCGAAATCGGTGGTGTTCTCGGCGTAGTTCGCGTCCATGTGGAGCGGGTGGTGGTTCATCGTCAGGAGACAGAAGAGGTGGTCGTCGTACTCGGTGACCGTCTTCCCGGGCCAGTGCTTGTAGACGGCCCCGACCTCGAACTCTTCGTACGTGCGTCCGAACTGCATGGCTCAGGCCTCCGCCGTCTTCTCGGTCGAGGGGTGTTCGAACTTGGTGGTGCGCTGCATGCCGGCCGCCCGGCCCTTGCCCGCGATGACCAGGGCCATCTTGCGGCTGGCCTCGTCGATCATCTCGTCGCCGAGCATCGCGGAGCCCTTCTTGCCGCCGGCCTCCGACGTGCACCAGTCGTACGCGTCGAGGATCAGCTCGGCGTGGTCGTAATCCTCCTGCGAGGGGGAGAAGACCTCGTTGGCCGCGTCGACCTGGCCGGGGTGCAGCACCCACTTGCCGTCGAAGCCCAGCGCCGCCGCCCGGCCGGCCACCTCGCGGTAGGCGTCCACGTCGCGGATCTGGAGGAAGGGGCCGTCGATCGCCTGGAGGTTGTGCATGCGGGCCGCCATCAGGATCCGCATGAGGATGTAGTGGTAGGCGTCCGCCGGGTAGCCGGGCGGCTGCATGCCCACGACCAGGGACTTCATGTTGATCGAGGCCATGAAGTCGGCCGGGCCGAAGATGATGGTCTCCAGCCGGGGGGAGGCGGCGGCGATCTCGTCGACGTTCACCAGGCCCTTGGCATTCTCGATCTGCGCCTCGATGCCGATCTTGCCGACCTCGAAGCCCATCGTCTTCTCGATCTGCGTGAGCAGCAGGTCCAGGGCGACGACCTGCTGGGCGTCCTGCACCTTCGGCAGCATGATGCAGTCCAGGTTCTGGCCCGCGCCCTCGACGACCGTGACGACGTCGCGGTAGGTCCAGTGGGTGGTCCAGTCGTTGACGCGCACGACGCGGGTCTTGCCGGTCCAGTCGCCGTTGTTCAGCGCGTCCACGATCGTGTGGCGGGCGCCTTCCTTGGCGAGCGGCGCGCAGGCGTCCTCCAGGTCCAGGAAGACCTGGTCGGCCGGCAGGCCCTGGGCCTTCTCCAGGAACCGCGGGTTCGAGCCGGGCACCGCGAGGCAGGAGCGGCGCGGGCGAAGGCGGTTCACCGGGTGGACTGGCGTGGTCATGCAGGGACCTCCGTGCTTGCGATGATTGCGGCGTTGTCGAGTGGGTCGAGCTTGTTGGCCTTGCGGATCTCGTCGACGATACGGCCGATGATCTCCGTGATGCCGAAGTCCTTGGGCGTGAAGACGGCGGCGACACCCGCGGCCTTGAGCGCGACGGCGTCGGCGTTGGGAATGATGCCTCCGACGATGACGGGGATGTCACCCGCCCCCGCCGTGCGCAGCCGCTCCAGGACGTCCGGGACGAGGGCGCTGTGCGATCCGGACAGGATGGACAGTCCCACGCAGTGCACGTCCTCGGCCAGCGCGGCGGAGGAGATCTCCTCGGGCGTCAGCCTGATGCCCTGGTAGACCACCTCGAAGCCGGCGTCGCGGGCGCGGACGGCGATCTGCTCGGCCCCGTTGGAGTGCCCGTCCAGGCCGGGCTTGCCGACCAGCAGGCGCAGCCGGCCCGAGCCGAGCTCGTCGGCCGTGCGGGCCACCTTCTCGCGGACCTCGTGCATCGGCGTGCCCGGCTCGGCGGCCACGGCGACCGGGGCCGAGGAGACCCCGGTCGGTGCGCGGAACTCGCCGAACACCTCGCGCAGCGCGCCCGCCCACTCGCCGGTGGTGACACCGGCCCGGGCGCACTCCAGCGTGGCCTCCATGAGGTTCTCGGTGCCCGCCGCGGCCTCCTTGAGGCGTTCCAGCGCCTGCCGGGTGGTGGGGAAGACGAACGGGTCGCCGTTCCCCTGGCGGTCCGAGGACTCCTGGCGCTCGGCGCGCCAGCGGCCGATGCGCTCGACGGTGACGGCCTCGACGGCCGCGTCCACCGTCATGATGGCGCCGTCGAGGTCGGCCGTCAGCGGGTTGGGCTCGGTCTGCTCGAAGCAGTTCACGCCGACGATCTTGTCCTCGCCGGCCTCGATCCGCGCCCGCCGCTCGGCGTGCGAGGAGACCAGCTGGGCCTTGAGGTAGCCGGACTCGACGGCGGCCATCGCGCCGCCCATCTCCTGGATCCGGTCGATCTCGGCCAGGCAGTCGGCGACCAGGGAGTCGACTTTGGCCTCGATGACGTGGGATCCGGCGAAGATGTCGTCGTACTCCAGCAGGTCGCTCTCGTGGGCGAGGACCTGCTGGATGCGCAGCGACCACTGCTGGTCCCAGGGCCGGGGCAGGCCCAGCGCCT
This sequence comes from Streptomyces sp. NPDC060232, assembly GCF_042726555.1. Taxonomy (NCBI): domain Bacteria; kingdom Bacillati; phylum Actinomycetota; class Actinomycetes; order Kitasatosporales; family Streptomycetaceae; genus Streptomyces; species Streptomyces sp. NPDC060232. The sequence continues at coordinate 283,641 of NZ_JBHXAG010000008.1, read as the reverse complement.
CGTTCCAGGCGGGCAGCTGCACCGCGCGGGCGCGGGCGTCCTTGGAGAGGGTGACCGCGAGCATCTCCAGCACGATGCGCTGGACGTTGTTCTCCGGCTGCGCCTCGGTCAGTCCCAGGGAGTTGACCTGGACGCCGTAACGGAAGCGGCGCTGCTTCGCGTTCTCGATGCCGTAGCGCTCCTTGGTGACCTTGTCCCAGATGCGGCCGAAGGCGCGCATCTTGCACATCTCCTCGATGAAGCGGACGCCCGCGTTCACGAAGAAGGAGATACGGGCGACCACCTCGCCGAAGCGCTCCTCGGGGACCTGCCCCGAGTCGCGCACCGAGTCGAGGACGGCGATCGCCGTGGACATCGCGTACGAGATCTCCTGGACCGGGGTGGCCCCGGCCTCCTGCAGGTGGTAGCTGCAGATGTTGATCGGGTTCCACTTGGGGATGTGGTTGACCGTGTACGCGATCATGTCCGTCGTCAGCCGCAGGGACGGCCCCGGCGGGAAGACGTGCGTCCCGCGCGAGAGGTACTCCTTGACGATGTCGTTCTGGGTGGTGCCCTGGAGCTGGGCGATGTCCGCGCCCTGCTCCTCGGCGGCCACCTGGTAGAGCGCCAGCAGCCACATGGCGGTGGCGTTGATCGTCATCGAGGTGTTCATCTGCTCCAGGGGTATGTCCTGGAACAGCCGGCGCATGTCGCCCAGGTGGGAGACCGGGACCCCGACCCGGCCCACTTCGCCGCGGGCGAGGATGTGGTCGGGGTCGTAGCCGGTCTGCGTCGGCAGGTCGAACGCGACCGACAGGCCGGTCTGGCCCTTGGCGAGGTTGCGGCGGTACAGCTCGTTGGACGCCTCGGCCGTGGAGTGGCCGGCGTACGTCCGCATGAGCCACGGACGGTCCTTCTGGCGCTCTGTCATCTCAGGCTGTCCCTTAGGCCTTTGAACGGTCTCAGACGTTGCGGAAGCGGTTGATGGCGTCGATGTGCTCGGCGCGCATCTCGTGGTCGCGGACGCCCAGGCCCTCCTGGGGGGCGAGCGCGAGGACGCCGACCTTGCCCTGGTGGAGGTTGCGGTGGACGTCGTAGGCGGCCTGGCCGGTCTCCTCCAGGGAGTAGACCTTCGACAGCGTGGGGTGGATCTTGCCCTTGGCGATCAGGCGGTTGGCCTCCCACGCCTCGCGGTAGTTGGCGAAGTGCGAGCCGACGATCTTCTTGAGCGACATCCACAGGTAGCGGTTGTCGTACTGGTGCATGTAGCCGGAGGTCGAGGCGCAGGTCGTGATGGTGCCGCCCTTGCGGGTGACGTAGACCGAGGCGCCGAAGGTCTCGCGGCCCGGGTGCTCGAAGACGATGTCGATGTCCTCGCCGCCGGTCAGCTCGCGGATCTTCGAGCCGAAGCGCTTCCACTCGCGGGGGTCCTGGGTGTTCTCGTCCTTCCAGAACTTGTAGCCCTCGGCGTTGCGGTCGATGACCGCGGTCGCGCCCATCGCCCGGCAGATGTCGGCCTTCTCGGGGGAGGAGACGACACAGATGGGGTTGGCGCCGCCGGCCAGGGCGAACTGGGTGGCGTAGCTGCCGAGCCCGCCGCTGGCGCCCCAGATCAGGACGTTGTCGCCCTGCTTCATGCCGGCGCCGTTGCGGGAGACCAGCTGGCGGTAGGCGGTGGAGTTGACCAGGCCGGGGGAGGCGGCCTCCTCCCAGCTGAGGTGGTCGGGCTTGGGCATCAGCTGGTTCGACTTGACCAGCGCGATCTCCGCCAGGCCGCCGAAGTTGGTCTCGAAGCCCCAGATGCGCTGCTCGGGGTCGAGCATCGTGTCGTTGTGGCCGTCGGAGGACTCCAGCTCGACGGAGAGGCAGTGCGCGACGACCTCGTCGCCCGGGTTCCAGGCGTTGACGCCGGGGCCGGTGCGCAGGACGACGCCCGCGAGGTCGGAGCCGATGACGTGGTACGGGAGGTCGTGGCGCTTGGTGAGCTCCGACAGGCGCCCGTAGCGCTCCAGGAAGCTGAAGGTGGAGACGGGCTCGAAGATCGAGGTCCACACCGAGTTGTAGTTGACCGACGAGGCCATGACGGCGACCAGGGCCTCGCCCGGACCCAGCTCGGGGAGCGGGACGTCGTCCAGGTGCAGCGACTTGCGCGGGTCCTTCTCGCGCGTGGTGAGCCCCGCGAACATCTCCGCCTCGTCCTTGTGCACGGTGATCGCGCGGTAGGAGTCGGGCAGCGGCAGGGCCGCGAAGTCTGCGGCGGTGGCGGACTGCGACTGAATCGCGTCCAGGATGTCCTTCACGGTGAGCCTCCGGCTAGCGCTGATGGGGGTGCGCTGAGGTGAACGGGTGCGTGGAGCGGGTGCGGTGTGCCGTCGGTCCGGCTGTGCTGTGGTGCTGGGCGCCGCCCGTGGTGGGGCGTGCGGGGTGCCTGGTGACGCAGGCGTCCGGGGCGCGTTCCGTGCCGTGTGGGCGTGGGTCGCGGGGACATCCGGATGAGATTCAACGTATGGCACCCCGTGTCACCCGGCAAGGCACCGCGTGCCAAAACTTTCTCTCATTTGCCTATTGACCTGCGCAGATGAGCGATGATCGATCAAAGTTACCGTGGAGTAGGGGCAAGCCGGACATACGAAAGCGGCCGCCCCCGGTTCGGGGACGGCCGCTGTGACGAGCATCGCTTCCTGTGCCGCTACCTCGGGCGCAGTGCCTCTTCGATGGTCCGCATGACCTCGTCCAGGGGCGCGTCGGTGCGGGCCACCGCCACCAGCACCTCGCCCTCGGTACGGACGGTCGCCGGAGCGGACGGCGCGGGGCTCAGGGTCCGGCCCGCGCCGATCCCCGTACCGAAGGTCTTGCGGACGATCGAGAAGGCGTGGTCCAGCTGCGCCTCCACGTCACCCTGGCCGCCGGCCCGCAGCCAGCGCCGCAGCACGTGGTTGTGGGCCGTGACCACCGCCGAGGCGGCCACCTCGGCCAGCAGCGGGTCGTCGTTGCCGTCGTGGTGCTCGGTCTCGTCGAAGTGAGCCAGCAGGTAGCGCGTGAACAGCCGCTCGTAGCGGGCCACGGATGCGATCTCCCGCTCCCGCAGCGCCGGCACCTCACGGGTCAGCCGGTAGCGCTCCACCGACACCGCGGGCGAGGCGGCGTACATCTTCATGACTTCCTTGATCCCGCGGCACACCGTGTCGAGCGGGTGCTCGTGCGCCGGCGCGACGTCCAGGACCGCCTCGGCGCGGATCAGGGTGTCGTCGTGGTCGGGGAAGATCGCCTCTTCCTTCGACCGGAAGTGCCGGAAGAAGGTCCGCCGCGCGACCCCGGCCGTCGCGGCGATCTCGTCGACCGTCGTCGCCTCGTAGCCCTTGGTCGCGAAGAGCTCCATCGCCGCGGTGGCGAGCTCGCGTCGCATCTTGAGCCGCTGGGCGGCAGCCCGGGTGCCGGCCGCGCTCTCCGGGGCGTCGGGGGCCGAGGAGGCGCGGGGTGAGGTCTTGGCGGGCTGGGACATAGAGCGAAAGTACTTCATTCGCGCGGGGGAGCGCGCCTGAGGGGGGTGGGAGAGGGGTGGATGCGGGGGAGAGCCCGCACTGGGCTCGGGAGGATCGGTCCGCCGTGAGGGTCCGGCGGACCCGAGCAGCCCTCCCCACGCATCCGGCTCATGGCCCGCTCGGTTACCGCCGGGCGTACTCACGGAATCCGCGGCCGGTCTTCCGGCCCAGGCAGCCCGCCGCCACCAGGTGCTCCAGCAGCGGGGACGGAGCCAGGCCCGGGTCGCGGAACTCCTTGTGGAGGACCTTCTCGATGGCCAGCGAGACGTCGAGGCCGACCACGTCGAGCAGCTCGAACGGTCCCATCGGGTAACCGCCGCCCAGCTTCATCGCCGCGTCGATCTGGTCGAGGCTCGCGTAGTGCTCCTCGACCATCTTGATCGCGTTGTTGAGGTACGGGAACAGCAGCGCGTTCACGATGAAGCCGGCCCGGTCCCCGCAGTCCACCGGGTGCTTGCGCACCTTCACGCAGATCTCGCGGACCGTGGCGTGCACGTCGTCGGCCGTCAGGACGGTCCGGACCACCTCGACCAGCTTCATCGCCGGGGCCGGGTTGAAGAAGTGCATGCCGATCACGTCCTGCGGACGCGAGGTCACCCGGGCCACCGCGATCACCGGCAGCGAGGAGGTGGTGGTGGCCAGCACCGCACCCGGCTTGCAGACCTTGTCCAGCGCCGCGAACAGCTCCTGCTTGACCTCCAGGTCCTCGGCGACCGCCTCCACCGCCAGATCCACCTCGGCGAAGGCGTCCAGCGACCCGGCCGGGGTGATCCGGCCCAGGGTCTCGTCCGCCGCCTCCTGCGTCAGCCTGCCCTTGGACACCGCACGGCCCAGGGACTTGCCGATGGCGGCCTTGGCGGCCTCCGCCTTCTCCTGGCTGCGTGCCGCCAGGACCACGTCGAACCCGGACTGGGCGAAGACCTGCGCGATGCCGCTCGCCATGGTGCCGGAGCCGGCCACGCCGACCGAGCTGACCGGGCGGCCCGCGCCCAGCAGGGACCCGTCCAGCGGGGTCTGCAGGTCGCGCACGATCACCGAGCTGCCGGGAGCCTCGTACGTGTAGAAACCGCGCCCGGACTTCTGCCCGGCCAGGCCGGCCTCGGCCAGCTGCCCCAGGATGGGGGCCGGGGCGTGCAGCCGGTCGCCGGAGGAGGCGTACATGGCCTCCAGGACCGTGCGGGCCGTGTCCACGCCGATCAGGTCCAGCAGCGCCAGCGGCCCCATGGGCAGGCCGCAGCCGAGCCGCATCGCCGCGTCGATGTCCTCACGGGAGGCGTACTTCGCCTCGTACATGGCGGCGGCCTGGTTCAGGTAGCCGAAGAGCAGGCCGTCCGCGACGAAACCGGGCCGGTCGCCGACGGCCACCGGCTCCTTGCCGAGCTCGCGGGCCAGCTCCGTGACCGCCTCCACCGCCGTCGGGGCGGTCAGGACGCAGGAGACGACCTCGACCAGCTTCATCGCCGGGACCGGGTTGAAGAAGTGCAGGCCCAGCACGCGCTCGGGGCGCTGGGACTCGGCGGCGAGCCGGGTCACCGACAGGGCGTTGGTGCCCGTGGCCAGGATCGTGTCGGGCCGCACGACCGCGTCGAGCTCGCGGAAGACCTGCTGCTTGACCTCGTACGACTCCGGCACGACCTCGATGACGAGGTCGGCCTCGGCCGCGGCGGCCAGGTCGGAGAAGGTGCGGAAGCGGGCCAGGACGTCCGCGCGCTCCTGCTCGGTGAGGCGCTCGCGGGCCACGGAACGCGCCGTGGCCGCGGCGAGGGAGGCCGAGGCCCGGCGGGCGGCGGTCTCGCTGATGTCGATGCCGATGACCTCGCGGCCGGCCCGGGCGAGGACCTCGGCGATGCCGGTGCCCATCGTGCCGAGGCCGACGACGGCGATGGTCTGCAGGGTGGGGTGACTGGACTGACGGTCCATCGAGGGACTCCAGTGGAAGAGGGTGACGACTGAGGGAGCGCGCGGCGCACAGCGCGCGCGGATGCCGTACGGGATGCCGTGCGGTGAGGAGCCCGGGGCAGGAGCGGCCCGGACCGGGACCCGACGGGGGAAAGTCCCCGGGGCGGAAGCGGCACGGCCCTGTCCCGGGGCCATACCGTGCATGCGAAAACGAACCGACCGGCACGAGGCGGCTGCGTCACCAGGCCGCCCTCGTACGTGTTGAAACGACAGTAACTCGCCGGTAACTCGTGCGCCAGAGCGCGGAGATGTGACCTGTACCGCCGAAATGTACCGATCATCGATCATCGATCAACCGAGGCCGGTCATCTCCGCGAACCCGGCGTGGCGAGGGCCCCGCCCCCCTAGGCTGGGCCGCGTGAACGACGTGCTGGAGCGCCTGCGGGCCGAGGCGGGCGGCTCGCCCGAGTACGAGGTGCTGCTCGCGGCCGGCCCCGACGCGCTCGCAGCCTCCCTGACCTCCGCCGGGCTGCCCCTGTGGGCCCGCGAGCTGGCCGCGTACCGGCTCGGCCTCGCCGGGGACCGGCGCGCCTTCGAGTCCCTCGTGCTGCTCCTCAACCACCGCGACCCGCCCCGCTGCGCGGCCGCCGCCGAGGCCCTGGCCGTCCTGGACGACCCGCGCACCGCCCGCGCCGCCGCGGCCCTCGCCACCAACGGACTCCGCACGGCCTACGCCCTCCAGCCCGTCCGGCTGCTCACCGCCCTGCGCGCCCCCGAGTCCGTACCGGCTCTGCTCACCACCCTGTCGCGGCTGCTGTCACCGAACGACCCCTACTGGCGGGTGGCCCTGGCCTGCGTCGAGGGCCTGGGCGCCCTTGCCGACCCCCGCGCCCGCGAAGTCCTCACCCGCGCCCAGTCCCACCCCCGCCTGGCCGTGGCGGCGACGGCCGCGCTGCGGGGCCTCGACGGCTGACGGGACCGGGCGGGCGGATCCGGCGGGAGGCCCGCCGGATACCGCTGGGAGGCCGGGCGGCCCCGCAGGCCCGGCGGGACCCCGGCGGCCCGGCAGGCCCGGCGGGACCCCGGCGGCCTGGCAGGCCCGCCCGGCGGCCCGGCAGGCCCGGCGGGACCCCGGCGGCCTGGCAGGCCCGCCCGGCGGCCCGGCAGGTCAGCCGCGGAAGCCCAGCAGGCCGTGCAGGGCCGCGCCGCCCGCCGAGGAGGGTACGGCCCGCGTCGCCGTCGTCGGCTGCGGGGCCGCCTGCGCGGGGCAGGTGGCGTCCGCGGCCTGGCCGGTCCGCAGATAGGCCGCCACCTTCTCGTCCAGGCACTTGTTCCCGCTCAGGGCGATGCCGTGGTTGCCGCCGCCCTCCTCGACCACCAGGGCCGAGCCCGACAGCTTCTCCCGCATGCTGACCGCCCCGTCGAAGGGGGTCGCCGCGTCGTCCGTCGCCTGCAGGAGCAGGGCGGGCGGCAGATCGGCGTTGGCCACGTCCGGCGCCTCCAGCGGCTCCGCCGGCCAGAACGCGCACGGGGCGTTGTACCAGGCGTTGTTCCAGGTCATGAACGGCGCCTTGGCGTGTGTGCGCCACATGTCCGCGCGCCACTCGTTCCAGTCCCGGGGCCAGGCCGAGTCCCGGCACTGGACCGCGGTGTAGACGCTGTAGCTGTTGCCCGCCGAGGGCTCCACCGCGCCGAACCGCTCGTACGCCGCCACCAGGGGCTTGGGGTCCTTCTTCGCCGAGTACGCCGCGAAGGCCTCGGCGAGGCTGGGCCAGTAGCCGTTGTAGTAGCCGCCCGGCATGTAGGTGTCCTCCAGCTCCGCCGGGCCCACCTTGCCGCCGGCCGGGGTCCGGCGCAGCGCCTGCCGCATCGTGTACCAGCGCCTCTCGACCGCCGCGGGGTCGGTGCCGAGCCGGTAGGTGGCGTCGTGCTGCGCCACCCAGGCCAGGAACGCCTTGTGGCGGGCGTCGAAGGCGAGGTCCTGCGAGAGGTTGTCCTCGTACCAGACGCCGGTCGGGTCGACGACGGAGTCCAGGACGAGCCGGTGCACCCGGCCCGGGTGGAGCTTGGCGTACACCGCGCCCAGGTAGGTCCCGTACGAGTAGCCGAAGTAGCTGATCCGCTCCGCACCGAGGGCGGTGCGCAGCGCCTCGATGTCGCGGGCGGCGGAAACGGTGCCGATGTGGGGCAGTACGTCCGCGTGCCGGGCGCCGCAGGACTCGGCGAAGGCCCGCACGCGGTCCAGGTTGGCCCGCTCGGTGGCTCCGTCCCGCGGTACCGAGTCGGGTCGTACGGGGGCGAAGTGCCCCGGCCCGCAGTCGAGCGCGGGCTCGCTCTTGCCGACCCCGCGGGGGTCGAAGCCGATCACGTCGTACTGCGCGGCGACGTCCTTGGGCAGGGCAGAGGCGACGAACCCGGCGAGGGCGCGCCCGCTGCCGCCCGGACCGCCCGGGTTGACGAGCAGGGGGCCCTGGGAGGTCTTGGCGGTGTGGGGGACCCGGGTCAGCGCGAGCGTGATCATCCGGCCGTCCGGCCGGTCGTGGTCGAGAGGCACCTTGAGGGACGCGCACTGGAGCGTCGGGTAGCGGGGGGTCGCGCAGCCGGTCCAGCGCAGCGCGGCCTGTGCGGCCTTCTCGGCCGGGGCGGGCGCGGCCGGGGCCGCCGTCACCGGACTCGCGAGGGCGGCGGCGACGGTGGAGATCGCCAACAGGACGGCGGCGCGCTTCTTCAAGGGGTGGAGCATGGGGCCTCCCAGCCGAGGGTTCTGGGCGGAATCGTCCCGGAAACCACACCTGGAAGACGGGATTGCAGGGGCTATTGGCCCGATCTGATGACCGTTCAGGGTGCGATGGGCGTCACAGGAGGGTCAGCTGCGTCGCCCCGGCGGGCGCCGGCCCGTCCGGGCGGTCGGGGCCGGCCGTCTTGCGGGCCGCGTCCCGTCCGGCCGGCCCGATGCCGAATTCGGCCGCCAGTTCGTGGACTTGGCGGGTGATCATCCGCTGGTACCAGGTGGGCGCGTACGCGCCGCCCGCGTACATCCGCTCGTACCGTGCGACGAGGTGCGGGTGGTGCTCGCCCAGCCAGGCGGTGAACCACTCGCGGGCCCCCGGCCGCAGATGGAGTACCAGGGGTGTCACGGAGGTGGCGCCGGACTCGGCGACGGCGCGGACGGTGGCCCGCAGCTGCGCGGGGGAGTCGCCGAGGGAGGGGATCACGGGGGCCATCAGCACCCCGCAGTCGATCCCGGCGCCGGTCAGGGTCCGTACGGCGTTCAGCCGGGCGGCGGGGGAGGGCGTGCCGGGCTCCACGGTCCGCCACAGGGCCGTGTCGGTGAAGCCGACGGAGACGGAGCTCCCGACCTCGGTGACCTCGGCGGCCTCGCGCAGGAGGGGCAGGTCGCGCAGGATCAGCGGGCCCTTGGTGAGGATCGAGAAGGGGTTGGCGCGGTCGCGCAGGGCCTCGCGGCCGGCCCCGCGGGGCCCTCGGTCAGGTTCTCCCAGCGCATGGTGCGCCTCTCTCGGTAGCTCTGCCGAGAGAATAGAACAAACGTTCCCGTGATCGTGCGGGTCCGGAGCCCCGTCGGCCGGCGGCCGGCCCGGATTTGGGCCACCGCGCCGGAGGTGGTTGGCTTCGCCGTGACGAGCGGACACAACTGCTGGAGGAACAGGTATGGCGCAGGTCGAGGCCACCACGGAGCGCATCATCGGGGCCGACGCGGAGACGGTCTTCGACACGCTGGCCGACTACAGCGGGACCCGGGGCAAGCTGCTCCCCGAGCACTTCAGCGAGTACGAGGTGCGCGAGGGCGGCGACGGCGAGGGCACTCTGGTGCACTGGAAGCTGCAGGCCACCAGCAAGCGCGTGCGCGACTGCCTGCTGGAGGTCACCGAGCCCACCGACGGGCAGCTCGTGGAGAAGGACCGCAACTCCTCCATGGTCACCACCTGGGTGGTCACCCCGGCCGGCGAGGGCAAGTCCAAGGCCGTCGTCACCACCGTCTGGAACGGCGCCGGCGGCATCGGCGGCTTCTTCGAGCGCACCTTCGCCCCCAAGGGCCTCGCCCGGATCTACGACACGCTGCTGGCCAACCTGGCCGCGGAGGTCGAAGGCAAGGCCTGAGCAAGGCTGTTGCCAGGGCCCGGGCCGGCTCTGCCCGGGCCCTGGCCGGCTCTGCCCGGGCCCTGGCCGGCTCTGCCCGGGCCCGGGCCGGGTCTGACCCCCTCACCGGTTCGGGTGGACTTTCCGCCCTGCCCCGCCCGCGCGCTGATCCGCCGGGGAGCACGGCACAGGCTCTAGGCTGGGGCCCGTGCGCGGTCGTCCGCGTCGCGCGCGACCGCGCAACCGACCGCACGGGGGCCCGATGAAGATCCTCATCTCCGCCGACATGGAAGGCGCCACCGGCGTCACCTGGCCCGCCGACGTGCTGCCCGGCACGCCCCAGTGGGAGCGCTGCCGCGCGATGTTCACCTCTGACGTCAACGCCGCCGTGCTCGGCTTCTACGACGGCGGCGCCGACCAGGTCGTCGTCAACGAAGCCCACTGGACCATGCGCAACCTGCTGCTGGAGCGCCTCGACGCCCGCGCTGAGATGCTCACCGGCCGCCACAAGTCCCTCTCCATGGTCGAGGGCGTCCAGCGCGGCGACGTCGACGGCGTCGCCTTCGTCGGCTACCACACGGGCGCCGGCTCCGAAGGCGTGCTCGCCCACACCTACCTCGCCAACTCCATCACCGGGGTCTGGCTCAACGGGACCCGCGCGAGCGAGGGGCTGCTCAACGCCCATGTCGTCGCCGAGTACGGAGTCCCGGTCATCCTGGTCACGGGCGACGACCTGACCTGCGTGGACGCCGCCGGCTACGCCCCCGGGGCGGTGACCGTCGCGGTCAAGGACCACGTCTCGCGCTACGCCGCCGTCTGCCGGACGCCGTCCCGCACCGCCGCCGACATCCGGGCCGCGGCCAAGGAGGCCACCGCCCTCGCCGTCCGGCGCGAGCCCGTACCCGGCGGCGGTCCGTACACCGTGGAGCTGGAGTTCGACGCCGAACACCTGGCGATGTCCGCCACGGTGGTTCCGGGGGTCCGGCGCAGCGGGGAGCGCAGGGTCGCGTACACCAGCGAGACGATGTACGAGGGGATCCGCGCCTTCAAGGCGGTCACGACGGTCGTCTCGGCGGCGGTGGAGGAGCAGTATGGCTGACATGCGCGCAATCGACACCGGGTCTCCCGCCACCGCCGTCGACGCCGGAGACACCGTGGACGGCGTCACCGCCGTGGACGCGGTGGCCCTCGACGAGGCCGTCGGGTTCACCTCGGACCTCATCAGGATCGACACCACCAACCGGGGCGGCGGCGACTGCCGCGAGCGCCCCGCCGCCGAGTACGTCGCCGAACGGCTCGCCGCCGCCGGCCTGGAGCCGCTCCTGCTGGAGCGCACCCCGGGCCGCACCAACGTGGTCGCCCGGATCGACGGCGCCGACCCGTCCGCCGACGCGCTCCTCGTCCACGGCCACCTCGACGTCGTCCCCGCCGAAGCCGCCGACTGGAGCGTGCACCCCTTCTCCGGCGAGGTCCAGGACGGTGTCGTCTGGGGCCGCGGCGCCGTCGACATGAAGAACATGGACGCGATGGTGCTGGCCGTCGTACGGGCCTGGGCGCGCGCGGGAGTCCGCCCGCGCCGGGACATCGTGATCGCCTACACCGCCGACGAGGAGGACAGCGCCGTCGACGGCTCCGGCTTCCTCGCCGACCACCACCCGGAACTCTTCGAGGGCTGTACGGAAGGCCTCAGCGAATCCGGCGCCTTCACCCTCCACACCGGCCCCGGCCGCGCCCTCTACCCGATCGCCGCCGGCGAACGCGGCACCGCCTGGCTGAAGTTGACGGCGCGCGGAACCGCCGGCCACGGTTCCAAGCCCAACAAGGCCAATGCCGTCAGCCGACTCGCCGCCGCGGTCGCCCGGATCGGCGCGTACGACTGGCCGGTCCGGCTCACCGACACCGTCACCGCCTGTATCACCGAACTCGCCGCCCTCCAGGGCCTGTCGGTCGACCCGCGGCGTCCCGGCTTCGACCTCGAATCGGTCCTCGGCAAGCTCGGCCCGGCCGCCGCCCTCGTCGAGGCGACCCTCCGCAACAGCGCCAACCCGACCATGCTCAGCGCCGGTTACAAGCTGAACGTGATCCCCGGCCAGGCCACCGCCTTCGTCGACGGACGCATGCTGCCCGGCGGCGAGGCCGAGTTCATCGCCACCCTCGACGCGCTCACCGGCCCCGACGTCACGTGGGAGTTCCACCACCGGGAGGTCGCGCTCGAAGCACCCGTGGACGGGCGGACGTACGCCGTGCTGCGCGAGTGCGTCGAGCGGTTCGACCCGGACGGCCGCGTGGTGCCCTTCTGCATGGCGGGCGGCACCGACGCCAAGCAGTTCTCCCGGCTCGGCATCACCGGCTACGGCTACTCCCCGCTGAAGCTGCCGCCCGGCTACGACTACTGGTCCCTCTTCCACGGCGTGGACGAGCGGGTCCCCGTCGATGCCCTCCACTTCGGCGTCCGCGTCCTCGACCGCGCGCTGCGCACCCTGTGAGCGGGGACCGGTGATGTCCGCCGCGCCGACCAGTCCGTACGGGAGCTGGCCCTCGCCCATCGACGCGGGTCTCGCGGCCTCGCTCGACGGGCGGCCCGAGTACCTCGGCACGGTCGGCCCCGAAGTGTGGTGGACCGAGCCCCGGCCGCGGGAGGCGGGCCGCCGCGCCCTCGTACGCCGCCGGCCCGCAGGCGCCGGGAGCGAGGTGAGCGAGCTGCCCGCACCGTGGAACGTGCGCAGCCGGGTCACCGAGTACGGCGGCCTGCCCTGGGCGGGGGCCGAGCGGGCGAGCGGCGGCCCCCTGCTGGTCTTCGTCCACTGCGCCGATCAGAGACTGTACGCGTACGAGCCGGACGCGCCCGGAGCCCCCGAGCCGCGGCCCCTCACCCCGGTGTCCGCGACGGGCGGCGGGCTGCGCTGGGCCGACCCGGTGGTGCGCGGCGGCGAAGTGTGGTGCGTGCTGGAGGAGTTCACCGGGCCCGCGCCGACCGATGTGCGCCGGGTCCTGGCCGCCGTACCGCTGGACGGGTCGGCGGCCGGGGACCGGACGGCGGTACGGGAGCTCACCGACGGCCGGCACCGGTTCACCACCGGCCCCCGGCTCTCGCCGGACGGGCGGCGGGCGGCCTGGCTGGTGTGGGACCACCCGCTGATGCCCTGGGACGGCACCGAGCTGCAGCTGGCCGAGGTCACCACCGACGGGCGGCTGGCCGGGGCGCGGACCGTCCTCGGCGGCCCCGAGGAGTCCGTCGCCCAGGTGGACTGGACGGCCGGCGGAACCCTCCTCGCGGTCAGCGACCGCGGCGGCTGGTGGAACCCGTACCGGGTGGACCCGGACACGGGGTCGGCCGTCAACCTGTGTCCGCGGGAGGAGGAGTTCGGGGGAGCCCTGTGGAAGCCCGGCCTGCGCTGGCTCGCCCCGCTCCCCGACGGGCTCGTCGCCGTGCTGCACGGACAGGGCTCCTCGGTGCTCGGCATCCTGGACCCGGAGAGTGGCGACCTGGTGGACGCGGCCGGGCCGTGGACGGCCTGGCAGCCGACGCTCGCCGTGCACGGCAGCCGGGTCTACGGGGTCGCCGCCAGCCCGCGCAGCGCCTACGAGGTGGTCGAGCTGGACACCGCCAGCGGGCACGCCAGGGTGGTCGGTGCGCACGGCGCGGACCCGGTGGACCCGGCCTACTACCCCGAGCCGCAGAGCCGTACCTTCCCCGGCCCTGACAACCGGCAGATCCACGCGCACGTGTACCCGCCGCACCACCCGGCCTGCCGGGCGGCCGCCGCCGAACTGCCCCCGTACGTGGTGTGGGCCCACGGCGGGCCCACCGATCACGTGCCGCCCGTACTCGACCTGCACATCGCCTACTTCACCTCGCGCGGGATCGGCGTGGTCGAGGTGAACTACGGCGGCTCCACCGGCTACGGCCGCGCCTACCGGGAGCGGCTGCGCGAGCAGTGGGGCGTGGTGGACGTGGAGGACTGCGCGGCGGTGGCCCGGGCGCTGGCCGCCGAGGGCACCGCCGACCCGGCCCGGCTCGCCATCCGCGGCGGCAGCGCGGGCGGCTGGACGGCGGCGGCCTCGTTGGCCGCGACGGACCTGTACGCCTGCGCGGCGCTCATCTACCCGGTGCTGGACCTGCTCGGCTTCGCCGAGGAGACCCACGACCTGGAGTCCCGCTACGTCGACGGCCTGGCGGGACCGCCGCAGACCCTCGCCGTCCTGTGCCGCGAGCGCTCCCCGGTGGCCCGGGCCGACCGGATCTCGGCGCCGTTCGTCCTGCTGCAGGGGCTGGACGACCCGGTGTGCCCGCCGGCGCAGGCGGAGCGGCTGCTGGCCGCGATGCGGGGCCGGCCGGTGCCGCACGCCTATCTGGCCTTCGAGGGCGAGGGGCACGGCTTCCGCCGCGCGGACACCATGGTCCGGGCGCTGGAGGCGGAACTGTCGCTGTACGCGCAGGTCTTCGGGATCGAACGCACCGACGTGCCGCGGCTCGCCCTGGAAACGTCCTCGTGAAACTCAGAGCATGACGAGCAGGCGCGTCTTCGCCTTGAGCTTCCTGTTCACCGAACGGCTCTGCACATAGACCTCCAATTCGGGATTGTGGCCGGCCTTCACGGATACGGTCCCCTGGATGCCGGTGCCGAACAGAAGGCTGCGCGCGGCGTCGCCGGTGTACGCGCGGTCGGTTTCCTTCTCGACCACGATGACCTCCTTGTCGGGCTGGACCTGGACTCGGCTTCCCAGTTGGTAGTAGCAGGAGCCGCGCTCATAGGTCACGCCGGACTGCGCGTCGACGAAGGAGCGGATGCTCGTTTCCGCGTCGACCTCCAGCAGCCGGTACTTGTCGGCCGCGATCGGTTCGAGGTTCGCCCGTACGTCGTCGACGGAAATGTCCTGGCCGACCGCGAACAGGTTCTTCGTGCCGCGCACGCCTTTCTCGCGGCCGCGCAGGAAGCTGGTGGCGGCGGCGCGCACGGTGCCGATCGCCTCCTTGACGCCCTCCTGGGAATCCGCGTCCCAGATGGCGATGTTCCCCGCCGGGAAGCCGTAGTTCTGGGCGGTCCGCTTGGCCAGGGAGTTCGGGACGAGGATCGCCGAGGTCCAGTGGTCCGGGAGCGTGCCCATCCTGGCCGTGATCCGGTCGAGCCAGGGGCCGAGGATGCTCATGTCGCCGTCGTGCCGCCGGTCGCCGCCGGAGGCGTTCTCCTCGCCGTCCGTCACCACGATCTGGAGGAAGCTGTGCTCGCCGTATTCCTCCCAGATGTGGCCCAGGTCGTCGAGGGATTTCAGGGACGCTTCGATGAGGGCGGTGGCGCCGTTCTTCACCTTGTAGAGGCCCCGCATGGACGGCAGGTGCTTCACGTCCATGTCCCAGACCAGGTTCTCCACTGTGTGGTCGAAGGAATAGAGGCTGATGCGCGTCTCATGGCCGAGGCTGTCCGACTCGGTTTTCAATCCCGCCACGAACTCGTCCACGACGCGGATGAGTTGGCTCTGGTGCTGACGCATGGAACCCGAACAGTCCACTACCAGCGCGACGTGGTTCACCTTGTGCTGGATCCTGTTTGCGGACATGACTGCGCTCCTTTTCCGAAGCTCCCCGAGTGATGTCCTCACAGTAGGGGGAGCCACTGACAACGGAGCTTGACGGACAATCAGTGATCTGCGCTCAGCGCTCAGCGCTCAGCGGCGGTGAAAGGGGGCCGTCACGCCGTGTGCAGCCAGACGCGCAGCGGGCCGACGGCGGTGAAGCCGTTGCGCAGGGCGGCGTCCAGGTCCTCGCCGTGCTCGTAGCCGACCACGGGCAGGTCGGGGCGGCGGGCGGCCACCGCGGTGAGGGCGCCCGACCAGGCCTCGTCGGCGCCGGCCCCGTCACGGGCGAACAGGTTCGAGACGCCCACCGCGCCGGCGCAGGTGTGCGCGACGGCCCCGGCGACGATGCGGCCGCCGGCCCGGCCGGCGAGGAAGGCGGTGTCGCCGCCGAGGAGGGAGGGCCGGAACAGCCCGGTGGCCCCCTCGCCGCCCCAGGCGGCCTCCCAGGCCGCCAGCTCCGCCGCGTCACGCACCTGCGACCACTGCGGTGCGGACCGGGCCGCCGCCGTGACCGGTGCCCCGGCCGGGCGGTGGATCCACTGTGCCTCGAACAGCACCTCGAAGCCGTCCTGGGACAGGTCCAGGACGGCGAAGCCGTCCTTCACCGAGCAGCCGGGGGAGCCGGTGTCGACCGACCGGAGCACGCTCTCCGCCGGGACGGAGGCGTCCAGGGTCACGGCGTCGGGATACAGCGGCGGGGTCCGCACCGTGCTCAGCCAGAGGTCCTCGCCCTCGTACCGCGGCGACAGGCCGTGCGCGCGGCAGACGGCGTCGCACCACCCGGCGTTGTTCAGCGCTGCCAGGCGGCGCAGCGGCGTACTCGTCCCGTCCGTGATCACGACCTGATCGTGCCACAGCTAGGGCCTGTATCGAGTTGCCCCGAGGCGTCGCGGCGTCCGGCACGCACTCTCGCGGCACCGGACGAAAGCCACGTACGTCCCGTACGAGCGCTTCCGGCCGGCACGCCGAGAGCACGCACCGGACGCCGCTCCTGACGGGCAAACGTCGCCTGGCGCGGGACTAGCCTTGCCCGATGACCTTCTCGATCCACGTCCGGGAGGGCGACCGCGTCGGCCTGCGGCCCTACCGGCTCGCCGACGGGCCCGAGTTCACCGCGCGCGTACGCGAGAGCCGGGATCTCCACCGCCCCTGGCTGTTCCCGCCCGCCACCGTGGAGGAGTACGAGCCCTACGCGACCCGGCTGACCGAGGGCGACGCCCGCGCCGGGTTCCTCGTGTGCGAGCTCGGTACCGGCGCCCTGGCCGGGTTCGTCAACGTCAACAACATCGTGCGGGGCGCCTTCCAGTGCGGGGCCCTCGGCTACGGGGCCTTCGCGCACGCCGCAGGCCGCGGGCTCCTGCGCGAGGCCCTCGGACTGCTCCTCGACCACGCCTTCGCACCCGCCGGGGAGGGCCTGGGCCTGCACCGCCTGGAGGCCAACGTCCAGCCCGCCAACGCCGCCTCGATCGCGCTGGTCCGGGGCGCAGGCTTCCGGCTGGAGGGCCTCTCCCCGGACTTCCTCCACGTCGACGGCGCCTGGCGCGACCACGAGCGCTGGGCCGTCACCGCCGGGATGTGGCGCACGCGATGACGGCGCCGGCGGCCGGACGACCGGCGATTGCCGCCCCGGCGACGCATCGCGCAGGATGAGGGGATGCGCACCCTCGTACTGCTCGATGCCCCGTCCAACCTGGGTCTGCGGCCGCCCGCCCCCGGGACCGTCCCCGGTGTCTACAAACTCGCGGGCGCCCTGCGCGAACAGGGCCTGCTGGGCAGGCTCGGGGCACGCGAGGGAGGTGTCGTGGTGCCGCCCCGCTACGACCGCGGGGACTGGAAGGAGGGCGACGGCGTGTTCAACGCAGAAGCTCTCGCCGCGTACACCGTCACCCTCGCCGACCGCATCGAAGGCCACCTGAGGGCCGGGGAGTTCCCCGTCGTGCTCGGCGGGGACTGCTCCATCCAGCTCGGAGCCTCGCTCGCCATGCGCCGGACCGGCCGCTACGGCCTCGCCGCCGTCGACGGTTCCGCCGACTTCCGCCACCCCGGAAACACCGCAGTCAACGGGCCCGTCGGGGCCGCGGGCGGCGAGGAGCTGGCTCTGGCGACCGGCCGCGGGCAGCCCTCCCTCAGCGACCTGGAGGGCCTCGCGCCGTACCTGCGGGACGAGGACGTGCGGCTCTTCGGGCTGCGCGACGGGGACGCGGACCTCCTGGAGCTGGCGGAGGCCGGTATCTTCGCCGCCACCGTCGGCGAGATCCGACGGCGGGGCGCCGCGGCCGTCGCGCGGTCGGCCCTGGACGGGCTGCACCCGCCCGTCACCGACGGGTTCTGGGTCCACCTGGACGCCGACGTGCTCGACCCGGAGGTGATGCCCGCCGTGGACAGCCCCGACCCCGGGGGCCTGAGGCCGGAGGAGGTCGCCGAACTGCTGGCCGTCCTGGTCCGGTCGCCTCGGTGCGTCGGGCTGAACGTCACCATCTACGACCCGGACCTCGACCCCGACGGCCGTGCGGGCGCGCTGCTCGCGGATCTGGTGGCGGGGGCCTTCGCGTCATCCTGACCGGTGGTGATCCGCGGAACCCCTGTGCACCGGCCGCCGCGGCGTGTTCCATCTCCCCATGGCCACCACCGTCCGACGCGCCGTACTGACCCTCCCCGCAGCCCCGTTGGGCTCCGACAACCCGCTGCCCGCCCTGCGTGCGCCCGACGGCGTGCACGTCCTGGACGAGCGCTCCCGCGACGGCCTGCCGCGCGACATGGCCCGGCAGATCGGCTACGCGCCGCTGCGGTCCCTGCTGCCCGTACGGATCCGCGACGGGTACCGGCGCGAGCGCGCGGAGCGGGAGTTCGAGGCCGTCGTCATCGAGAACGAGCACCTGCGGGCCACCGTGCTCCCGGGCCTGGGCGGGCGCGTCCACTCGCTGGTCCACCTGCCGACCGGCCGCGAACTGCTCTACCGCAACCCGGTGTTCCAGCCCGCGAACTTCGCGCTGAACGGTGCCTGGTTCTCCGGCGGCATCGAGTGGAACCTCGGCGCGACGGGCCACACCACCCTGTCCTGCGCCCCTCTGCACGCCGCGCTGGTCCCAGCCCCGGACGGCGGCGTGATGGTCCGGCTGTGGGAGTGGGAGCGGCTGCGCGACCTGCCGTTCCAGGTGGACCTGTGGCTGCCGCACGACTCGCCGTTCCTGTACGTCGGCGTCCGCGTCCGCAACCCGCACGAGCGGCCCGCCCCCGTGTACTGGTGGTCCAACACCGCCGTCCCCGAGGACCCGGGCAGCCGCGTCCTGGCCCCCGCCGACGAGGCCTGGCACTTCGGGTACGAGCGCTCGCTGCGCCGGATCCCCGTGCCGGAGTGGGAGTCCGCGGACCGCACGTACCCGCTGCGCAGTGAATACCCGGCGGACTACTTCTACGAGGTCCCGGGCGGGTCCCGGCCCTGGATCGCCTCCCTCGACGCCGCCGGGCACGGGCTCGTGCAGACCTCCACCGGGCGGCTGCGCGGCCGCAAGCTGTTCGTGTGGGGCGCGGGCGCCGGCGGGCGGCGCTGGCAGGAGTGGCTGACCGAGCCGGGCACGGGCGGCTACGCGGAGATCCAGGCCGGACTGGCCCGCACCCAGCTGGAGCACGTACGGCTGGAGGGCGGGGCGGAGTTCAGCTGGCTGGAGGCGTACGGGCCGCTGTCGGCGGACCCGTCGGCGGTGCACGGCGCGGACTGGGCGGCGGCCCGCGGCGCCGCCGAGGACGCGCTGGACGCCGTACTGCCGCGCGAGCGCGTGGACGCGGCCTACGAGGCGTGGCGCGGCCGCGCCGACACCGAACCGGGGGAGCGGCTGGCGGCCGGCTCGGGCTGGGGCGCGCTGGAGGTGGTGTGCGCGGGCCACCGGCTGCCGGGTACGCCCTTCGAGGAGTCCACGCTGGGTGAGGAGCAGGAGCCGTGGCTGGAGCTGTGGCGCACAGGTGTCCTGCCCGCTCCGCGCCGGGTGGTCCCGCCAGGCCCGAGCCTGGTCGCCGCGCACTGGCGGGACATGCTGGAGACGGCCCCGGCGGACCCGCTGACGGAGTACCACCTGGGCGTGGCCCAGTGGCACGCGGGGGACACAGCCCAGGCGGTGCGCAGCTGGGAGCGCGGGCTGGCGCTCGCCCCCTCGCAGTGGCCCCTGCTGCGGTGCCTGGCGGTGGCGGACGCGCTGGCGGGCGATGCGGCGCGGGCCGCCGACGGGTTCGCGGCGGCCTTCGAGGACCTGGCCGCGGAGAGCCGCGGGGGCGAGCCGTGGACGGCGGCGGAGTCGGCGCTCGGCCGGGAGGCGATGGCCACGCTCCTGGCGGCGGGACGTCTGGCGCAGGCCCGGTCCGTCTGGGAGCGGCTCCGGCCGGCCCTGCGCGAACAGGGCCGCTTCCGGCTGCTGGCGGCCCGGCTGCTCGCGGCGGAGGGCCATGTCCGGGCGGCCCGCCGGGTCTTCGAGGACGGCTTCGAACTCCCCGACCTGAGGGAGGGTGAGGAAACCCTGTCCGAACTCTGGTCCGCCCTCACCGACTGCCCCCTGCCGTCCCGCTACGACTTCCGCATGCGGCCGCCGGCCTGATCCCCGCCCCGGGCGGCGGCGCGGGGCCGCCCCGGTCAGGCCCGGCAGAGGATCTCGGCGTTCAGGACGGAGAACCAGGCGTCCGGGGAGGTGCCCCAGGCGTGCCAGGCGTGCGCGGCGGCGTCCAGGTCGGCCGGCGTCGCGTGGCCGCCGCGGACGGCGGTGTCCGCGTACGCGGAGGCCTTGGTGCGGTCGGCCCACAGGGCGGACCACCACGCCGTCTCCTCCGGGGTGGCGAAGCACCAGGCGGTGGCCGAGCAGGCCACGTCCGTGAAACCGGCCTGCCGGGCCCAGGCCCGCAGGTGGCGGCCCCCGTCGGGCTCCCCGCCGTTGGCGCGGGCCACCCGCCGGTACAGGTCCAGCCAGCCGTCCAGCCCCGGCGTCGCCGGGTACCAGGTCATCGCCGCGTAGTCGGCGTCGCGCGCGGCGACGACCCCGCCCGGCCGGCACACCCGGCGCATCTCGCGCAGCGCCCGTACCGGGTCCCCCACGTGCTGCAGTACCTGATGGGCGTGGACCACGTCGAAGGAGTCGTCGGGGAAGTCCAGGGCGTGCACGTCCGCGACGGCGAAGGACACGGCGCCGCCCAGGCCGCGCTCCTCCACGTATGTCAGGGCCTGCGCCAGGACGTCCTCGGCCGCGTCGACGGCCGTGACCCGGCCGCCCGGTGCGACCAGCTCCGCCAGGTCCGCCGTGATCGTGCCCGGGCCGCAGCCGACGTCCAGGACCGCCATCCCGGGGCGCAGCTCGCCGATCAGGTACGCCGCGGAGTTCTCGGCCGTGCGCCAGCGGTGCGAGCGCAGGACCGACTCGTGGTGGCCGTGCGTGTAGACGGCGGTCTTGCTGGCGGCGTCGGTGGCGGCGTTCGCGGCGGCGTTCGTGGCGTCCATGGCCTGTGCCCCTCCTCGTCGAAGCATTGGCACCACCGTAAGCGATCAGTTCGTCATGTGAGATATGCGTTTTGACATGTGGACACATGGCTTGTTCTCCAAGGGGACCGGGCCGGTCGGTGGCAAGGTCGGGCGGGGGCGAGGAAAGTTGGTCCAGGGGATGTCCCTCCCGGTGGAGAGCGGTGGGAGCCATGTCCGACACGCTGCTCGAACGGCACGCCGAAGCGCTGCGCCTCTTCGGAGAGCGGGTGCGCGCCGTCAGACGCGACCAGTGGGACGCGCCCACCCCGTGCACGGAGTGGACCGTGCGGGACCTGGTCAACCACGTCACCGGGGAACAGCTCTGGATCCCGCCGCTGATCACCGAGGGCCGCACCGTCGAGGAGCTCGGCGACGCCTTCTCCGGGGACGTGCTGGGCGACGACCCGGTCGCCGCGTGGGACCGCGCCTCGGGCGCCGCGCACGCCGCCTTCGCCGCGTCCGGCGCGCTGGAGCGGACCGTGCGGCTCTCGTACGGGCCCGCGCTCGGGTCGGCGTACTGCTCGCAGCTGACCGCCGACTGCGTCGTGCACACCTGGGACCTCTGCCGCGGCATCGGGGCCGACGACCGGCTGCCCGCCACCCTCGTGGAGTTCTCCCTCAAGGAGCTCATGCCCTACGCCGACGGACTCGCGGCCAGCGGCATGTTCGCCGAGCCGGTCGACATCCCGCCGGGCGCGGACGCGCAGACCAGACTGCTCGCGATGGTGGGGCGCAAGGGCTAAGGGTCTGTATCGAGTTGCCCCGCGGCGTCGCGACGCCCGGCACGAACGCCGCTCCTTGCTCCACGGGGCAACTCGATACAGACCCTAGCCCCGCCGGGCGGCCGGCAGACGGCGCCCGACAACGGGCATACGCGTCCAAACAATCGTATAAAGGTCAGGGTCGGCGGAGTGCGGGCGCGACGAACGCGGAAGGCGGACAACGGTGGAGGGGATGCAGCGCACGGCGGCGGAGGGCCGCGGCCCGGTCCGCTACGGCCCGCCCACGCCGGAGCCCGGCCTGCCCGTCCTCGCCGAACTGGTCTCCGTCCTCGGCGCGGCCGCCGGGCGTTCCTCGCCGCAGCCCCCGGGCGGCGGGGCATCGCTGCGCGAGGCCGCCTGCCGGCACTGGGGCCGGCGCGGACTGGCGACCGCCCCGGAGAACGTGGCGGCGGGCCCCGGCGCCCCGGCGCTGCTCCTGGCCCTCCTCGGGGCGGTCGGGGGCGACGTGATGCTGCCCCGGCCCTGCCCCGCCTGGTGGACCCCGCAGATCCGGCTGCTCGGCCGGCGGGCCTACCACGTACCGACCCCCGCGGAGTGCGGCGGCGTACCGGACCCCTACGCCCTGCTGGAGACCGTACGGCGGGTGCGCGCCGAGGGCGGCGACCCGCGGGTGCTGCTGCTGTCGGTCGCCGACGACCCGACCGCGACCGTGCCGCCGCCCGAGCTGGTGCGTGAGGCGTGCGAGGCGGCCGAGACCGCCGGGCTGTTCGTCGTCAGCGACGAGAGCTGGCGCGACACCGTCCACCGGCCCCACGACGACCTCGTCCTCAGCCCCGCCGAGATGCTGCCCGAACAGACGGCCGTCCTCGTCGACCTCGCCGGGGCGCTGCTGCCTGCCGACTGGCCCGCCGCAGTGGTCCGCTTCCCCGCCACCCCGCAGGGGTCCCGGCTGTGCGCCCACACCCTCGACGTCCTCACCGCCACCGGCGCGATGGTCGCGGGGCCCGTCGCCGGCGCGGCGGCGCACGCCCTCGACGAACCCGACGCCGTCGCCGCCCGCGCCTGCGCGGCCGCCCGCCTGCACGGCCGGGTGGCCGCCGCCGCGCACCGCGAGATCCTTGCCGTAGGAGCCATGGCCCGGCCCCCGCAGGCCGGGCGGCACCTCTACGCCGACCTCACCCCGCTGCGCGCGGGGCTCGCCCGGCACGGGGTCGGCGACGCCCTGGAGCTGGAGGACTGGCTCGGCGGCCGGCTCGGCACGCCGACCCCCGGCGGGCAGCGGTTCGCGGACGAACTGGGCGCACTGCGGGTGAGGTTGTCCACGGGGCCGCTGCTGGGCGCCACGCCGGAGGAGCGGCTGGCCGCCCTCACCGCCCGCGATCCGCTCGAACTGCCGCACGTGCGCCGCTCCCTGGACCTCCTCGGAGCGGTCCTGGCCGGGCTGGCCTGACCCCGGTGCGGCCCGCCCCGACCCCGCGACCAAGGTGAACGGAGACTGTCGATGAGCGACCGGACGGACGCCGCCCCCGCACCCGCCCCGGCCGCCCCCTCCGCGGGGCCCGTACGCCCGGCCGCCACCCCGCGGGCCCCGCGCCCGTCCGCACCGCGCCCGATCGGCGTACACCGCCGCTGGCCCCGCTCGTTCGCCGACCGGCTGACCGCCCCGCTCCCCGGCGTCCGCGCCTTCGCCCGACTCGCCCGCGAGGGCGCCTTCCGGCCCGGCCCCGAAGGGCTGCGCGGCATCCCGGACCTGCCGTACGAGCCGGGCCCGCTGCCCCCGACGGTCCCCGGCGCGGTGTCCGTCACCTGGGCCGGGCACGCCAGCTGGGTCGTACGGACCGGCGGACTGACCGTGCTGACCGACCCCGTCTGGTCCCGCCGGATCCTCGGCACCCCGGCCCGGATGACGCCCGTCGGGGTGCGCTGGGAGGACCTGCCGCCGGTGGACGCGGTGGTGATCAGCCACAACCACTACGACCACCTCGACGCCCCCACCCTCAGGCGGCTGCCCCGGGACACCGCCCTCTTCGTCCCCGCGGGCCTCGCGGGCTGGTTCCGCCGCCGCGGTTTCACCCGGGTCACCGACCTCGACTGGTGGGAGCAGGCCGAGCTGGGCGGCGTACGCTTCGAGTTCGTCCCCGCCCACCACTGGTCGAAGCGGTCCCTGACCGACACCTGCCGGTCCCTGTGGGGCGGCTGGATCCTCACCGACACGCTGAGCCCGGTGCCGAGGAAGGTCTACTTCGCCGGGGACACCGGCTACGGCCGGTGGTTCCGCGAGATCGGCCGCCGCCACCCCGGCATCGACCTCGCGCTCCTGCCCGTCGGCGCCTACGCACCGCGCTGGTGGCTCGGCGACGTGCACGCCGACCCGGAGGAAGCCGTCCAGGCCTGTCTCGACCTCGGTGCCCGGCGGATGGCTCCCATGCACTGGGCCGCCTTCGTGCTCTCCGCCGAACCGGTCATGGAGCCCCTGCACCGCACTCGGGCCGCCTGGTCGCGTGCGGGCCTTCCCCGGGAAGACCTCTGGGACCTCCCGGTCGGAGCCTCCCGCACCCTGCCCGACCCGCCACCGGCCGCGGCCCCCGACCCCGCCCCGGGCCCTGCCCCGGACCCGGACCCGGACTCCGATCCGGACCCCGACCCCGACCGGGATCCGGCCCCCGGCTCCCGCTACTAGGGTTGTGGGTCCGGGCGCAGGCGGCG
This sequence comes from Streptomyces sp. NPDC060232, assembly GCF_042726555.1. NCBI lineage: Bacteria > Bacillati > Actinomycetota > Actinomycetes > Kitasatosporales > Streptomycetaceae > Streptomyces > Streptomyces sp. NPDC060232. Next base: position 259,621 of record NZ_JBHXAG010000008.1, on the reverse strand, counting down.
CCAGGCTGCAGGGCTCGCGCTGATCAGCAGCGTCAGGCCGACCGCCAGGGCCACGCCCTTCCACGGCTCCGAGAACAGCGAACCGCCCAGGATGCCGATCAGGCCGTACGTGGCCGCCCAGGCCAGGCACGCAGGACCGTCCCCGCGGGCGAACCGGCGCAGTGGCAGCTCCGCCAGCAGGCAGGCCAGCATCACCGGGATCCGGCCCGCCGGGACCAGCCGGGAGAGCACCAGCACCATGCCCCCGTGCTCGTCCAGCTTGCTCTGCGCCTGCTCCAGCCGCTCGGGCGCGGCCCGGTCGCGCAACGCCTCCAGCCACCGCGACCCGCCCCGTGACCGCACCCCGCGCTGCCCGAGCCAGTACAGCGTCAGGTCCCCGGTGAAGGCCGCCGTCGCCGACACCGCGAACACCAGCAGCACCCCGTACGGCGGCGACTGGTGGTGGAACGCCACCACCGCCGCCGAACTCACCAGCGCCCCGGTGGGAATCACCGGCACCAGCGCGCCCAGCGCCACCAGCACGAACAACGCCGGGTAGCCCACCGCCTGCTGGGCGGTCTCCGGAGGTACCTGGCCGGTCCCCGCCGCCGCCGAGGCAGAGGCCGCGGCCGCAGCCGCCGTGAGGTCGCGAAGGGTCACGGCAGCCGCACCCGCTCGCCGTGCGCCGGTACCCGTACGGTCACCTTCGGCGCCAGCTGCCGTGCGAGCCGCTCGAACTCCCCGCCCGGCGCGTGGAACTCGTGCGGCCGCACCGCGTCCATCCCCACCGGCCAGTACGTCCCGTAGTGGACCGGCACCGCCGCCGCCGGCGCCAGCCGCGCCAGCGCCCGCGCCGCCCGCCCGGCGTCCAGGTGCCCGGGCCCCAGGTACGGGCCCCAGCCGCCCACCGGCAGCAGGGCCACGTCCACCGGCCCCACCTCCTCGGCCATCGTGTCGAACAGCCCGGTGTCCCCGGCGAAGTAGGTCCGCGCCGCGCCCTGGACCACGTATCCGAGCGCCGGCGCGAGGTGCGGACCGAACGGCAGCCGCCGCCCGTCGTGCCGGGCGCTGACCGCGCGCACCCGTACGCCCTTGCCGACGCCGGTCTCCTCACCCGGCGCCGTCTCCGTCACCGCCAGCCCGCGCTGCCCGGCGAGCCGGGCCAGTCCCGGGACCGCCCGCCGCGCCCCGCGCGGCACCAGGAGCCGGGTCCCGGGCGCGAGCCGCCCCAGCGACGGCAGGTGCATGTGGTCCGCGTGCAGGTGCGACACCAGCACCACGTCCGCCACCGCCGCCTCGGGCGGCGGGAGCGCCCCGCGGCGCCGCCGCAGGTGCGCGAGCCGCCGCGTGAAGAGCGGGTCCGTCAGCAGCCGCACCCCGGAATCCTCGACGGTGCACGCGGCATGGCCCCACCAGGTGATCTCCACCGGCACCAGGCCCTCCCTCCCTCGCCGTCCCAGCAGCTCGCACTGTCCTACCCATCATGCCGGGCCGCAGGCTCCCGCCACCGCTTCCGGATCGGATCCCGGCGGCCCCTCCTCTCGGGCGGCGGATCGGAGTAGGGTCCGGCGGCATGGAAGAGTTGCGCGTGGCCGCTATCGCCAGCCTGGCCCCGCTCGAAGACCTGGACGCCGACCCCTTCGCCGTGGACACCCGCGGCCAGTACGCCGTGTGCGCACGCTGGGCGGCCGACCGGGGCTACGTCGTGGCCAAGCAGCTGCTCGTCTACGGGCTGCGCGCGGACCACTGCGGGTTCTGGTCCGACATCGACGCCGGGCGGGTCGAACTCTTCGTCGCCGCCAACCAGCGGGTGCTGGCCCGCGCCGTGAGCTGCGTCGAGGAGTTCACCGCCGAGTGCGAGCGGCGCGGCGTACGCCTGGAGACCGCCGAGGTCGAAGAGCCCCGGTACACCTCCGAGATGAAGGCCGAGGTGCACCGGCGGCTGTCCATGCCGACCGCCGGCTACGACGGCACCTGACCCCGCCGCCCCCATCGGGCCGCGTCCCTCGCCGTATCCGCCCTCTCCCGTCGCCCGGCCGGGCCGCCGCCGCTGTGCGAGCCTGGAGGCGGACACGACCCAGGGGGTGGCACGGTGCGGCGACGAAGGTGGCGGACCACGGGCAACGCCCTGGTGCGGGTGCTCCTCGTCTGGGCGGTGTCGACCCTCACGATGCTGGCCCTGGCCGGGATCCTGCCGGACTTCCGGCTCCAGTCCGACGACGGCGACAGCATCACCCAGATCGGCCTCACCGCCGCGTGGGGCGCCGGCGCCTTCGGCCTGCTGAGCGCCCTGGTCTGGCCCGTGGTCGTCAGGGCCCTGCTGCTCGTGCCGGCCCTCGTGCTCGGGCTGCTCGTCTTCTTCCTGAACGGCTCGCTCCTGCTGATCGCGCTCAGGCTGATTCCCGACGGGCGGGGTGAGGCGGCACCCGAGACCGCGGTCGTCGTGGCCGCGGTGATGTCGGCGGTGGCCTCGGCGACCTCCACCGCGCTCGCCGTGCGCGACGACGAGGCCTACCGGCGCCGGCTCTACCGGCTCGCCGACCGCCGCCGGCGGCGGCAGGGCCGCGGGGCCGCGCCACCGACCGGGGCGCCTGCGCCCGGGCTGGTGGTCATCCAACTCGACGGGGTCGGCTACGAGGTGCTGCGCGAGGCCTGCAACGGCGCGCTGATGCCCACCGCGGCCGGCTGGCTGGAGCACGGCCACAGCGTCACGCCCTGGTGCACGGACTGGTCCAGCCAGACCGGCGCCAGCCAGCTCGGCATCCTGCACGGCTCCACCTTCGACGTGCCCGCCTTCCGCTGGTACGAGAAGGAGACCGGTGAGGTGGTGGTCTGCAACCGGCCCACCAGCGCCGCGGAACTCCAGCGGCGGGCCGTCGAGCGCACCGGATACAGCGGACTGCTCGCCCTCGACGGCGCCAGCCGCGGCAACCTCTTCAGCGGCGGCGCGGACCAGCTGGCGCTCGTGCTCTCGGTCTCGGCGCGGCGGGGCCGGGCCAACCGGTCCCGCGCCGGCTACTTCGCGTACTTCTCCGATCCGGCCAACGCCGTCCGCACCGCCCTGTCCTTCGTCTCCGACGCGGTCCGGGAGATCGTCCAGTCCCTGCGGGCGCGGATCCGCGGCGACCGGCCCCGGGTGTCACGCGGCGGGCTCTACCCGCTGATCCGGGCCTTCGCGACCGTGGTCGAACGGGACGTGGTCGTGGCGGCGGTGATCGGGGACATGCTCGCCGGGCGTGCCGTGGTCTACGCCGACCTCGTCGGCTACGACGAGGTCGCCCACCACTCGGGCCCGCGCGGCCGGGACACCGACCAGGTGCTGGAACGCCTCGACCGCAGCCTCGCGCTGATCGCCCGGGTCGCCGAGCACGCGCCGCGCCCGTACCGCATCGTGCTGCTGTCCGACCACGGCCAGAGCCCGGGGGAGACCTTCCTGGCGCGGTACGGGCTGACCCTGAAGGACCTGGTCCGGGCGGGCTGCGGACTGCCCGTCTCCCGCAAGGCCGGCCGTACCCGCAGCGGGGCCGAGGCCCGCGCCGCGGTCCTCGCGGCGCTCCACCGGCCGGTGGAGGAGGACGAGGAGGCCCATCCGGGGCCGGGCTCCGACCCGGTGGTGCTGGCTTCGGGCAACCTCGCCCTGATCTCCTTCCCCGACGTCCCCGGCCGGGCCTCCCGGGCCCGTATCGACCGCACCCACCCCGCGCTGCTGGCGACCCTGGCGAACCACCCGGGAGTGGGCTTCCTGCTGGTGGACGGCGTGGTGCTGGGCCCGGACGGGGCGCAGGCCCGGCTGGACGTACCCGGCGAGGCGGAGGAGCTCCTCGCCGCCTTCGGGCCCGGCGCGGCGGAGGCCGTACGCCGGACCGACACCTTCCCGCACGTGGCCGACATCATGGTGAACTCGGCGTACGACCCGGACACGGGCGTGGTGCACGCCTTCGAGGAGCAGATCGGTTCGCACGGCGGCCTGGGCGGGGAGCAGGGGCGCCCCTTCCTGATGTGGCCCGCGGAGCTGTCGGACCCGGGGGCGGAGCTGATCGGCGCGGAGGCGGTGCACGGCGTACTGCGGCGCTGGCTCAGGGAGGCGGACGGCCCTCAGGTGCCGGTGGCTCCGCCTGCGGGCAGATCTGCGGCGGCGGGCAGGTCGGCGGCGGAGGCATCGGCGGGGGAGGCATCCGGGTGGGAGGCGGCGGAGGGGGCGCAGGCCGCGGAGGCGGCGGAGGCCGCGGCGCAGGCCGGCGAGCGGCCGCCGCGAGCGGTGCCGCAGATTTCCCCGCCGGACGGCCAGATCGGCGGAATCCTTCCTTCCGAGGGGTCGCCCGCGCGGGACGAAACCCGCTGATTTGGTACGACCCGCACAGTGGCCGACCATGTGTCGACCGGCCCACCATGTGAGACGACCCGAGGCGCACCACCGATGACCAGCACCGCAGCCCTGCCCGCCGAGGCCACCGCACCCCCCGAGCCGGGCCGCGACCCCCATGCCCGACGCTTCGGCCTCCCCATCGCGACCTGCCTGGTCATGGGCAACATCATCGGCGGCGGGATCTTCCTCCTCCCGGCCTCGGTCGCCCCCTTCGGCACCATCAGCCTCGTCGCCTTCGCGGTGCTCACGCTCGGGGCCATCGCCCTCGCGCTCGTCTTCGGCCGCCTCGCGCACCGGCACCCGCAGACCGGCGGCCCGTACGTCTACGCCCGCGCCGCCTTCGGCGACTTCGCCGGCTTCCTCGCCGCCTGGAGCTACTGGATCACCAGCTGGGTGTCGAACGCGGCCCTCGCCGTCGCGTCGGTCGGCTACCTCAGCGTCCTCTTCCCGGCCATCGGCGCACACAAGTGGTCGATGTGCCTGGCGGCCCTGGCCATGCAGTGGCTGCCCGCGCTCGCCAACCTGGCCGGCACCCGCTACGTCGGCGCCGTCCAACTCGTCGCCACCGTACTGAAGTTCGCCCCGCTGATGCTGGTCGCCGTGGGCGGCCTGTTCTTCTTCGACCCCGCCAACCTCGGCCCGTTCCAGGCCACCGGCCAGAGCCCGGCCGGCGCGCTCTCCGCCTCCGCGGCGATCCTCCTCTTCAGCTACCTCGGCGTGGAGTCGGCCGCCGTCAGCGCCGGGGAGGTCCGCGACCCCGCCCGCAACGTCGGCCGGGCCACGATCCTCGGCACCGCCGGCGCGGCCGTCGTCTACCTGCTCGGCACCCTCTCCGTCTTCGGACTCGTCGCCCACGAGAAACTGGTCGCCTCCGAAGCCCCCTTCACCGACGCCGTCAACGCCATGTTCGGCGGCACCTGGGGCGGCACCCTCGTCGCCTGCGCCGCCGTCATCTCGATGGCGGGCGCCCTCAACGGCTGGACCCTGCTCAGCGCCCAGACCCCGTACGCAGCGGCCAAGGACGGGCTCTTCCCCAGCGCCTTCGAGAAGAAGCGGCGCGGCGTCCCGGTGGTCGGCGTCGTCGTCACGACCTCCCTGGCCTCCGCCCTGACCGTCTACAACTACACGGCCGGCTCCGACGGCGTCTTCGAGATCCTGGTCCTCGTCACCACCTTCACCGCGACCGTGCCCTACCTGCTCTCCACCGCCGCTCAGATCTACTTCCTGCTCTCCGGCCGGGGCGAGCGCGTCCACCGGGGGCGCCTGGTCCGCGACGGCGCCCTCGCCGTCCTCGCCTTCGGCTTCTCCATGTGGCTGGTGGCCGGCTCCGGATACGCCGCCGTCTACCAGGGCGTGCTCTTCCTCTTCGCGGGCGTCGCCGTCTACGCCGTGATGGCCGCGCGCAGGCAGCGGACGGCCACCTGACCTGCGCGGTAGCGTGGAAGGACAGCGTCTTTGGGGGCATCCGGGGGCATGAAGGGGTCGCCATGTCCGCGATCAGGGAAAGCATCGAGATCGACCGGAGCCCCGAAGAGGTCTTCGCCTACCTGTCGGACGCCTCCCACCTGCCGGAGTGGCAGAAGAGCGCCGTGTCCGTCCGGGGCGCCGACCACCCGGCCGTCGGCTCGCTCATCGCCGTACGGCGGCGGATCGGCCGCCGCGAGTTCCCGACGACCATGGAAGTCACCGAGTACGACCCGCCCAGGACCTGGCACCTCCACGGCATCGACGGCCCCGTCCGCGGCGACGTCCGCGCCGCCGTCGAGCCCCTGGGCGACGGCACGCGCTCCCGGCTCACCCTGAGCCTCGACTTCGAGGGCCACGGCATCGGCAAGGTCCTCGTACCGCTCGTCGTGAAGCCGCACGCGCGCAAGGAGATCCCGCTGAACGAGGAGAAGCTCAAACACCTCCTCGAAACCTGAACAGGGCGGCAGCCCGGAAGAACCGGATGCCGGACGGTGTGACCGCGCGGGCTGCCGCCACCCGCCCAGAAGGCGTCCCACCCGCTGCTCGGCGGGCGGTGCGCCGTCGGCGGTACGCCCACGATCCCACCGCGGGACGCAGAACGCCCCCGGCCCGCGCAATCGCAGGTCGGGGGCGTTCCGGAAGGGGCCGGCTCAGTCGAGGTAGTCGCGCAGGACCTGCGAACGCGACGGGTGGCGCAGCTTCGACATGGTCTTCGACTCGATCTGGCGGATGCGCTCACGGGTCACCCCGTACACGCGGCCGATCTCGTCGAGGGTCTTCGGCTGGCCGTCGTTGAGGCCGTAGCGCATGGAGACCACGCCCGCCTCGCGCTCCGAGAGCGTGCCCAGGATCGACTGGAGCTGCTCCTGGAGGAACGTGAAGGACACCGCGTCCGCCGGCACGACCGCCTCGGAGTCCTCGATGAGGTCACCGAACTCGCTGTCGCCCTCCTCACCCAGCGGGGTGTGCAGGGAGATCGGCTCACGGCCGTACTTCTGGACCTCGATGACCTTCTCGGGGGTCATGTCGAGTTCCTTGCCCAGCTCCTCCGGGGTGGGCTCGCGGCCCAGGTCCTGGAGCATCTGGCGCTGCACGCGGGCGAGCTTGTTGATGATCTCGACCATGTGCACGGGGATGCGGATCGTGCGCGACTGGTCGGCCATGGCACGCGTGATCGCCTGCCGGATCCACCAGGTCGCGTACGTGGAGAACTTGAAGCCCTTGGTGTAGTCGAACTTCTCCACGGCGCGGATCAGGCCGACGTTGCCCTCCTGGATCAGGTCCAGGAAGAGCATGCCGCGGCCGGTGTAGCGCTTGGCGAGGGAGACCACGAGACGGAGGTTGGCCTCCAGCAGGTGGTTCTTCGCCCGGCGGCCGTCCTCGACGAGGATCTCCAGCTCGCGCTTGAAGGCGGGCTTGTGGTCCTCCTCCTCTTCGAGCTTGTACTCGGAGAAGAGACCGGCCTCGATGCGCTTGGCGAGCTCGACCTCCTGCTCGGCGTTGAGGAGCGGCACCTTGCCGATGAGCTTGAGGTAGTCCTTGACCGGGTCGGCGGTGGCACCGGCCACCATGACCGTCTGGGCCGGGGCGTCGTCCTCGTCGTCGTCGGACAGTACGAAGCCCTGGGCGCCGGCCTTGGGGGCCTCCTCCTCGGCCTCGTCGGCGAGGTCCTCGGCCGCCCAGTCCTCGCCCTCGACGACCGGGGTCTCACCCTCGTCGGCGTCCTTGGCGCTGGTCTTCTTCGCCGCGGCGGTCTTCTTCACGGCGGTCTTCTTGGCGGCGGTCTTCTTGACCGTGCGCTTCTTCGGCTCGGCGGCGGCCTCGGCCGGCGCCGCCTCCGCGGCAGCGGCGGCCGACGGAGCGGATATCGCCGAAGCGGTGGACGCGACCGTGGTGGCCGCGGCGGAGGCCGCGGTCTTGCGCGCACCGATGGGGCGGGGCGCGGCGGCGGCCTTCTTGGCCACGGTACGGGCGGGGGCGGCGGCAGCCTTGCGGGGCTTCTTCGCGGCAGCCTTGGTGGCGGGGGCCGCGCTGACGTGAAGGGCGACACCCTCCTCGTCGAGGACCTGGTTCAGGCTGCGCAGGACCCGCTTCCACTGGTCCACCGGGATGCGGCCGGCCTCGAAGGCCTGGCGCACGTCGTCACCGTTGATGTGACCCTGCTCGCGGCCGCGCTCGACGAGCGCTACCAGGGCCTCGGATTCGGCGATCTCCGGAGGGAACGTACGGGACGGGCTGAGCGACACAAGGAGCCTCTCGTTGCGAACAGATAAGGAGGTGGGCGGGACATCATCGCGCGAACTCGGGAAACAGACCCGAGGGGGGTCTGTATTCCGGGCCGCGCGAGGACACCTGTCGGTTCATCGCATGCCCGAGTCGATTCGTTACGCGCTGAATTGAGTGACCTGCGCCACGCCGCGGCCGGGCAACCGGATGCGGCGTGGAACCGTCCGCCTTCCGCATCAGTCCGGTTTGCGGGCTTCGATCAGGAAGCGGGCGGTATGTGCGACGAACGGGCCGTCGCGCTCGATCCGGTCGTGCAGCTCGCGCAAGCGGTCCCGGTACTGCCCGACCGTGAAGCCGGGCACCATCCAGATCACCTTCCGCAGGAAGTAGATCACGGCTCCGATGTCGTGGAACTCGGCACGCAGCCGTTCGGAGCGCAGGTCCAGCACTTCGAGACCCGCCTTCGTGGCGTCCGCCACCGCGTCGTCGGGGTGCCGTGCACGCCTGACCTCCTCCGGCTGGGGTCCGAGAAAGTATTCGACGAGTTCGAAGACGCTCGCCGGGCCGACCTGCTGCGAGAGGTACCTGCCGCCAGGCGTCAGCACCCGGGCGATCTCGTCCCACCAGATGGTCACCGGATGCCGGCTGGTCACCAGCTCGAAGGCCTCGTCGCCGAAGGGCAGGGGCGGCTCGTCGGAGTCGGCGACCACCACCGCGCCCAGCGGGTGCAGCAGTCTTGTCGCCCGCTCGACGTTGGGCGGCCAGGACTCCGTGGCCACCGTCAGGCGCGGCAGGGGGCCGGATCCCGCCAGGACCTCGCCACCGCCGGTCTGGATGTCCAGGGCGGACCGGACCTGGGCCAGGCGCTCGGCCATCAGGCGCTGGTAGCCCCAGGAGGGACGCTGCTCGGTGGCGCGGCCGTCGAGCCAGGAGAAGTCCCAGCCGTCCACGGAGACGGACTCGGCCTCGGCGACAAGATGGTCGAAAGTACGCGTCATACATCGATCGTCGCAGGTCGGGCGCCGGGCGACCACCGGATTGGTCGACTACAGTGGTCGGCGGGCCGTGACTGGCGTTCGGGTGGATCACCACCGGGGAGCGGCCCGGCGTACCTCAGGACCTCCCGTACGCCGACTGCCGCGCGCCTGGGCGAACCGCGATCCGCAGCGACGTTCAGGAGACCCCGTGACGACTGCCCAGACTGTCCCCGCCACCGGCAGCGCCCAGCTGATGGACGGCACCGCCCTCGCCCGCCGCATCTCGGAGCAGACCGCCGCCCTCGCGGCGAAGATCACCGAGCGCACGGGCACCGCGCCCTGCCTCGCGACCGTGCTCGTCGGCGAGGACCCCGCCTCCGTCACCTACGTCCGCATGAAGCAGAACCGCTGCGCCAAGGCCGGGATCACCTCCCGCCACGTGGAGCTGCCGGCCTCGACCACGACGGAGGAGCTGGTCGCGGCGATCACGGCGCTCTCCGAGGACCCGGAGATCAGCGGCATCCTGCTCCAGCACCCCGTCCCGCACCACATCGACGAGCGAGCCGCCTTCGAGGCCATCGCACCCGGCAAGGACGTCGACGGGGTCACCATGCACTCCTTCGCGGCCATGGGCTTCGGCCTGCCCGGCTTCGTCTCCTGCACCCCGGGCGGCATCATGCGCCTGCTCGCCGAGTACGGCGTGGACCTGACCGGCAAGCACGCCGTGGTCGTCGGCCGGAGCGCGATCCTGGGCAAGCCGGCCGGCATGCTGCTGCTGGAGCAGAACGCCACCGTCACCTACTGCCACTCCCGCACCCGCGACCTCTCCTCGATCGTGCGCCAGGCGGACGTGCTGGTCGCCGCCGTCGGCAAGGCCGAGTTCATCCGGGGCGAGGACATCAAGCCGGGCGCGGTGGTCCTGGACGCCGGCTACAACGAGGGCAACGTCGGCGACGTCCACTTCGAGTCGGCGGCGGCCCGGGCCTCGCTGATCACGCCGGTCCCGGGCGGTGTCGGCCCGATGACCATCGCCGTCCTGCTGGAGCAGACCGTGCGGGCCGCCGCCGCGCAGGCCGGGCTGGACCTCGCGGACCTCTGATCCGCCCGCCGATCCGACGCGCGCGCCGATCGGCGCGTACGGCGCACCGCCCCGGACCCCGGTCCGGGGCGTTCCGCGCTTCCCGGTACTCAGGCGACGCCCGGCTCAGGCCCGGGTCGGGCGCTTCTGCGCCTCACCGGGCCTGTCCGACGGGGTCGGCAGGGCCGACCGGGTCGCCTGCCGGACCGGTGGGGGCGGCCTCGGCGCCCGTGCCCCCGGCACCCGTTTCCCCGGCCCCGGCGCCGGTCCTCGTGCCGGGCGCCGGGTCCAGCCCGGCGACGGCCCGCTCCGCCGAGGTGAGCGGCGGCGCCTTCAGCGCACCCCGGTCGGAGGCGCGCGCCACGTGCCAGACCACCGACGGGCGGAGCCAGTGGGTGGGCTCGATGCTCATGGTGAGGACGTTGAACAGGGCGGCGGTGAGCGCCTCGTCGGTGGTGGCACCCGTCATCAGCCGGTTGACGTAGCCGTTGAGCAGGCCGGTGCCGGCGCGCGGCTTCATCCCGGTGGCGCCCGGATACAGGATGTCCTGCGACGTGGCGAGCTCCCACGCGGTGGCGACCTGGGGCGCGATGACGCGCTGCGCCTCGCGGCCGATCCCCGGATGGGCCAGGCCCTTCGCCCGCAGCAGGCCGCGTACGGCCAGCAGGCCCTGGGCGGCGACGGTCATGCCCTGCCCGTAGAGCGGGTTGAAGGTGGCGACGGAGTCGCCGACGGCGAAGAAGCCGTCCGGCAGCTCGGCCCTCTCGAAGTAGATGCGGCGGTTGGCGGTGCCCTGGGTGACGGCGACGTCCGTCAGGGGCTTGCGGTGCTCCAGGAGCTCGCCGACGATCGGGTCGCGCACGGACCTGGCGAACGGGATGAACGCGTCGGGGTCACCGGTCGGCTGGCCGCCGCGGGTGCCGGACAGGGTGGCCTGCCACCGGCCGTTCTCGATGGGCACGATCGTGGCGGTCTGGCCGGGCACGGGCACCCGCGGGTCGGACTGTACGTTGACGATCGGGAAGCCCATCTCGTGCGCGCCGGCCGGGGCCTCGAAGATCCTGGTCGCGTAGACGAGACCGGAGTCGACCTCGGCCTGCCGGATGCCGCTCACGCCGAGTGCCTGGAGCCACGTCCGGGCGCGCGATCCGCGGCCGCTGGCGTCGACCACGAGATCGGCCGTCACCAGCCGGTCCTGCTCCTCGGGGGTGTCGACCCGGACACCGGTGACCCGGGCCGCCGTGCCCTCCAGGCCCCGTACGCGGCTCTGCTGGAGGGTGGTGACCCCGGCGAGGGCGGTGACCCGGGCGCGGACCACCGAGTCGAGGAGGTCGCGGCTGCAGGAGATGTTGAACTGCTTCTCGCCGCAGCGCGGGATCCAGCCCTGGGCGGTCTTGGTGACCAGGTCGGTGGGCAGGCTGCGGCGGATGGCGCCGGCCTTGGTCCAGTCGCCGGTGATGCCGGGCAGGATCCGCTCGATGGCCCGGGCGCCGCCCGACCACAGCAGATGGGTGTGCCGGGCCTGCGGGAGTCCGCGGCGCGGTGCCGGACCCTCCGGCAGCGGGTCGGCGTCGATGACGGTGACCGTGGCGTGCTCGGCGAGGACAGCGGCCGCGAGGAGGCCGGCCAGACTGCCGCCTATGACGACGGCGTGGCGGGGCGGGGAGGACTGGTTCATCGTGGCGTGCTCTCTGTCAGGGCCGTGCTGAGGGCATCGGCGTGAGGGTGCGGCGACTGGCTGGTGCTGGTCACGGCGTGGCGCGGGGCTTCCCCAGCCGAGTGCGGACCTGATGCGCTCGCCCCCCCCGGGGCGGCGGCAGGTGGGAACGCGGGATGCCGCCGGGGTGCGGGCCGGAGGTCCCGGCCCGGACCTCCGCCGGACCCGCTCGCGGTGCCGGGCGGGAACGAGGCCAAGTGGAAGGCCGCCTTCCGTCCGGTGCCGCGCGGTGGGCCGCAGGCGGCGCACCGCGAGCCGATGGTCTCCCCGACATCGGCCGACGCCGTCAGGCGTGCGCCCTCCAGCGGTTCGGGGCCCAGCTCGCGCACGGCCCGTGTGCTCCTCATGGTGTTTCTCCCTCGGCGGCGGCGCCCTCGGCCGGCGCCCCGCCCTCCGTGCCCGGAAGCCCGAGCCGCCCCTCGCGCGCGAGAAGGTCGTCCAAGTGGTCGGCCAGCGACTTCCACCCCTGGGGCGACAGTCGGCCGGCCCGCGTGACGATGCTCCGTACGTCATGCGCGCGCAGCACGGCCAGCATCGGATTCTCCTGCTCCCGTACCACGCACTCCAGTTCGCCCTCGATCAGCGCGAGCGCCGTCGCGAGCGCCTCGGTGTCGTCGGCGAGCAGGAATCCGCAGTCGACGCCGTAGAAGCGCTGGATTCCGGCGGCCGCGGCGAGGTTCGGCATGCCCTCGCCCTGGGCCAGACGGGTCAGCGACTGCCCCGACGCGTCGAAGGACTTGGCGATGGCCGTGAGCGAATGGGCCTGGCCGTCCTCCCGCGGACGGGTACGGCGCAGGTGCTCGAACCGCTGGTGCACCTGCTCCTTCAGGGGGAGTCGGGGCGGCCTGCCGTCGAGGGTCTGCCGGACGGCCTGGGGCGTGATGCCGGTCAGGTACGAGAGGTGTTCCAGGTCCTCCCGGCCGTCGGAGACGGTGGTGGCGGACAGGGCGAGGGCGCGTTCCACCGCGCTCTTGCAGTCGGCCAGCAGGAAGCCGGCGTAGACGCCGAAGAACCGCTGCACGCCGGCCGCGTGGCCCAGCCGCAGCAGCCCGGTGCCCGCGTTGAGGGGGCCGAGGGAGGCGCCGGGGGCGCCGAAGTCGTGGGCGATGGCGGCGAGCGGCCATTCCCGGCCGTGCTTGTCGCGGCGGGTCGCGCGCAGCAGCCGGAACCGCTGGTGCACGCGTCGTTCCAGCGGCACTTCGGCGGCCGTGCCCGCCACCACCGGCGGGATCCGCCGGGGTTCGACGCCGGACAGGTGGCTCAGCCGCCCCACCGCCAGCACCTCGGCCGGGTCCCGGCCGCACCGCTCCGCGAGTGCCCCGACGCGCCGCCAGATCGCGGCGAGGTCGGGTCTGGCGGCGGCTCGCACCGGTTGATTCTCCGTATGTCGACAAGGCGTTCGAGTGGATCGGGCTGCGAGCAGCCTAGCCCCCCGCCCCCGGCCGAACCACGGGAACCCCCATGTTTCCTGACGCCCACCTCAAAAAGCGTTGGCATGACCTCGGAGGTAATCGACCCCCCGCGGGGGTGCCCGGCACCGTGGGGGCGTCGGGTCCCGGGGCCGCGCACTCGGTTCCGGGCCCGGCTCCCACCTGGCCGTTCGACCTCGACGGAGGCTGATCCCCCATGTCCGCTACCCTGCTCGCCGGTTTCGCCCGTACCGCCGTCCCACAGCTCGCGCTGCGTCGCTTCCTCGCCCTCGACGCCGTCGTCACCACCGGCAACGGCCTCGCCTACGTCGCCTTCTCCGCGCCGCTCGGGCGGCTGCTCGGCGTCGGGCCCGGGCTGCTCCTGGCCCTCGGCGTCCCGCTGGTGCTGTACGGCGCCGCCGTCGGCCTGCTGGCCTCGCGCGGCCGGCCCCCGGTGCTCGCCGTGAAGGCCGTCGTCGGGACCAACTACGCCTGGGCCGCGCTGAGCCTGGCGGCCCTCGCCGTGTGGTTCTCGCCGACCCTCGCCGGGACCGTGTGGATTCCGGCGCAGGCCCTCACCGTCGCAGGCTTCGCCGTGCTCCAGCAGCTCGCCCTGCGCTCAGTCGCCGAGTGAGCGCAGGTACTTCACCGTCGCCGGGTCGGCCGGGAGCATCGTCTCGATGGCCAGCTCGGCGACGGTCACGTCCATGGGGGTGTTGAAGGTCGCGATGGACGACACGAAGGACAGCAGGTGACCGTCGTGCTCGATGACCAGCGGGAGCGCGATGGAGGTGACAGGCTCCTGCGGTGCGCCGCCGCCGGGGCGTTCGGCCACCGGATAGGCGCAGACCTCCTCGTACAGCGCGCGCAGCGGCTCGGAGCGGGCCAGCGCGATCTGGCGTTCCATCTGGGCGAGCAGGTGCCCGCGCCACTGCCGGAGGTTGCGGATCCGCGGGGCCAGGCCCTCGGGGTGCAGGGTGATCCGCATCGCGTTCAGCGGCGGCGTCAGCAGGTGCTCCGGCAGACCGTCCAGCAGCATCAGGATGCCCCGGTTGGCGGCCACGACGTCGTACGTGGCGTTCACGACCAGCGCGGGACAGGGCTCGTACCCGGTCAGCAGCCGCTCGATGCCCTCGCGCAGGGTCTCCATCGACGGGTCGTCCAGCGCGGTCTGCGCGTAGTGCGGTGCGTAACCCGCGGCCAGCAGCAGGGCGTTGCGTTCCCGTACCGGGACGTCCAGGCGGTCGGCGAGCCTCAGGACCATCTCCTCGCTCGGCCGGGACCGCCCGGTCTCGATGAAGCTGATGTGCCGGGACGAGGAGTCGGCGCGGCCCGCCAGCTCCAGCTGGCTGATCCCGCGCCGCTGCCGCCATGTGCGCAGCAGGGCGCCGACCGTGGGTGTCGAGGTGGTCATGGCTTCGACGGTAGCCGAGCGAGCCGGGCCGGGCCCCGCCGCGGTCAGCCGACATCGAAGACGTTGCGCAGGCCGAGGCGGTGGCGCCACAGGTCGTGCCGCTTGGCGCCCTCCATCTCCGGCGCCCGGTACAGCGGCCGGACGGTGCACCGCCTGGCCGTCGAACCGTCCCGGTCCAGCAGGCTGTTGACGGCCGCGCGGGCCGAGGCGTTGGCGCCCTCCATCGTCGCGAGGTCGATGTCGACGGCGACGTAGTCCCCGCTGAGGAAGAAGTTCGGGACGCGCGTGTTCGCGCTCGGCCGGTTGGCGAGGGTGCCGACCGGGTGGATCAGCAGCTCGTCCTGGTTGGTGGGGTTCGGGGTGCCGAGCCCGTCCACACCGGGGTCCAGGAACCACGAGTGCAGCTTCGAGTCCGACAGCGGCGTCTTCCCGGTGTCGTTGAGGGAGGCCTTCAGCTGGGCCCACACCTCGCGCGCCACCTCGTCGCGGGTGCACTGCTTGGCCGTCTTCCCGTACAGGATCCCCGGCTTGTCCCACTCCGAGATGTCCACCGACAGGCAGTCGACCGCCGCTCCGTCGCCGTAGTCGGCGGGGAAGTCCCGCGCCGGCCAGTGCTCGGCCTGCTGGATCGCCGTCAACGACCAGGGTGAGTCGATGCAGTTGATGTGGCCGTGCACCAGTGGGGCCCGTTCGGTCAGATAGAACTGGATGCCGGTCATCCAGTCCGTCTGGAGCCTGTCGCAGCGCCCCAGCATCGGGTCGGCGGCCCGCAGCCCCGCGCTCCAGGTGCGCCGGGCGTGCTCGACGGGCAGCGCGCTGACGTAGTGGTCGGCGGTCACGGTCCGCCGGGCGCCGTCCGGGTCCTCGACCGCGATCCCGCTCACCCGGCCGCCCCCGTACTGCACCTCCCGTACCGTCCAGCCGACCCTGAACTCCACGCCCAGGGAGCGCAGATGGGCCTCCCACGGGTCGATCCACGCCTCGTTGGTGGGCAGGTTGAGGATCCGGTCCGGCGGGCCGTCCGCCCCGCGGCCCAGGAGGTTGAAGACGAAGGCCTCGCCGAGGGTGCCGACCGTACGGGTGGAGGCCTCCTCCGCCTTGGTGGCCACGATGTTGCGGGTGACGCCGACCGCCAGGATGCGCTGGTACTCGTTCGACATCCGCCCGGCCCGGGTGAACTCCCACCACGGGGTGTGCTCCCAGACCTCGGCCCGCCGCTCGTCGCAGCTGGTGAGGAAGACCAGTACGCGGTCGACGAAGTACGCCGTCTCGTACGGAGGCAGCCTGACCAGGGTCTGCAGGATCCCCGACAGGGCGCGCCGTACCTCCTCGGGCGTGAGCGCGGCGGGGGAGTGGCCGGGCCAGGGGATGGGGCCGCGCAGGTCCTCACGACCCCCGGCGCGGGCGAACATCATCTCCGGCGGGGCCACCAGGTTGTCCCACACGCCGTTCGCGTTGCCGGGGAAGGGGATGCGCCGCATGGTGTCGGGCAGGTTGTGGTAGATCCCCGGGATGAAGCGGAAGCCGTGCTCGGCGGGCAGCGGCCTGCGGGCGCCGCGGGCGCTGCCCGGCACGTCCATGCTGCGGGCCTTGCCGCCGAGCGCCCGGCGCTCGTACACGGTGACGGCGTATCCGCGCTCGGCGAGTTCGTGCGCCGCGGTCATCCCGGCCACCCCGCCGCCGAGTACGGCGACGTGCCGGCCGTTCGGCGCGGTGGGCGCCGCGGCGGGTGCGGCGGGGGCGGCAGCCGCCGCCGGAGCCGCCAGGCCGGTCAGGGCCTGGGCCGACAAGGCCGCGGCGCCCGTGCCCGCGATGAACGTACGCCTGGAACTCCCGGTGCCGGCCATGGCGAATGCCCCCCTCGTTACCGCTGGTAACAGTCACGTCCGGCGCAGGAGCCTAGAGGGCGGCCGCCGGAGGCGGAAGGTGCAGAAGTACCCGAGCGCACTATGGCGCGAAAGGTTCGCTCCGGCGCGCACTGTGGGAACCTTGACTACACGTCACGGGGAAAAGGAGCCGGTGCATGCCGAGTGAACCGCTGTCGCAGAAGGAGATCGAGGACCGGCTCAGGGAACTCCCCGGCTGGGCCTTCGAGGACGACCGGATCATCCGTACCTACCGCCTGCGGTCGCATGTCGCGGCGAGCGCCCTGGTCGCCCACATCGCCGCCGTCCAGCAGGAGTTGAACCACCACTCCGACCTGACGCTCGGTTACGACACGGTGCGGCTCTCCGTGCACAGCCACGACGCCGGAGGCGTGGTGACGGAGACCGACTTCGCCCTCGCCGAGCGCGTGGAGTCCCTCGCCCCCGCCCACGGCGCGAGCTGATGACCACGCACATACCGACCGCGAAACCCCTGCTCGACTACGACGCCGAGGCCGGGTTCTACGACGCCTCCCGCGGCGGCCCCCCGCGCGCCGAGGCCGCCGCGGCGGCCGTCCTCAGCCTCCTCCCGGCCGAGGTGGGAACCCTCCTCGACCTCGGCTGCGGCACGGGCATCGTCACCGCCCGGCTGGGGCGCCCCGGACTGCGCGTCCTGGGCGCCGACGCCTCCCACGGCATGGCGGCCGCGGCGCTGCGCCGCGGCGTCCCCGTGGCCCTCGCCGACGCCGCCCGGCTGCCCGTGCGCTCGGGCTCGCTGGACGCGGTGAGCGCGGTGTGGCTGCTCCACCTGCTGCGGGATCCGGGACTGGTGCCCGCGGTGATCGCCGAGGCCGCCCGGGTGCTGCGGCCCGGCGGGGTCCTCGTCACCACCGTGGACAAGGACTCCGCGCACGACGTCGGCAGCGACATCGACGCCGTGTTCGCCGCGCACCTGGCCCCGACCCCCTCGGACGCCTCCGGAGAGATCGAGGCCCAAGCGTCCCGGGCGGGCCTGCTCCCCGGCGGCGAGGCCCACTTCACCGGCCACGGCCAGGGCCGCACCCCGCGCGGCTCCGCCGAGGCGCTGCTCGCGGGGCGGTACGCCTCGCGCATCGTCCCGCGCGGCATCACCGCGCCCGAGCTGGCGGCCCGGCTGGAACTGCTGCCCGACCAGGACACGCCGCGCGCGGAGCCGACGTACCGCCTGCGGAGCTTCGTACGCATGTGACGGCGGCCGGGGGGCGGGCCCGGCGCCACGGCCGCCGCCCCCCAGGGCCTATGCCGGTTCCAGCCGCCACCACTGGGACGGGGAGTCGGTGTCCTCGCCCTGCCGGACCCGGCCCTCCGCGTCGGTCTCCAGCAGCAGCCCGCTGATACAGGCGATCAGGGACACCACCCCCGGATCGTCGAGGTGCTCCTCGACGATCCACTCCTGCGCGCCGAAGGCGTTGGCCCGCCACACCTGCACCCGGGCGCCGCTGTCCGTCGACGCGTTCGCCACGTCGAGGCGCCGCTCGTTGTCCTCGCTCACCACGTGGAAGATCCCGCCGCCGCTGTGCACGGGCGCGATCAGCCACCGGCGGGCGGCCGCCGGAGCGGGCGGCCCGTCCGGGCCGACCCGCACACGGGAGGCGCCCTCCAGCTGGAGCACCAGCCCGCTGTCCACGTTCCGGATCCGGTAGAGCCCTTCGGGAAGCTTCACCCGCCCGTCCTCACACGTCGAATTCGGCCGGGTCCGGGCCGATCCGGCGGCCCGCCGCGCCCGCGCCCAGGGCGTCCAGCGCGGCCATCTCGGCGACGTCCAGCTCGAAGCCGAAGACGTCCAGGTTCTCCCGGATACGGGCGGGGGTCACCGACTTCGGGATCACGACGTTCCCGTGCTGGAGGTGCCAGCGCAACACCACCTGGGCGGCGCTGCGGCCGTGCGCCTCGGCGACCGCGGTGACGGCCGGCAGCGTGAGGAGGTCCTTGCCCTGGCCCAGAGGCGACCAGGCCTCGGTGACGATCCCGCGCGCGGCGTGCTCGGCGCGCAGTTCGGCCTGCGGGTGCAGCGGGTGCAGCTCGACCTGGTTGACGGCCGGCACGAGCGCGCTCTCGGCGGCGATCCGGTCCAGGTCCTCGGTGCGGAAGTTCGACACGCCGACCGCCTTGGCGCGGCCGCTCGCCGCGACCTCCTCGAAGGTCTTCCAGATGGCGACGAAGTCGTCGCGCATCGGGCGCGGCCAGTGGATCAGGTACAGGTCGACATGGTCGAGACCCAGCTTGGAGAGGGAGTCGTCGAAGGCGCGCAGCACCGCCTCGCGGCCCCACGTCTGCTTCGGGCCGTTCCACAGCTTGGTGGTGACGAACAGCTCCTC
Source organism: Streptomyces sp. NPDC060232 (assembly GCF_042726555.1). NCBI lineage: Bacteria > Bacillati > Actinomycetota > Actinomycetes > Kitasatosporales > Streptomycetaceae > Streptomyces > Streptomyces sp. NPDC060232. Next base: position 240,766 of record NZ_JBHXAG010000008.1, on the reverse strand, counting down.
GCGCGGCAGCCCGGAGGCGGCGACGGCCTTGCCCGTGCCCCGCTCGTTGCCGTAGACGGCGGCCGTGTCGATGCTGCGGTAACCGGCCTCCAGGGCGGTCCCCACGGCGCGCTCCGCCTCCGCGTCCGGCACCTGCCAGACGCCGAAGCCGAGCTGGGGCATGAGCGTGCCGTTGTTGAGCCTGATGGCCGGGACCTGGTTCACGTCGGGTCGTTCCCTCACGTCGGCGCGGTGGTGCGCGGTGGTACAGCGTCGTACGAGGGGCGACAACCGGCCCCTCGTGCCACGTATTCCCCCCGCCCGGGCCGCCTCACGCGGTGCCCAGGTACGCCTCCCGCACCAGCGGGTCCGCCCGCACCTCGGCCGGCGTGCCCTCGGCCAGCACCGTCCCGAGGTCGAGTACGACGACCCGGGTGCACAGGTCCGTCACGAAGGCGACGTCGTGCTCGACCAGCAGCACCGCGCAGCCCTCCTGCTCGGCCAGCCGCCGCACCACCGCCGCGAGCTGCCCGCGCTCGGGCGCCGACAGCCCGGACACCGGTTCGTCCAGCAGCAGCACCCGCGGCGGGTCGGCCACCGCGCGCGCCAGCTCCACCATCCGGGCCTGCCCGACGGGCAGTCCGCCCGCGTACGAGGTCCCCAGCGCGCCGATCCCGCAGTCGGCCAGCACCCGCTCGCCGCGCACCCGGCGGGCCCGCTCCCGGGCGCGCCGGGACGGCAGGGCGAGGAGGTCGGCGGCCGGCCCGCCCCCGCCGCCCCGCCACTCCTGCGCCACCAGCACGTTGTCGGCCACGCTGAGCTGCCCGAACAGCTGCTGCCGCTGGAACGTGCGGCGCATGCCGTGCCGGGCCCGCCAGACGGGGGAGCGGCGCGTGATGTCCGCCCCGTCCAGCAGGACCCGACCCCGGTCCGGCCGGCGGATCCCCGACAGGACGTCGAAGAGCGTGGTCTTCCCGGCCCCGTTGGGTCCGATCAGCCCGCACACCTCGCCCGCCCGGATCCCGAGGTCCACCCCGCTCAGCGCCCGGACGCCGCCGAAGCGCACGCCGACACCGCCCGCGTGGAGCACGTAGCCGCTCATGTCCCCATCCCCAGGTAGGCCTCGGTGAGCCGGTCGGCGTCCACCTCGTCGCGCGGGCCGCACCAGGAGACCCGGCCCTGGGAGAGGTAGGCCACGGTGTCGGCGACGCCCAGGATCCCGGCGGCCTTCTCCTCCACCAGGAGCAGCGCGGTGCCGGCGTCGCGGAGCTCGGTGAGCAGTGCGTACACCTCGTCCACCACGCGCGGGGCCAGCCCGAGCGAGGGCTCGTCGGCGATCAGCACCGCGGGCGGCCGCTGCAGCAGCGGAGCCAGGGCCAGCATCTGCTGCTCCCCGCCGGACAGGGCGCCGGCGCTCACCCCGCGCCGCTCGGCGAGCCGGGGGAAGCGGTCGTATACGGCGACCCGGGCGTCGGGCTCCTCCAGGTAGAGGGCCAGGTTCTCCTCGATCGTCAGCGAGGGGAAGATCCCCCGGCCCTCCGGTGCGAGCAGCACCCCGGCCCGCGACCGGCGTACGGGCCCGTCGCCGGTGGCGTCCCGCCCGCGGATGCGGACCTCCCCGCCGGTGACGGGCAGCAGGCCGGCCGCGACCCGGCACGCGGTGCTCTTCCCGGCCCCGTTCGGCCCGAGCACGGCGAGGATCTCCCCGCGCCGCACGACGAGATCGACCCCGTGCAGCACGAGCCCGCCGTCGTACCCGGCTGTGACGCCGCGCAGTTCGAGGCGAACGTCCGCCTCGCCGGCGTTCGACGCGCGGGGGTTCGGGGGCGCAGCCCCCGACGGGTCCGGGGCGGAGCCCCGGGAATCGGCAGCGCGCCGGCGCGCCAGCCGCACCGGGACGGCCGCGCAGTACCCGTCGGGGTCGTTGGCGAGGGCCAGCCCGGCCAGGCCGAACAGGATCACCGGCAGGTGCGCGGACTCGGTCACGTAGTCGGACAGCAGCCGCGGGGCCACGGCGTACACCAGTCCCGCCACCACCGCGTACTGCGGCCGCCGCACTCCCGCGGCCACGACGACCGCCAGCCAGACCAGCCCCGTCATCGCCGTGAAGTCCGTCGCCGTGATCCGGGTGTTGTACGAGGCGTACATCACGCCCCCGAAGCCGGCCAGTCCCGCCGACAGGGTGAACAGCAGCAGCTTCGTACGCAGTACGGACACCCCGGAGGCGGCGGCGGCCGCCGGGGCCGACCGCACCGCGAGCATCGCCCGCCCCGACGGTGATCCGCGCAGCGCCGTCAGAGCGGCGGCGACCAGCGCGACCAGCACCACCAGGGCCACCCCCAGGGCCCGGTCGTCCGACAGGTCCACCGGCCCGGCCACCGGCCGCGGAACCGGCCAGCCCGTGTCGCCGTTGCGCAGCCACCGCAGCTGGAACAGCACCTGGTCGGCCAGGAACGCCAGGGCCAGTGTGGCCAGCGCCAGCGACCTGCCGCCCAGCCGCAGCGCCGGCAGCGCGACCAGCGCCCCCAGCAGCGCCGCCGCGCACGTGCCCACCGCCAGCGCGGCCACGAACGGCCAGCCCCGGCTCATCAGCAGCCCGGCCACGAGCGCGGCCCCGGTCACGAAGGTGCCCTGGGCGAGGGACACCATCGCCCCGAGCCCGGTCACCACGGTGAAGGACATGAACACCAGCGCCACGGCCAGCCCTTGCGCCAGGAGCCCGCTCCAGAAGGGTGTGGTGACGGTGTAGAACGCGACGCACAGCAGCCCGCCGCCGGCCGCCCACACCCCCCACCGCCGCCCCCAGGAGGCCCCGGCCAGGTGGTCCACCGGCGGGGCGTCCACCGCCGCGACCCCCGCGGTCCGCGATCTGCGGGTCAGCACGAGCAGCCCGCCGAGCAGGATCAGGAAGGGCACCGCCGTACGGAAGCCGGTGACGGACTCGGCGAAGGACGCGTACCCGGCCACCAGGTTCTGCAGGACCCCCAGCCCCAGCCCGCCGGCGAAGGCGAGCGGCACGGAAGCGAACCGTCCGATGACGGCCGCCGTGGCGGAGACGAACAGGAACAGCGTGTAGTCGTGCGCCGACAGCCCCAGCAGCGGGGTCGCCAGCACACCCGCCAGCCCGGCCAGCACCGACGCGATCATCCACGCCACCGACGACAGCCGGTCGGCGCTGATCCCGCGCAGCTCGGTCAGCGAGCGGTTGTCGACGGCCGCCCGCAGCCGCAGCCCGGTCCGCGTGTGCCGCATCAGCACCCACAGGGCCACTGCCACCAGCGCGGTCACCACCCAGGTGATCAGCTGGTCGGAGTCGATGCCGACGCCGTCCGTGAGCTGCCAGGACGTCGCCGGGCTCGGCCCCACGCCCGGCAGCCCGAACTGGTTCTCCGCCGGTTTCAGCGGGGCGCCCGCGTCCGCGAGCAGCTCGACCGCCCACAGCCCGGCGGCGGGCAGCGCCACCAGCAGTCCGATGGTCGCCACGATCTGCGCCGTCTCGCCGACCCGCGCGAGCCGCCGGAACATCAGCCGGTCCAGCCCCCAGCCGAGACCGGGGGCGAGGACGAACACCACCAGCAGCGCGGCCGGGACGGCCGGCCAGCCCAGACCGGAGTGCAGTTCGTAGAAGGTGAGCGCGCACAGGTAGGCGGTGGCCCCGTGCGCGAAGTTGAACAGCCCGGACGCCGAGTACGAGAGCACCAGCCCGGTGGCGAGCAGTGCGTACAGGGCGCCGGAGACCAGACCGCTCAGGACGAAGACGAGCAGATCCCCCATGCCGAGGCCCTACGTGAAGGGGATGGGCTCGTAGCACTTGAACGGGACGGAGACCTCGTACGCGCCGTTCTTCAGCTGTACGAGCGCTCCGCAGCCGAAGCTGTCCTTCTGCCCCTTGGGCAGCGCGCGGTCGCCGACGAGCGTGCCGGTGTCGGAGAAGCCCTGCGCGGCGGCCTGGAAGGACTCGACGGTCAGGTCCCTGCCCGCCTTCTGCGCGATGGACAGGAACAGGTCGGCCGACATGTACCCGGTGAGCATGTGCATGCTGAGCGGCAGGTCCTTGCCGCCCGCGGCCGCCTTGATGTCCGCCTTGAACCGGGCCGTCTTGGGGTCGGCCGACTCGAACGGCTGGAACTGCAGCAGTACGTGGACCCCGTCGAGGGCCTGCCTGGTGGCGTCCTGGGTGAGCAGCCCGGGGTCGTAGTCGGTGGGGTCGGACAGCAGCCCCTCGTATCCGCCGCGCTTGAGCGCGGTGAAGAGCCCGATGTTGTTGGGCGTCTGCATGACGGAGACCACCGCGTCCGGGGCCCTGCCGTCGTCGCTGGAGAGGATCTCCTTCACATACGCGGACCAGTCGCTGGGGACGGCCGTGCCGGGCACGGAGGCCTTGGCGTAGGACACCTTGAAGCCGGCGCCGGCGAAGCCCTGCTGGAAGGTCCGGATGCCGAACTTGCCGGCGTCGCTGTCGTTGGCGATGACCGCGACCGACTTGCCCCGGGCCCCGCCGAGGATCTGGGCGATGCCTTCGGGCCAGGTCTGGTTCAGGGTGCCGCCGGGGCTGGGGACCAGGCAGCCGTTGAAGCCGTAGACGTACTTGGGCCCGCAGAAGGAGGGCAGGGTGCCCCAGCCGAAGGTGGGCACCTTCTCCTGTTCCAGGAAGTCGGCGCCGGAGAAGGCCACGGAGCTCATGGGGGACACCGCGAAGACCTTGTCCTGCTGGACGAGCTTGCGGGCGGCCGCCATGTTCTTCGCGGGGTCCTGGCCGTCGTCCTCCGCGCCCAGGTACTCGATCTTGCGGCCGTTGACGCCGCCCTCGGCGTTCGCTCTCAGGTAGCGGGCCTTCGCGCCGAGGTCGGTGTCCTTCTTGCTGTAGCCGCTCGCGGTGGTCATCGACACGATGCCGCCGACCTTGATCGAGTCGCCGGTCACGCCGCGCGTGTTCCCGCTCGCGCCACCGCGCCCTTTCGGGGAGGAGCCGTCGGTGGAGGCGGAGTTGCAGGCGGAGACGAGCGCGATGGCCGCCGCCGCGGCGGCCAGGGTGCGGATCGGTCGCAACATGTCGGGGATCCCCTCGCGTCGGAATCCCCGCATTCTGTGGGCGACCTGACGGATCGTCAATATCGATGGCGGGTTGGAGTGACGAACCGTCAGGTGCAGTGCTACGGATCCTCCGGATCCGCCGCTCACGTCTGGTAGAGCGCCGCGACCTCCTTCTCGTACGCCTTCTCGATCGCCCGGCGCTTGAGCTTCAGCGAGGGGGTCAGCAGCCCCCGCTCCTCCGTGAACTGCTCGGCCAGCACCCGGAAGGCGCGGATCGCCTCCGCCTGCGACACCAGGGTGTTGGCGGCCACCACCGCCCGGCGGACCTCCGCCGTCAGCTCCGGGTCGCTCACCAGGTCCGCGGCCGGTATCTGCGGCCTGCCGCGCATCGACAGCCAGTGCGCTATCCCCTCCGTGTCCAGCGTGAGCAGCGCCGCGATGTACGGCCGGTCGTTGCCCACCAGAACACACTGCGCCACCAGCGGATGCGAACGGACCCGCTCCTCCAGCGCCGCCGGGGCGACGCTCTTGCCGTTGGACGTCACGAGGATGTCCTTCTTGCGCCCGGTGATGACCAGGTAGCCGTCCTCGTCCAGCCGCCCCAGGTCCCCGGTCGCCAGCCAGCCGCCCCGCAGCACAGCCTCCGTGGACCGGGGGTCGCCCAGATACCCGGCGAAGATGTGCCCGCCGTGCAGCCAGACCTCCCCGTCGTCCGCGATGTGCACCGTGCTGCCCGGGATCGGCCGGCCCACCGTCCCGTACTTCGTCGCCTCCGGGGGGTTCGCCGTGGCCGCCGCGCAGGACTCGGTCAGCCCGTAGCCCTCGAACACCGTGATCCCGGCGCCGTCGAAGAACAGCCCGAGGCGGCGCGACATCGCCGACCCGCCCGACATGGCGTACCGCACCCGCCCGCCCATCGCCTCGCGGACCTTCCCGTACACGAGCTTCTCGAAGAGCTGGTGTTCCATCCGCAGCGTCGCCGAAGGGCCCGGCCCGGTCCCGAAGGCCCTCCGCTCCCGCGCCTCCGCGTACCGCACGGCCGTCTCCACGGCCCGGTCGAAGGGCCCCGTACGCCCCTCCGCCTCCGCCTTGCGGCGGGCGGCGGCGAAGACCTTCTCGAAGACGTACGGGACGCCGAGCACGAAGGTCGGACGGAACGCCGCGAGGTCCGGCATCAGCTCGGCCGCCGCCAGCACCGGCTGGTGCCCCAGCTTGACCCGTGCCCGGACGGCCGCCACCTCCACCATCCGCCCGAAGACGTGGGCCAGCGGCAGGAACAGCAGAGTCGACGGCGGGTCGCCCTGCCTGCCCTGGAACACGGACTCCCAGCGGGCCACCAGGGTGTCGGCCTCGTACATGAAGTTGGCGTGCGTCAGCACGCACCCCTTGGGGCGGCCGGTGGTCCCGGAGGTGTAGATGACCGTGGCCGTCGCGTCGGGCGTCACCGCGCCGCGATGGCGGTGCACGACGTCCTCGGCGACCGAGCGGCCGTCCTCGACGAGCGCGTCCACGGCCCCGGCGTCCAACTGCCACAGCCGTCTCAGGTGGGGGAGCCGGTCGATGACCGAACCCACCGTCATCGCCTGGTCCTCGTTCTCCACCACACAGGCCGTGCAGTCGGTGTCGTAGAGGATCCAGTGCACCTGCTCGGTGGAGGACGTCGGGTAGACGGGGACGGGCTGGGCGCCGATCGCCCACAGGGCGAAGTCGAACAGCGTCCACTCGTACCGGGTGCGTGACATGACCGCCACCCGGTCCCCGAAGCGCACCCCCTGGGCCAGCAGTCCCTTGGCGAGCGCCAGCACCTCGGCCGCCAGCTCGCCGGACGTCACGTCCCGCCACACCCCGTCGGTCTTCCGGCCCAGGACCACCCTGCCCGGCTCCTCCCGGGCGTGCTGGAAGACGACGTCGGCCAGGCCGCCGACGGGCGCGCCCATGACGACCGGTGGGACGGTGATCTCGCGCAAGGCCCCGCTCCTCTCCGCGCGCCGCGGTGAACGTACCTCAGTGTCAAGGGGGGTAGCTCGGCGTTCGGACACCTCCACAAGACCTCCCCAGTGATCACGTTGTTCTCGCCGCTGAGGTGCGGGTCGAGGGCGCGGGCGGCCCGGCGTGCGCCCGGGGGTCACCCCCGCACGCCGGTACGCGTAGCGGCGGTGCGCGGTGCGCGGTGCTCATCCCGTACACGTCGTGGCGGTGTGCGGTGTGCGGTGTGCGGTGCGTGGTGTGCGGTGCTCATCCGGTGCGGGTGAGCCGGTCCGCGCCCGCGAGGACCGCCGCCGCCAGGGCCTCGGCGGCGGGCGACGCGCGCGGCCCCCGCACCAGGGCGAACTCCACGGGCCCCAGGTCGGGCAGCCCGCCGACCCTCACCAGGCCCGGCGGGATCAGCCCCCGCGTGTGCGCCATCACGCCCAGTCCGGCACGGGCGGCCGCGACCAGACCGCTCAGGCTGCCGCTCGTGCACGCGAACCGCCACGCCCGGCCGTCCCGTTCGAGCACCTCCAGGGCCCGCGCCCGGGTGATGCCCGGCGGCGGGAAGACGATCAGCGGGACCGGGCGCTCGGGATCCACCCGCAGCCCCTCCGCGCCGATCCACACCATCCGGTCCCGCCAGACCAGGCGGCCCCGCTCGTCGCCCGGCCCCCTCCGCTTCGCCAGCACCAGGTCGAGCCGCCCCGCGTCCAGCCGTTCGTGCAGCGTGCCCGACAGCTCCACCGACAGTTCGAGTTCCACCTCGGGGTGCTCGTGCCGGAAGCCCTCCAGGATCTCCGGGAGCCGCGACAGCACGAAGTCCTCCGAGGCCCCGAACCGCAGCCGCCCCCGCAGCCGCGTCCCCGTGAAGAAGGAAGCCGCCCGCTCGTGCGCCTCCAGGATCGTCCGCGCGAAGCCGAGCATCGCCTCGCCGTCCTCCGTCAGCTCCACGCTGTGCGTGTCCCGCAGGAACAGCGGCCGCCCGGTCGCCTCCTCCAGCCGCCGCACGTGCTGGCTGACCGTGGACTGCCGTACGCCCAGACGCCCCGCGGCCTGCGTGAAGCTCAGCGTCTGGGCCACCGTGAGGAACGTACGCAACTGCACCGGGTCGTACATCCCACCATCGTAGGGCGCGCTCATCGCGATCCGTGATGACAGTGAGAGCGGTGTACGGGTTTCCCGATCACCGCGGCGGCCCGACCATGAAGGGACCAAGAGCAAGCCCACCCGGTCACACCCGGCCGGAGTCCCGCCCGTTCCGACAGCGAGTGAGCACCTGCGCATGCGCCGCCCCCACCTCCCCGCCCGGCTCCCCCTGGACCCGTACGTCCTGGCCCTGCTCGGCACCGTCGGCCTCGCCTCCCTCCTGCCCGCCCGCGGCGCGGCCGCCACGGCAGCCGGCACCGCCTCCACCGCGGCCGTGGCCCTGCTCTTCTTCCTCTACGGCGCCCGACTCTCCACCCGCGAGGCACTCGACGGCCTGCGCCACTGGCGGCTCCACCTCACCGTCCTCGGCTGCACCTTCCTGCTCTTCCCGGCCCTCGGCCTGGCCCTGCGCGCCCTCGCCCCCGGCCTCCTGCCGCCCGCGCTCCAGAGCGGCCTGCTCTTCCTGTGCCTGGTCCCCTCGACCGTCCAGTCCTCCATCGCCTTCACCTCGATCGCCCGCGGCAACGTCCCCGCCGCCATCTGCGCAGGATCCTTCTCCAGCCTGGCCGGCATCGTGCTCACCCCGCTGCTCGCGGCCGCCCTGCTCGGCGGCCACACGGGCGGCTTCTCCCTCGACTCCCTCCTCAGGATCACCCTCCAGCTCCTCCTGCCCTTCCTCCTGGGCCGCGCCCTGCGCCGCTGGGTCGGCGGCTTCCTCACCCGGCACAGGAAAACCCTCGGACACGTCGACCGCGGCTCCATCCTGCTCGTCGTCTACACCGCCTTCAGCGCGGGCATGGTGGGGGGCATCTGGCAGCAGGTCAGCCCGCCGCGCCTCGGCGCGCTGGTGGTCGTGGAGGCCGTGCTCCTCGCGGTCATGCTGCTCGTCACCTGGTACGGCGCGGCACGCCTCGGCTTCGGCCGCGAGGACCGCATCGCCATCCAGTTCGCCGGGTCGAAGAAGAGCCTGGCCGCCGGACTCCCCATGGCCAGCGTGCTGTTCGGGGCCCAGGCCGGCCTCGCCGTGCTCCCGCTGATGCTCTTCCACCAGATGCAGCTGATGGTCTGCGCCGTCATCGCGCGGCGCCGCGCCGGCGACCCGCTGCCCGAACTCCCCGCCGACCGTGTGGCGGAGGTCTCCCGTACGGCCTGATCGACAAGATCCCGAGGCCCGGTAACGTACGGTGGTGACCTGGATACGCCCGCTCGGCGCCCACGCCGAACGCCCCTGCACCCTGGTGGTCTGCCGCGGCTGCTGCTGCGGAGACCCCCGCAAGAACCCCGGCTCCGACCACGCGGGCCAGCTCGCCCGGCTGCGCGAGGCAGCGACCGCGTCCGGGGGCCGCCTCGCCGTCCGTACGAGCGACTGCCTCGGCCCGTGCGCCCAGGCCAACGTCATCGTGGTGCAGCCCACCACCGAGGCCCGCCGCCGGGGCGCCCGCGCGGTGTGGTTCGGCTGGGCCCTCGACGACACCGCCACCGACGAGATCATCGCCTGGGCCGAATCCGGCGGCCCGGGCTCCACCCCGCTCCCGGCCACCCTGGACCTCCACCGCATCGACCCGCCGACCCCGAAGCCGCCCGCCGACGCCGGGCGCCGCTCCCGCCGGGGGCGGCGCTGACGCGCGACCACAACCTGGCGCGCGCGGTCTGCATCGTGCTCAGCGTGCTGTTCGGCCTGCTGCTCCTGCTGTACCTGGCCTTCGGCCAGTGGGTCGGCGAATCCTCCCCTCCGCTGACGGAGAAGGACGTCGTCGGCACCTGGCACGGTGACCGCGGAGCCCGGCTGGAGGTGATGGCCGACGGCCGGGCCCGCCTCTCGGACACTTCGGGCTGGAAGTGCGCCGGGGGCGGGGAGCCCGGCGAGGGCAGCTGGACCCTCGACCAGCTGCCCGACGAGGACCCGGGGATCCGGGTCCGGTTCAGCCCCGACGGGACGCCCGCGGCGCAAGGGTGCAATGACTGGTTCACGCTCCACGGCACCGGCACGGAGGGCGCGGCGGGCGGCGGCAGCGAGGTGTGGGCCACCTTCCTCAGCAGCGCGGGCGGCGGCGCGGAACGCTTCCGGCGCACCGCTACAGGGTGATCCGCTCCTCGCCCGCGTAGATGTTCATGTCCGGACCCCGCAGGAAACCGACCAGGGTCATGCCCGACTCCACCGCCAGGTCCACCGCCAGCGAGGACGGCGCGGAGACCGCCGCCAGCACCGGCATGCCCGCCATCACGGCCTTCTGCGCCAGCTCGAAGGAGGCCCGGCCCGACACCAGCAGGACCGCGCCCGTCAGCGGGAGCCGTCCCGCCTGCAGCGCCCGCCCGACGATCTTGTCCACCGCGTTGTGCCGGCCCACGTCCTCGCGCAGGTCGAGCAGCTCCCCGTCCGCGGTGAACAGCCCCGCCGCGTGCAGGCCGCCCGTACGGTCGAAGACCTTCTGGGCCGCGCGCAGCCGGTCCGGCAGGCCGGCCAGGACCTCCGCGGGCACCCGTACCGGGTCGGTGGCGACCCCGGGGAAACGGGACGCCGTACGGACCGCGTCCAGACTGGCCTTTCCGCACAGGCCGCAGGACGAGGTGGTGTAGACGTTCCGCTCCAGCGTGATGTCCGGCACCGGCACCCCGGCGGCCAGCTGCACGTTGACGACGTTGTAGGTGTTCGACCCGTCCTCCGTCGCCCCCTCGCAGTAGGTGACGGCCTGGACCTCCGACGCCGCGCCGAGCACCCCCTCGCTCACCAGGAAGCCCACCGCCAGGGCGAAGTCGTCACCCGGCGTACGCATCGTGATGGCCAGCGGCCGGCCGTTCAGCCGTATCTCCAGCGGCTCCTCGGCCACTAGGGTGTCCGGGCGGACACCCGCCCCGCCGTTCCGGATCCGGACGACGCGACGGCGCTCGGTGACCCGTCCCATGGTGATCAGCCCACCCCTTCTGTTTCTCGCCGATGCCCGACCGTACCCATTCTCGCGGTTCCGCATCCGACCAGGTCCCGGGCAGGGAGCTCCTCGGGAAGCTCCAAAATCCGGTGCCTGAATCCTGTCGGGTCACACGCACACGTACCCATCGGTAGCAGGCAAAGCTGGGTGATCCTGACTTGCCTACGAGGGGGGATCCCGCCCATGACCGGTTCACGCGTGGTGGCGCTAGGGCACTACCAGCCCGCGAGAGTGCTCACCAACGAGGACCTCGCGGCCATGGTCGACACCACCGACGAGTGGATCCGGTCCCGCGTCGGCATCCGCACCCGCCACGTCGCCGGCCCGGACGAGCCGGTGGACGAGCTGGCCTACCACGCGGCCGGAAAGGCGCTGGCCGGTGCCGGCCTGACCCCGGACGACATCGACCTCGTCCTGGTCGCCACCTCCACCGCGATCGACCGCTCGCCCAACATGGCAGCGCGCGTCGCCGCGAAGCTCGGCATGGGCGGCAGCCCCGCCGTCATGGACCTCAACGTCGTCTGCTCGGGCTTCACCCATGCCCTGGCCACGGCCGACCACGCCATCCGGGCCGGCTCCGCCACGCGAGCCCTGGTCATCGGCGCCGACAAGATGACCGAGATCACCGACTGGTCCGACCGCACCACCTGCGTTCTCACCGGCGACGGCGCGGGCGCGGCCGTCGTCGAGGCCTGCGAGCAGCCGGGCATCGGCCCGGTGCTGTGGGGTTCGGTCCCGGAGATGGGCAACGCGGTCCGCATCGAGGGCTCGCCGCCGGTCTTCGCCCAGGAGGGCCAGTCCGTCTACCGCTGGACCACCAGCCAGCTCCCGCCGCTCGCCCGCAAGGTGTGCGAGAAGGCCGGCGTCACCCCGGAGGAGCTGGCCGCGGTCGTCCTCCACCAGGCGAACCTGCGCATCATCGAGCCGCTCGCCGCCAGGATCGGCGCGGTCAACGCCGTCGTCGCCCGTGACGTCGTCGAATCCGGCAACACCTCCGCGGCCAGCATCCCCATGGCCCTGTCGAAGCTGGTCCAGCGGGGCGAGATCCCCTCGGGCGCCCCCGTCCTCCTCTTCGGCTTCGGCGGCAACCTCTCCTACGCCGGCCAGGTCATCAGCTGCCCGTGACGCTCTCGGTGGCCGTTCCCCGCGCCTGCCCGGCTTGGGAGCGGCCCCCCTCGGCGACCACCGCGCAGACCAGGACGGCCGCCAGTGCCACCAGCTGGCCCGCTCCCGTCCAGCCGGTCCCCACGGGCACCGTGGCGAGCGCGAGCACCAGGGCCGTCGCGCGGTAGCGGGCCGGCCCGAGGCCCAGCACCCCGCGGAAGACCAGGTTCCCGGCCAGATAGAGGGCGACCCCGCCGGCCAGCGCAACGGCGGGGCCGGTGTGCAGGTGCTCTCCGAGGTGCCCGATGGTCTTCTTCACACCGGCCGCGAAGACGGCGATGCCCAGCAGCACCGGCAGGAACGCGTAGTAGTACGCGGCCATCGCCAGCTTGAACCGCCGGTCCGGCGGGGTCTGCGCGAAGACCTCCTCGGCCCGGCCCTCGTCGCGCACGAAGTACATCCACCACATCGCGGACGCGATCGTGAGCGCCAGGAACGCGCCGCCCGCGATGCCGGCGGACAGGGGCAGTGAGCCCACCCCGATGCCGATCGCGATCACGGACTCGCCGAAGACGATGATCAGCAGCAGGCCGTGCCGCTCCACCAGGTGCGCCGCGTTCATCCCGCCGAGCTGGTCGCCGACCGTCTGCTCGGGCACCTCGGGCACCTCGGGCACCTCGGGCTCCGCCGCGGCCCCGCTCGCCGCGACCCGCTGCACGACCACCGGCGTCACGAACTGCAGCAGCAGCGCCAGCAGCCACAGTCCCCAGGCCGGCTGCCCGTCGAAGAACCCGGCGGCCGTCACCGCCAGGGCGCACAGCACGTTGGGCAGCGCGAACCACAGCACCCCGCGGCCGTGCGCCTGCGTGAACAGCACGCCGTGCACCACCACGACCAGCAGGTACCCCAGGCCGAAGGCGACACCGCCCGCCCCGAAGGCGGTGGGCACGGCCAGCGCGCACACCAGGAACGCGCCCATGGCCAGCATGAGCAGCACGCGCCGGGCGGTCCGGTCCGGCGGTACCTGGTTGGTCAGGTGCGCGTAGCCCCCGTACATCCAGAACAGCACGGTGAAGATGAGCACGACCTGCCCCGCGCCCCGCGGGCTCAGGTCGTCCGCCAGCAGCACCGTCAACTGCGTGATGGTGAAGACGAAGACGAGGTCGAAGAACAGCTCCAGCGTGCTGACGCGGTGCTCGGTTTCCATGCGCGGCTCCCCCCGGATGTGTGCGCAGCCATCCGACCGCCCCGGGCCCGCCGCTGTCCAGCCGGATGCCGACATCCGGGGGCCCGACGAGGCCCGCCCGGCCCGTGCCGCGAGGGGCCCCGAGCGCGGCGAGACGGCCCGTCTTGTCGACCCTGGCGAGACATGCCCGCAGGTCAGCCCGGCGTGGCGGACCGCGGCCGCCCGGATAAGTGGTCGGAGACCCGCCGATCCTTTGCTATTGTTGTCCATGTCGCCGCGGGAAACCGGGGCCGACCACCGGTCCGGGTGGCGGAATGGCAGACGCGCTAGCTTGAGGTGCTAGTGCCCTTTATCGGGCGTGGGGGTTCAAGTCCCCCCTCGGACACCAGCAAGAGCCCCACACGTCGTGTGGGGCTCTTCGTGTTGCTCCGGCGTGTTCCCCCGCTCACGTACCCAGGACCACCAGCCCTGTCGGGCGGGTCAGGCTGCCCGGGGCGACCGAGGTGAAGGTGTGGGGGAGGGACAGGCGGGGTGCGTCGCCGGCCGGGGCCGCGTCGAAGAGGTAGGCCGCCCCGGCCGTGGTGTCGCTGACCAGGTGCGGGCCCTGGGGCGCCGCCGCGGCCTCGGCGAGCGGGGTGCGGAAGAGCCGCCGGAGGTGCCGCAGGGTCTCCGGGGTGACCGGCGCCCGCATCGGCTGGGCCTGGGCCGGCGGCCGCGGTTCGGGCCGGTGGGGTGCGGGGCCGGGCTCGACCGCCGCGGCCGCGGCGTCCGGGGGGATCGCCCCGGTCAGGAGCAGGGCGAGGAGGACCGGTACGGCCTTGCGGCGCAGCGTCTCGGTGGCCGAGCGCAGCCGGTGGGCGTGGGTCGCGGGCAGCGACAGCGCGAGGCTCCCCGCGGCGCCGCCCGCGGCGATGGGAACGGCCGAGCAGACGACCCCGGGGGCGTATTCGAGCAGGTCGAAGACGGGCGCGCCCGGGGCCACCGCGTCCAGCGCGGTGAACAGCGCCCGGCTGTCGGTGATGGTCTGCGGGGTGAGCCGCGCGGGCCGGTGCCGGGCCACGTGGTCGGCGCGGCGGTCGTGGTCCAGCTGCGTCAGCAGGCACTTGCCCACCGCGCTGGCATGCGCCGCGTCCCGGAAGTCCACCCACTCCCGGACCGGCGGGGTCGCCGGCCCGGCGGCCATCTGCGTGATGTGGACCTCGCCCCCCGCGTACCGGCTGAGGTACACGGCGGCGCCCGCGCTGTCCCGGGCCAGGGCCAGCGTGCGCTGGAGCTGCCCGGCCAGGCCGTGGCCGGCGAGCCGGTCCAGGGCCGGGCCGCGTCCGTACACCCCGGCCCCGGGCCGGTACGCGTACTCCTCCTCGCACAGCATCGCCAGGAGGGGCCGCAACTCCGCCTCGGCGAGGCCCGACTCCCGTGCCAGCTGGGCGGCCCGCACCCCCAGCGGGTGCTGCTCCAGGACGCGTACGACGGCCAGCGCGCGGCGGGCCTCCGCCAGCGCCTCGCCCGTACCGGCCTGTACGACGGTCCCGCGGGCCGCGGCCGTCAGCGCGGGGTGGCGCAGCGGCCCGGTGCCGGGCCGGGCCGCCGCCGTCGGCGCGACGACCGGCCCGGGCGGCGGCTGCAGGAAGGCGTCCAGCGTGCGCGACAGCCCGGCCCTCGGCAACGGCACCGGGCCCAGGTCGGGGTCCTCGCACTGGTCGACGTAGCGCAGGACGGCGGCCTGCGCGCACAGCCGGACCTCGCGCAGGTCCCGTCGGCCGCCCGGCCGGAAGCCGCGGCGGCCCAGCTCGCGCGCCCAGTGCCGGGCGTCGTGGTGCTCGCCGCGCCGGGAGTGGTCGAGGAAGAGGCAGTAGGCGGCCGCGGCGGCCTTCGCGCTTCCGGACGCGGCGGCGAACTGCCACCAGAACCGGGCGCCTTCGCGCATCCCGGCGAGGTGCAGCAGGCAGCCGAAGACGACGGCGCCGGACAGGTCGGTGCGCAGGCGGGCGAAGGAGTCCAGGTGCGCCGCCGCATCGGGCTCGCACACGGAGGCCAGGCAGATCGCCTTGAGGTCGCGCCGGGCCCGCTCGGCGTCGAGCGGGCGGTCCCGGACCGGGTCGCTCCAGCCGTGGGCTGCGTGGCGCCGGGCGCGGTGCGGGAAGGACGGGTGCGGTGTGGCGCGCAGCAGCCGGGCCTCGGCCGCGCCGAGGTCGTAGTGGCGGTAGCGGTCGCGGACGCCCGCCCGCGCGAGGAACTCGGCCAGTGAGCGCGGTGCCGGGTCGCTGTCCGCCCGCTCAAGCCGGTCGCGGCGCCTCATGAGCCGGCTGGTTCGGATGGATCGGCTGCTCCGGCCGGTTCCGCCGGATCCGCGGCCGTGTCGAGCAGCCGGGCGAGGCGCCGATGGGCCTGGCCGAGGTAGGAGCTGACCGTGGCCTCGTCGACGCCCATCACGGAGGCCGCCTCACCGGGGGTGCACTGGAGCCCGTAGCGCAGGAGCACGGCGTCGCGCTGGCGTTCGACGAGGCGGGAGACGGCGGAGTAGAAGCGGATGGCGTCGGTCAGCACCTCGTACTGGTCGGCGTGCGCCTCCTTCAGCGCCGCCTCGAAGGCGCTGATGTCCATCGGCTCGGGCTCCTGCTGCCAGGGGTGGCGACGGTGCTGCCGTTCGACCAGGCAGTGCTTGAGCAGGGTCCACGCGTAGGCGTCCAGGCGGTCCATGTGGAGCATCCGCAGCCAGTCGCCCATGATCGAGTCGAAGGTGGCGTCCACCGCCTCCTCGGCCGCCGCGTCGGAACCCAGCTGCAGATACGCGAAGCGCATGTACGCAGGGCGCCGGTTGGCGTGGAAGGCCCAGTACGACAGGCGTGCCGTAGGGTCCCACTGGCTCATGGGAGTCGGCCGCCGGCGCCGACTCGGCAGTCCCACGGCCCCACCGGACTCCTCCAGTCCACCATCGCTCACCGCTCCACCTCCGCTCCACCTCGTCCCCTGGTGTGCAGAACAGGAAAGCAGCGCGGGCGCACTCGGGGGGCGCGGAGAAGAAAGCTGGGAAGCATTGCGTCGCCGATGATCGAACCGTGATCGGTCTCGATCACCCAGGGCTCCAGCCAGCACGTATGCATATGCCGTCTGCCGGTGCCGCCGCACCTCGGGTCCGGCGCGCCGCCGTCCCGCTGTACCATGGGGCCGATCGCGAGGGCCGTGACGCAGAGGTCACTGTCCTCGCTTTTGCGTTATGCCCACCCGGAACAAATGCGGCGCGTGGCCGATCGACGGTTCGATACGATGAACCACACTCACAGTCCGTGACGTCACGACGTACCGCACAGAGGAAATGGAGCATCCGAGGATGGCTCGACACCTGATCACCAGCGCGCTTCCGTACATCAACGGGATCAAGCACCTGGGCAACATGGTCGGGTCGATGCTTCCGGCGGATGTGTACTCCCGGTACCTCCGCCAGCGCGGCCACGACGTCCTCTACATCTGCGCCACCGACGAGCACGGCACCCCCGCCGAACTCGCCGCCAAGGAGGCCGGTCTCTCGGTCGCCGCGTTCTGCGCGCAGGCCCACGACGCCCAGAAGGCGGTCTACGACGGCTTCGAGCTGTCCTTCGAGTACTTCGGCCGCAGCTCCTCGGCGCAGAACCGCGAGATCACCCAGCACTTCGCGCGGCAGCTCCAGAAGAACGGCTTCATCGAGGAGCGCGCGATCCGGCAGGTCTACTCGCCCGCCGACGGCCGCTTCCTGCCGGACCGCTACGTCGAGGGCACCTGCCCGCACTGCGGCTACGACAAGGCCCGCGGCGACCAGTGCGAGAACTGCACCCGCGTCCTGGACCCCACGGACCTGATCGAGCCGCGCTCGGCCATCTCCGGCTCCACCGAGCTGGAGGTCCGCGAGACCAAGCACCTCTTCCTGCTGCAGTCCAAGCTCCAGCACGAGGTCGAGGCCTGGGTCGCCGAGCACGAGGAGGAGTGGCCGCAGCTGGCCTCCTCGATCGCCCGCAAGTGGCTGACCGAGGGCCTCCACGACCGCGCCATCACCCGCGACCTCGACTGGGGCGTCCCGGTGCCGGCCGACACCTGGCCCGACCTGGCGGCCGAGGGCAAGGTCTTCTACGTCTGGTTCGACGCCCCGATCGAGTACATCGCCTCGACCAAGGAGTGGGCCGACGCCGACCCGGCGAACCGCGACTACAGGTCCTGGTGGTACGAGGCCGAGGACGTCCGCTACACCCAGTTCATGGCCAAGGACAACGTCCCGTTCCACACGGTGATGTTCCCCGCCACCGAGCTGGGCACCCGCGAGCCGTGGAAGAAGGTCGACTACGTCAAGGCCTTCAACTGGCTGACGTACTACGGCGGGAAGTTCTCCACCTCGCAGAAGCGCGGCGTTTTCACCGACCAGGCGCTGGAGATCCTCCCGGCCGACTTCTGGCGCTACTTCCTCATCGCCAACGCCCCCGAGTCCGACGACTCGTCCTTCACCTGGGAGCACTTCGCCGCCACGGTCAACAAGGACCTCGGCGGCACCCTCGGCAACTTCGTCAACCGCGTACTGACCTTCTCCCGCAAGAAGTTCGGCGACGAGGTCCCGGCCGGCAGCCCCGCGGGCGAGGCCGAGGCGAAGCTCGGCGAGCAGATCGCCGAGCTGCTGGCCGAGTACGAGGGCCACATGGAGACCCTCCAGTACCGCAAGGCCGCGGCCGCGCTGCGCGCCCTGTGGTCCGCCGGCAACGCCTACCTCGACGAGAAGGCCCCCTGGCTGGAGGTCAAGACCGACCTCGACGCCGCCGCGCTCACCCTGCGCACCGCGATGAACCTCATCCACCTCTACTCGGTGGTCTCCGAGCCGTTCATCCCGGCCTCGGCGCGCGCCATGCGCTCGGCGTTCGCCCTCGCCGACGACACCGCGACCTGGGTGACCCCGGAGCAGGCCAAGGCCCTGGACGCGGTCCCGGCCGGCACCCCGTTCACCGTCCCGCCGGTGCTCTTCGCCCGGGTCACCGAGGAGGACCTGGAGTCCTACCGCGAGCGTTTCGGTGGCACCGAGGCGGGCTGACACACCCGTCCGACCGAAGGGGCGCGCCCACCGGGCGCGCCCCTTCGGCGTATCCGCCCACGGGCGTTGAGCCCCCGGTGCGGGGAGGGTGCCGACCGCCGTGTCGAACGGCGGCGAGGCGGCCGTCGCTGCCGACAACGCCCCGCGATCAGGCGGGCGTCGTCCCCCTCGGTCGGCGTGGCGCCATCATGCCGCGTCGCCATCCGGCCCGTGGGCCCCCCCGCACGGCGGCGGGATCTCCACCGTTCTGCGGTGCACCGCGTGTCGAAGCCGGGCCTTGATCGTTTCTTCAGGCGTAGCCCTCATGTCTGCGGCGGAATTGGGAGGACGCGCGGTGACCGCTTGGCAGTACTTCGCCGGTGCGGGGCTGGTGGCGGCGCTCTGTCCGCTCCACGGCCATGTGGCGGTCGCGGGCGACGGCCACGGCCGCGGGGCGCGCGTCGACCTGTGCGTGCCGGCCGGCCAGCCGAAGCGGCCCCACGTACCGGCTGCCGGCCGGCCCCCGGTGCGGGTCGCAGTGCCCGGCGCCGACGGGCCGACGGTGCGCCACCCCGGGCGGATCCCCGAGCCCGCCGGGGCGCGGCCCGCGGTGCCGGGGCTGCCCGGGCCGGCCGAGCCGCCGGCGGCCGTGGATCCCGCCGAGCCTCCCGCGGAGGCCGTGGCCGCGCCGGCCCAGCCGCCGCCGCCCGCGCCGGGGCCGCAGGAGGATGCCGGGCCGGCTCCGGCCGAAGCGGCCGCCCCGCCCCGGCCCAGGGCCGCCGCCGCGCCCGTGAGCGCCTTCCACGTGCGTCCGTACCGCTCTGTCGCCCTGCAGCGGCGCGGCCCGGGCGGCATGTCCACCGTGATGCTCATGGTCGTCGTCACCACACCGGCCGTACTCGCCGCCGCCGCGCTGCGCCCCCGAGGCAAGAGCCGCAGCTGACGCCGCACCTCCGCCCGCGCGCCCGTCCGTCGATACGCCCGTCCACCGCTCCGTCCGTCCACCGCTGCGCCCACCGATCCACACCGGGAGAATCCACGTGTCCGAATGGCTGGTCCTGGCCATCGCCATGGTGCTCGTCTGCGCCCTCGTCCTCGCCTTCACGGCGATCCGGCACCGCCGGGCCGCCGACGACGAGGACACCAGCGAAACCCCCGACGTCATCGAGTACATGACGATGATGGTGGGCGTGGTCTACGCGATCGTGCTGGGCCTGGCCATCGCGGGCGTCTGGGAGGCGCGCGGCGCCGCCGAGGACAGCGTGCGCCGGGAGGCCCAGGCGCTGTACGAGGTCACCCAGCGCGCCGACGTCTACCCGGCCGCCGTCCGCGACCGGATCCGCGGAGAGGTGGACGCCTACGTCTCCCACACCGTCGCCGTGGACTGGCCGCTGATGGCCTCCGGCGAGAGTGCGTCGGCCGAGGGCGGCGCGCTGCTCGGCAAGCTCCGCACCTCCGTCACCCACCAGAGCCCCACCACCGAGCTCCAGGCGCAGGCCTACCAGCCGCTGCTGGACCACATCGCCGCCGCCGACGAGGCCCGCCACTCGCGGACCCAGAGCTCGGAGTCGACGCTGCCGGGTGTGGTGTGGTTCGGTCTGCTGGTCGGCGGGGTGGTCACCGTCGGACTGATCTTCACACTGCAGATCCGGCGTTCCGGGCGGGAGCTGCTGCTGGCGGGCCTCTTCAGCGCGCTGATCGTGTTCCTGCTGTTCATGGTGTGGAGCTTCGACGCGCCGTACGGGCGGGACGGGATGGACTCGGCCGGGCCGTTCCAGGAGCTGTTCCCGGCGACCGCGGTGGCCGCGGCCCGCTGAGCGGGGCGGCGGCCGGTGTCCCTCGTACGGCGCCGGCCGCCCAGGCAGCCCTGGCGGCGCCCGCCGCGCCCGCCCGCTAGACCGTCACCTGCCGCCGGACCGCCTGCACCACCGGTGAACGCCGCAGGGCGTCGGAGATCCTCAGGAGGTCGCGCGGCCCGTCGGAGGCATCCATCAGGGTCTCCTCCTCCTCGCCGACGACCTTCCCTTCGGGGTCCGCCGAGCGGGCCCTTACGGCGGCCGCGACCATGGCGGCGTCGGCGATCGCGCGGGCGGTCTCCTCCTCGGCGCCGTCGGCGCGGGCGGTGGCGTAGGCGTCGTCGCGCAGGCCCCTGTCGAAGTAGGGGCCGAGGTGCAGGAACCCGTCGTGGATGTCGGACTCCCGCTGGATCACGCGCAGTTCCCCAGCCGTCCACCAGGCCATCTGCACGGAGGGCGTGCCGACCGGGGCGGAGATCTGCACCTCCTGCCACAGCGGGCCGAGCCGGCGGTATGCCGCCCAGGTCTGCCAGTGGTCCGAGAGGCGCTGGCAGACGAGCGGCACCACGAAGCCCATCGCGCTGATCAGCGCGCCCAGCGAGGCGAGGGGCGGGGCGACGTAGGTGCTCAGGTCGTCGAGGTCGTGGCCGAGCCAGCGGGCGACGACGGCGGACATCTTCGTGGCGTCGTAGCCGAGGTTGAAGAGGTAGCCGGCGACGATGATCATCAAGCCGATCCGCAGCCAGCCGCGCACCTGGAGCGACCAGCGCCAGCACAGGACCACCATCACCACGGCCGCCACGTGGTGCGCCAGCAGGTAGAGGGCGATCATGTGGCCGACGTAGGGCGTGTTCGCGTAGAAGGTGTCGAAGTCCCGCAGGCGTTCCTCGGGAGTCTCCCCGAGGGCGAACAGCACGATCAGGGCCACGATCACGATGCTGTAGCCGAGGATCCAGCGGCGTGAGACCCGCTTGGTCCGCTCGGGCGGCCCGCCCCGCCAGTTGACCATCAGGACCAGGCAGGAGGCGCTGAAGGCGGTGATCAGGCAGTACACCAGCGGGGCGGAGAAGTTGGCGATCCCGGTCCAGCGGTTGACCGCCGCGATGGTGGGCGGAGCGGCGAAGGAGAACACCGCCCCCGCCAGCGCCAGCAGGGCGACGACCGAGCGCAGGAGCGGATCGCGCCAGTTGTGCCGCAGGGCCGGCAGCTTGAAGGCGAGTGAGATCGCCATCGCCGCTGCCGGTATGTAGTAGTCCTCACCGGTCAACGGTCGTTCCTCAGTCCCCGGTAGCCGAGCGAGGCTTCGATCCGGCCGGCCAGGTCGTCGCGCTGGAAGGGAGCCCGATGGCCCGCCGACCCGGCCAGCCAGTTCCGGCAGCGGCTGCCCAGCAGTAAACCGAAGGTCTCGGCCTCGGTCTCCTCCTGGACGTCGGCGCGCGTGCGCGCGGCGACGCGGCGGACCGTCTCGCCGATGTCGGCCTCGTCGGACAGCAGCCGCGCGGCGACGGCGGCGCCGTCGACGTGGTGGCTGCAGTGGCCGGCCTTCATGTGCCACAGCTCGTGGCCCAGGATGACCAGTTGGTGGTCGGGTGCGGTGCGTTCCTCGATGACCACGAGATCGCGGTCCGCCATGTCGAGCCACAGACCGCTGGCCGTCCGGGGCGGGAACGCAGCCATCCGGAAGTCGACCCGGCGGCCGCGGTGTCTGCTCATGCCCTCACAGAGGGCAGCGTAGAGGTCCACGGGTTCCACGGGGGCGGTCAGCCGGATGCCGGCCACCAGCTCCCCGCACAACCGCCGCTGCTCTCTGCCTATGCTCACCGTTCTCCCCGTCGGCGCGGATCCGGATCAGGACTCAAGGATCAGACCCAGACTTTCGACTGGGTCAGGATTCGTTCGGTTTGACGCTTTCGAGGAGCATGTCCAGCCATTCGGTCACCTTGTCCCGGTGCTTGTCGCTGGGCAGTTGGGCAGCGCGCCAGGCGATGCCCCGTACACCGTGGTTCTGCAGGAGTCTTGCCAGTGGATCGCCCGCCGATGCGGTCGAGGCCGACACGGTTTCCCGTGCGCGCCCCGCGTAGTCCTGGAGCAGCTGTTGCTCGGTCCGCTGGAGCGCGTCGGTGAGGGCGTCGGCGTCGTGGGCCGTGAGGAACCCGGCGTGCACCCCGAAGAAGCGCTGGATCGCGTCGCAGTGCTCCATCGTGGGGCGGCGGTCGCCGTTGATCAGGGCTCCCGCCTGCTGCCTCGACATGCCGGCGCCGTCCGCGATCTCCTGCTGCGTGTAGCGGCGGCCGTTCGCCTTGACGCGGGTGCGCCGGAGCAGGTCGAGCCGCTGCAGGAAGCGGGCCTGGAGGTCGGGTTCGCCGGCCGGCCTGCCTTCGAGCAGGGTCTTCACCACATCCATGGGCACGCCCGAAGCCTCCGAGAGGCGTCGCAGGTCGAAGACCTGGTTCAGCTCGCGGCCCATCTTGCCCGCGAGTTCGGCGACGCGGGTGATGGTCGCGGCCAGGGGTGCGTCGGCCACCGCGACGGGAGCCGGGAAGCCGTCTGTCACCAGTGGTTCTCCTAGATCGCGCGAAGTCGGTACGGCACATGGTCGGCTTCTGGAATCTAGCCGCTCCCGCCCGTAAGGGCTAGAACGTGCCACAGCTGTGGCGGGAATGAGCTGTCAAGAGGCTGGAATTGCCACAATAGTTGACACTCGAATGAAGTCGGTAGCAGGATCGCCACACGGAAATGAAGATCCAGACCGGAGGAGGGGGACCTCTCAGTGCCACATCTCGCAGCGGTGGGCCCGTCCGATGGCCTCGCCCGAGCCGGTGAGGAACGCCTGGCGGGCGAGGAGTCCGCGCGCGGCGCCGTGCGGTCGGAGCGACGCAAGGAGATTTTGCGCCAGCGCCGCGAAGAGCTGGGGCTGAGCCAGGAGGACCTCGCCGCCCGGCTGCGCATCAGCGTGCGTGCGTACGGCAACTGGGAACGGGGCCTGGTCAAGGAGTGGACGGACCGCAAGCTCCTCGCGCTGGCCGAAGCCCTGGAGATGAGCGAGCGCCAGTGCTTCTGGCTCTTCCGCGTCATGGTCGACCGCGACCCGCCGCCCACGTGGCGGGCCTCCGACGAGAACCGGCTCCCCGAGGACCCGGCGCAGCGCGACTACCTGTGCGACTACGCGGCCCTCATGGAGGCCGTGCCCTACCCGAGCTTCCTGGTGGACCACCGGTGGGACGTCGCCCTCACCAACTCCGCCTTCGACCAGCTCTTCCAGTCCGTACGGCCGCACCCGACGGCCCTGCCGGACGACAACTTCCTGCGCTTCGTGCTGTTCCACCCGGACGCCGCGGCCGTGCTGGAGGACCACGAACCGGCCTGGTGCGTACCGCTGCTCGCCCAGTTCGCGGCGGCGCTCGCCGAAGCCCCGGAGGACGAGGGGCTGTGCAGCATCCGCCAGGAGGTGGCCCGTGACCCGTTCATGGAGGCGGCCTACCGATACGGCGTCCCCCACTGGCTGAGCAAGCGCGGGCCGGAGGCCGCCGAACAGGACGGGGCGGTGCGCACCGTGCGCCATCCCGACCCGCGGTGGGGCCTGGTGCGCTGCCGGATGGTGGCCGAGACCAGCCGCATGCTGGACGAGATGGGGCTGACCCGGATCACCCTGATCCTGTCCGGGCCGCAGGGCGTGCCGACGGGCCCCGTGCGGGGCGGCGCGGCCGTCACCTACCCGCCGCAGGGCGCCAGGCTGCGCGCCGTGCCGTCGCTGGAGGACTGACCGGCCGGGGCAGACTGGTTCCCGCGGGCGGAAGCCGCCGCCTGCCGGAGATCCGTGGCGCCGACCGGGACACGGATCGTGTCGCCGATCGTGGCACTGACGCCGGCAGGATGCGGGTGGTGGTACGGGTTACGGGTACTGCCACCGGTACGGGCATCCGCACCGGCACCGGCATCTGCACTGGCGAAGGGCGGTAGGGGCGTGCGGCTGACGATCCTCGGCGGAGGCGGCTTCCGGGTACCGCTCGTCTACGGCGCACTGCTCGGGGACCACGCCGAGGGGCGGGTGTCCCATGTGACGCTGTATGACGAGGATCCCGCGAGGCTCGCCGCCATGACCGGCGTCCTAGCCGACCAGGCCGCGGCCGCCGCGGTGCCCGACGCCCCGGCCGTCACGGCCACCCGGGATCTCGACGAGGCCCTGCGCGGGGCCGACTTCGTCTTCTCGGCCATCCGTGTCGGCGGCCTCGAAGGGCGCGCCGCGGACGAGCGCGTCGCCCTGGCCGAGGGTGTGCTGGGCCAGGAGACGGTGGGCGCGGGCGGGGTCGCGTACGGACTGCGGACGGTTCCGGTGGCCCGTGCGATCGCCCGCAGGATCTCCCGCGTGGCCCCCGAGGCCTGGGTCATCAACTTCACCAATCCGGCCGGCCTGGTCACCGAGGCCATGGCCGAGGAGCTCGGCGACCGGGTGATCGGCATCTGCGACTCGCCGGTGGGCCTCGGCCGGCGCATCGCCCGGCTGCTGGGAGCCCGCCCGGACGAGGCCTGGATCGACTACGTGGGCCTGAACCACCTGGGTTGGGTACGCGGCCTGCACATCGGCGGCCGGGACGAACTGCCGCGGCTGCTGGCCGACACCAAGGCGCTGGAGTCCTTCGAGGAGGGCCGCCTCTTCGGCGCGCAGTGGCTGCAATCGCTCGGAGCGATCCCCAACGAGTACCTCCACTACTACTACTTCAACCGCGACACCGTACGGGCGTACCAGGAGGCGGGGCAGACCCGCGGGGCCTTCCTGCGCGACCAGCAGCGCGGCTTCTACGCCGAGGCCGGCCGGGCGGGGCTGCCGGCCGGTGCGGCCCTGGCCGCCTGGGACCGGACCCGGGCCGAGCGCGAGGCCACGTACATGGCCGAGAACCGCGAGGCGGCCGGGGTGGGCGCGCGCGACGAGAGCGACCTGGAGTCCGGCGGCTACGAGAAGGTGGCCCTGGCGCTGATGCGGGCCATCGCCCGGGACGAGCGGGCCACGCTGATCCTGAACGTCCGCAACGGCTCGACGCTCCGCGTCCTCGACGCCGCGGCGGTCATCGAGGTGCCCTGCCTGGTGGACGCGAACGGCGCCCACCCCATGGGCGTAGCGCCGCTGCCGCTGCACGCGGTGGGGCTCGTGACGGCCGTCAAGGCCGTGGAGCGGGAGGTCCTGGCCGCGGCTGCGAGCGGTTTGCGGGCGGACGCCGTGAAGGCCTTCGCGCTCCATCCGCTGGTCGACTCGGTGGCGGTGGCCCGGCGGCTGCTGGACGGCTACGCGCAGGCCCATCCGGGCCTCGCCCACCTGCGCTGATCCGCCCCGCCGGCCCCGGGGCCGGCGCTGCGCGCGGGTCCCTCGGACGGCCCAGCGCCGCATGCGTCGCGGCGGGCGGCCTGTGAGAGTGCGAGATGTGACCACTGCCCCCGCCACGGCCGCGGCGCCCCCCGTGATCGACCGGCGGCGGCGCAACGTCATCTTCGGCACGATCATGCTGGGCGTGCTGCTGGCGGCGCTCGACCAGACGATCGTCGGGACCGCCCTGCCCACGATCGTGGGGGACCTGGGCGGCGGGGACCACATGTCGTGGGTGGTGACGTCCTACCTGCTCGCGGAGACCGTGGCGACGGTCCTGGTCGGCAAGTTCGGCGACCTCTTCGGCCGGAAACTGATCTTCCAGATCTCCGCCGTCGTCTTCATCAGCGGCTCCTTCCTGTGCGGCCTGTCCAGCAACATGACGTTCCTGATCGTGTGGCGCGGCGTCCAGGGCGTCGGAGCCGGCGGCTTGATGGTGACCGCGATGGCACTGATCGCCGACGTCGTGCCCCTGCGCGAACGCGGCAAGTACCAGGGCATGATCGGCGCCGTCTTCGGCGTCGCCACCGTCATCGGGCCCCTGCTCGGCGGCTTCTTCACCGATCAGCTGACCTGGCGATGGTGCTTCTACGTCAACGTCCCGATCGCCATCCTGGTCGTCGTCGCGGCCGCCAGGACGATCCCGTCGGTACGCGCCTCGGGCAAACCGGTCATCGACTACCTGGGCATCACCCTGGTGGCGATCGGCTCCAGCGCCCTGATCCTGGCCACCAGCTGGGGCGGCAACGAGTACGCCTGGACCTCGCCCGTGATCATCGGCCTGTTCGCGGGCGGCGCGGTCGCGCTGGCGCTGTTCTGCCTGGCCGAGACGCGCGCCGTCGAGCCGATGATCCCGATGCGGCTCTTCCGCAACCCGGTCTTCGCCGTGTGCTCCGTGCTGAGCTTCGTCGTCGGCTTCGCGATGCTCGGCGCGATGACGTTCCTGCCGACCTACCTGCAGTACGTCGACGGGGACTCGGCCACGATCTCGGGAGTCCGCACCCTGCCCATGGTCTTCGGGCTGCTGCTCGCCTCCGTCTTCAGCGGCAACGTCGTCAGCAAGACCGGCCGGTACCGGATCTTCCCGATCGTCGGCAACGCCGTCATGGGCGTCGGCCTGTACCTGCTGTCGCGGATGGAGCCGGGGACCAGCACCCTGCTGGAGTCGGTCTACATGTTCGTGCTCGGCACCGGCATCGGCCTGTCCATGCAGGTGCTGACGATCGCCGTGCAGAACACCGTCGACTACGCCGACCTCGGCACCGCCACCTCCGGGGTCACCTTCTTCCGTACGCTGGGCAGCGCCTTCGGCACGGCGGTCTTCGGCACGATCTACGCGAACCACCTGGGGCCGTCGCTGGAGGAGGCGTACGCGGAGGCGGCGAGGGCCACCGGGGAGGACCCGGCGGGCCTGGCCGAGGCCGCCTCGACCCCGCAGGGGGTGCACCAGCTCGATCCGGCCGCCGCCGCACCGGTCATCGAGGCGTACGCGGAAGCCCTGCAGACGGTGTTCCTGTGGACCGTGCCGGTGGCGGTGTTCGGGTTCGTCGTGGCGCTCTTCCTCAAGCAGGTCAAGCTGCGCGACAGCGCCCGGGCCGGATCCACCGACATGGGCGACGGCTTCGGCTCGCCCGCCACGGCCTCGGGGGACTCGGCCAAGCTGCTGGAACTGGCGGTCGGCAAGCTCGTACGCACCATGGGGGCGGACACGGCGCGGGCGATCGTCGCATCCTCCGACACCCGGCTGGACATCGCGGGCGCGTGGACGGTGATGCAGGTGGAGCTGATGACCAGGACGATCGGCCACTGCACCATCGGCCTGGTCGCCGGGCGGCGTTCGCTCCCGCCGGAGGTGCTGCTCCCGGCGTTCGACCGGATGGTGGAGGAGGGCTTCCTCACCCGGGAAGGCGCCTACTTCAGCCTCACGGCCGCCGGGCAGCGGGAGGCCGACGTCATCTCGGCGGCCTGGGCCCAGTGGCTCGGCGACCAGCTGGAGAAGGACCGCGGCCGCCCGCGCAGCGCCGAACTGCGGGTCGCGGCGGACGCGATCGCGAAGCGGCTGCTGGCCGAAGACCTGGGTGAGGGCAACTTCGCACCGAAGGTGGTCGTGCGGCACTAGTAAGCGCCGGGGAAGGAGGCGCCTGCGTAGACCTGGTTGAGGATGGTCGGCAGCATGCTGTTCGCCGTGGTGCGGCCGTCGGGCGACACGGTCAGGTTCGTCCATACGACGAGCGTGACGTCGTTGTCCGGGTCGTGTCCGATGAAGGAGTTGAAGCCGGGCAGTTCACCGCCGTGGTAGTACATCCCCGCCTTCGGGGTGAAGCGCTGGTGGGCGATGCCGTAGCCGTACCGCTGCCCCTCCGGAGCTGTGGGGTCCTCGGCCTGGGGGCTGTCGAGCCACTGCTTCTGGAAGGCGGGGCTCAGCACCTTGCCCGTCGTCAGGGACCGGATCCACCGGGCCAGGTCGTCGGCGGTGGAGACGGCGCCTCCCGCGGCGTAGGCGTAGGACGCGTTCTGGTGCGTGTAGTCCAGCGGCTTGAGCTTGCCGGACTCGGCCGCCTCCCGCATGTCGGCGGGGTAGGGCTTGTCGGTCAACGCGTAGGCCGTACCGCCGTACATGTAGCCGTGCGAGGAAGGGGCGGGGAGGGAAGTGTCGTGGATGCCGGGCAGGGACGTGCCCGCCAGGCCGAGCGGGCCGAACAGCCGCTGCTGGAACTGCCGTTTCAGCGGCTGCCCGCCCGCCTTCTCCGCGATGAGGCCGAGCAGCGCGTAGTTGGTGTTGCTGTACTCGTACGAGGTGCCGGGCGGGAAGTTCGGCGGACGCGAGAAGGCGATGGCCAGCATCTCCTGCGGCGTCCGGGCCTTGGCCGGCTGGGCGTCCAAGGAGGCCGAGAGTTCAGGTGCGTCGGTGTAGTTGTAGAGCCCGCTGCGCATCCTGAGCAGCTGGGCGATGGTGATGTTCTGGCCGTTCGGCACGCCCGGGACGTAGTCGGACACCGGCTCGGACAGCTTGAGCCTGCCCTCCTGGGCGAGCAGGAGGATCAGCGCCGACGTCATGGTCTTGGTGTTGGAGGCGATCCGGAAGTGCGTGCCGGCGGTGGGCGGGGCAGCTGCTCCCGACTCGGTCGTGCCGACGCTCGCCCGGAAGGCGCCCTGCGGGGTGTCGAGCAGGACCATGGCCCCGGGGACCCCGAGCGCCTTCGCGGCGCGTTCCACGGAGGCCTGCAGCGCGGCCGGATCGATGCGCTTCAGCGCGGACCCGGCGGGATCCGGGGCCGGGGGTTCGGCCGTGTTCGTCGCCGCAGGCGCGGTCCGCGCGACACGGGCCTCGGACAGGGCCGGCGCACCGGGATCCGCAGGCAGCGCGAACCCCGCGACGAGCAGGGCCGCGCACGGCGTCAACAGAAGGATGTTGCGGGAAGCTGCTCGTGGTTTCCGCATGCCGGCGTCACAGCCCTCGTGCTCGGTGGTCCGGTGCCGCGTGGGGGACGGGGCACGGCCGAAGAGGTCAGAACATCCAATTTTATCAGCTGACGGACATGTCGGAGTCGTCCCGTCGGGCTCAGGCGCTCGGAGCCCGGCCCGTCGTGGGGTAGTCGTACGAGGGGACGTGCGGGAGTTCCGTGAGGTCCGGGCGCCAGGCGCGAAGCACCGCCGCCGAGGGGGCGTACAGCGCCGGCGGGATCTCGGCGGGGGTGAACCACTCCCAGCGGGCGATCTTGTGGGGTTCGGTGACGGCGGGCACGCCCTGCGCCGTGGTGGTGACGGCGGCAGCCGTCAGCCGGGTCAGGCCGGACTGCGCCTCGATCTGGACGGACAGGACGCGCACGCCCTCAGGGGCCACCCGCAGGTCCGTCTCCTCGGCGAGTTCCCGGGCGGCGGCCTGCTCGAATCCCTCTCCGGGGTCGACCTTCCCGCCGGGCAGTTCCCAACGGCCGTCGTGCGCCTGGCCGAGCAGCACGCGGCCGTCGTCGCCGATGACGACGAGGCCGACGCCGACGACGGCGTTCGGCTGGGGGACGGCCCGTTCGGGACGTTCGCGTCCGGGGTGCTCGGGGTGCTCGGTGTGATCGGCCGGGGTGGTCATGAACGTCCTTCCGGAGGAGTGGCGGGACGGGCGCGGACATGGATCCGCTCGCCCTGGGGGCCGAAGAGGCTGAGGAACTCCGCAGGCTGCGGACCGGCGTTGCAGAA
The DNA here is from genome assembly GCF_042726555.1 of Streptomyces sp. NPDC060232. Lineage (NCBI taxonomy): Bacteria > Bacillati > Actinomycetota > Actinomycetes > Kitasatosporales > Streptomycetaceae > Streptomyces > Streptomyces sp. NPDC060232. The sequence continues at coordinate 211,044 of NZ_JBHXAG010000008.1, read as the reverse complement.
GGCGTGCGGCGTACGCGTGTCGAACTCGGCGGCCTCACCGGGGCCGAGCACGAGGTCGTGTTCCCCGAGCAGCAGCCGGACACGCCCGGACAGCACGTACAGCCACTCGTACCCCTCGTGGACCTTCAACTCGGGTACGGGCGGGGGTCCCTCGACCGGCGGGAGGATCTGCTTGAAGGCGTGCACCCCGCCGAAGTTGCGGGTCAGCGGTATGTAGGTGTGGCCGTGCCGGACGAAGGGGCGCGGCCGGATCCGGGGATCACCCGTCTCCGGCGCGCCGACCAGCTCGTCCAGCGCCACCCGGTGCGCCTTGGCCAGCGGCAGCAGCAGCTCCAGCGTCGGCCTGCGCTGTCCGGACTCCAGCCGGGAGAGGGTGGAGAGCGAGATCCCGGTGGTCTCGCTGAGCTGGGCCAGCGTGGTGCCGCGCTGCCGGCGCAGGGCCCGCAGCCGCGGGCCCACGGCGGTGAGCACGTCGGAGAGTTCCTCGTCCTGATGGTCGCTGGCCATGACTCCATTTGCCACTTCGGCAAGAACATTTGTCAAATGGCGGCGTCGGGCAGACCCTCGCAGACATGGACAACGCGAGGGAAGAATCGTTCGACGTGGTCGTCGTCGGTGGCGGCGCGGCCGGACTCGCCGGGGCGCTCACCCTGGTCCGGGCCCGCCGCTCGGTACTGGTGATCGACTCCGGCAGCCCGCGCAACGCCCCGGCCGCGCACATGCACGGCTACCTGGGCCTGGACGGGCAGAGCCCGGCCGCGCTGCTCGCCAAGGGGCGAGCGGAGGTGGAGGGCTACGGCGGGCGGATCCGGCCCGGCACGGCCGTCGCCGCGGACCGGCTGCCCGACGGGGGTTTCCTGGTGCGCTGCGGGGACGGCTCGACCGTGCGCGCGGGGCGGCTGCTGGTCGCCACCGGCCTGGTGGACGAGCTGCCGGCGGTGCCGGGACTCGGGGCGCGCTGGGGGAGGGACGTGCTGCACTGCCCGTACTGCCACGGCTGGGAGGTCAGGGACGAGCCGGTCGCGGTGCTGGCCGACGGGCCGCTCGCCGTGCACCAGGCGCAGATGTGGCGGCACTGGAGCGCGCGGACCACGTTGCTGGCGCACACCTGGCCGCTGGGTGGGGAGGACAGGGACCTGGCCGCGGCTCTCGGGATCCGTGTCGTCGAGGGCGAGGTGACCGGCCTGGTCGTCGAGGACGACCGGCTGACCGGGGTCACCCTGGCCGGCGGGGCGGCGGTGGAGTGCCGGGCGTTGGTGGTCGCCCCGCGGTTCACGGCCCGTTCGGGGGTCCTGACCAGCCTGGGGCTGCCGACCACCGACATGACGCGGGACGGGCACGTGATCGGCCGTAGCGTCGAATGCGACCCGGCCACCGGGGCCACCGCGCTCCGCGGGGTCTGGGTGGCGGGCAACGTGACCGCGCCGCTGGAGAAGGTGTCCGGGGCGGCCGCCCAGGGCGCGCAGGCGGCCGCGGCGATCAACGCCGACCTGATCGAGGCGGAGACGCGGCGGGCGGTGGAGGCCCACCGCGCGGGCGTGGCGGCGGGCGCGGCGGCCGGTACGGTCCACGGTTGACCGGGCTGACCGGGCTGACCGGGAGCTGACTGGCCGACCGGGCTGACCGGGCGGGCGGCGGTGCGGTCGCGGCGCGCCGGACACGTGTGCGGGTTTCGGCCCCTCGCCGTACGTGCAGGCTCTGAGCGGTGTGATCGTCGTACGGTCCAACGGGGTCCGACGGGGTGCAACGGTTCGGGGGGACGCTCCATGGCACATGTGCTGGTCATCGGCGGAGGCATCGGCGGCCTCGCCACCGCCCTCCTCGCGGCGCGGCGAGGACACACGGCGGAGCTCTTCGAGCGCGACACGCGCGCCCCCGGTACCGCGCTGGACCGCGACTTCTTCGGCTGGCGGCGGCCGACCGTACCGCAGGCGGTCCAGCCGCACGCGCTGCTGGGAGCCGCCCGCAACCTCCTGCGGGACGAACTGCCCGACGTCTACGAGGAGATGCTCCGGCTCGGCGCCCGCGAGCGGCACGAGCTGGACTGGTTCGAGGTCCGGCCCCCCGAGCTGCCCGGCGACGAGGACCTCGTCATGCTGCAGGCGCGGCGCATCGTACTGGAGAGCGCGCTGGCCACGGCGCTGCGCGCGGAACCCGGAGCCGTCGTCCGCTACGGGGAGCCGGTCACGGGGCTCACCGCAGCGCCGCAGGCCGGGGAAGACCTCGGCGCCGGGATCCGGGTGACGGGAGTGACCACCGAGGCGGGCGGCTACGAGGGGGATCTCGTCGTGGACGCAGGAGGCCGCCGCGGAGGCATCGAGCGCAGGCTCGGTGCGGTGGGGTGCCCGCCGCCCGTCGTGGAACGGCACCGCACGGGGCTCGCGTACTTCTGCCGCTGGTACCGGCTGCCCGAGGGCATGGACGAGGGCCCGCGGCGGCCCTGGGCGGTGACCGGCGGCGCCTTCGCCGGGTGCGCCGTCTTCCCGGCCGACAACCGGGTCTTCGCCGTGACGCTGTTCGTGCACACCGCGGACACCTCGCGGTCGGCGCTGCGCGCCCCCGCGGTGTTCGAGCGGGCGGCACGCTCCTTCCCGCCCGGTGAGGCCTGGCTGGCGCTCGGCGCCGAGCCACTGTCGGGCGTACTGGCCACGGCCGGCCTGGACAACCGCTGGAGCGCGCTCGTGGACGAGCGGGGACCGGTGGTGACGGGGCTGGTGCCGGTCGGGGACTCGATCACGCACACCAACCCGACCCTCGGCCAGGGCACCTCGCTCGCCCTGTGGGCGGCGCGCAGGGTGGCCCGTACGGCGCACATGGAGCCGGGGTCGGACCGGTTCGCCGTGGAGCACCACGCGTGGGCGGTGCGGACCCTGAAGCCGTGGTTCGACTTCCAGGTGGTCGCCGACGCGGCCATCGGCGAGCGCTTCGCGACGCGGGCGGGGCGCACGGGGACGGCCCGCGAGGTGGCCGCGTTGTTCGACTGCGCGCTGGAGGACCCCGAGGTGATGCGGGCCCGGGCGCGCGTCCGTCACCTGGCCGAACCTCCGGAGCAGGCGTACGCGGACCCGGAGATCCGGGCCCGGGTGGCGCGCTGGCTGGCGGCGCGGCCCGACTACGCGCCGAACGAGGTGGGGCCGGACCGGGAGGAGTGGGAGAAGCTGACGGCGGGCTGATGTGCCGGCCCCGGGTGACGGGCCCTGGCCTCAGCCGGCAGGGGGCGGGCCCAGCACCTCGGCGAGGTCGTAGCCCACGACCTCCTCCAACTGGGAATACGTGCAACTGTCGGGGGTCCGGTCGGGCCGCCAGCGCCGGAACTGGGCGGTGTGGCGGAAGCGGTCCCCCTCCATGTGGTCGTAGGCGACCTCGATGACCCGCTCCGGGCGCAGCGGTACCCAGGAGAGGTCCTTCTTGCCGGTCCAGCGGCTCTGCGCGCCGGGAAGCCGGGCGCTCTCGTGCGCGGACTCCTCGGCCCAGGCGGCCCACGGGTGCCCGCCCGGGTCGGGCATCCGAAGGGGTTCGAGCTCTTCCACCATCTCGGCCCGGCGCTTCATGGGGAAGGCGGCGCAGACGCCCACGTGCTGGAGCGTGCCCTGTGCGTCGTGGAGGCCCAGCAGGAGCGATCCGACAATCGGACCGCTCTTGTGGAAACGGAAACCGGCGACGACGACGTCGGCGGTACGTTCGTGCTTGATCTTGTACATGAGACGGGCATCGGGCCGGTAGGGGAGATCGAGCGGTTTGGCGATCACCCCGTCGAGCCCGGCGCCCTCGAACCGCTCGAACCACTCCTGCGCGAGCGCGGGGTCGGTGGTCGCGGGCGCGAGATGAACGGGGGGCCGAGCGGTGGACAGGGAAGTGACCAGGGCGGTACGGCGGTCGGTGAGCGGGGTGTCGAGGAGCGCCTCGTCGTCGAGGGCGAGCAGGTCGAAGGCGACGAAGCTGGCGGGCGTGGTCTCGGCCAGCAAGGCGACACGGGACTGCGCGGGATGGATCCGCTCCGTCAGCCGGTCGAAGTCCAGACGCCCCTCGTGGACGATCACGATCTCGCCGTCCACGACGCACCGGCCGGGCAGATTCGCCTTCAGGGCCTCCACCAGCTCGGGAAAGTACCGGGCCAAGGACTTGCCCGTGCGGCTGCCGATCTCGACCTCGTCGCCGTCGCGATGCACGACCGCCCGGAAGCCGTCCCACTTGGCCTCGTACTGCATCCCGGGCGGGATCTTCGCCACTGACTTGGCGAGCATCGGTTTGACCGGCGGCATCACAGGCAGATCCATGCCTTCGATTCTGCGGTGGTACGTCCGGACTCGCCCGGTATGCGCCCGCGGTCCGGCCCGCCTACCGTGGCGCACATGGGTGCTGCTGGCAATGCGATCGAGCTGGAGGCGGCCGGGCGGACGGTACGGCTGTCCAGCCCGGACAAGGTCTACTTCCCGGAGCGGGGCCTCACCAAGCGGCACGTCGCCGAGTACTACCTGGCGGTCGCGGACGGCATCGTCCGCGCCCTCCGCGACCGGCCGACGACCCTGGAGCGCTATCCCGACGGGGTGGAGGGCGAGTCCTTCTTCCAGAAACGGGCTCCCAAGAACCTCCCCGACTGGATCCCGACCGCCCACATCGCCTTCCCGAGCGGCCGTACGGCCGACGAGATCTGCCCGACCGAGCCGGCCGCCGTCCTGTGGGCGGCCAACCTGGGCTGCCTCACCTTCCACCCCTGGCCCGTCCGCTGCGGGGACACCGACCGGCCCGACGAGCTCCGCATCGACCTGGACCCACAGCCGGGCACCGACTACCACCACGCGGTGGCCGCCGCCCATCAACTGCGCGCCCTGCTGGAGGAGCTGGGCCTGCGAGGCTGGCCCAAAACCTCCGGCGGGCGGGGACTGCACGTCTTCGTCCCGATCGAGCCGCGCTGGACCTTCACCGAGGTCCGCCGCTGCGCCATCGCCCTCGGCCGGGAGCTGGAGCGCCGCATGCCGGGCAAGGTCACGACGGCCTGGTGGAAGGAGGAGCGCGGCGAGCGGATCTTCGTCGACTACAACCAGACGGCGCGCGACCGCACGATCGCCTCCGCCTACTCGGTCCGCCCCCGCCCGCACGCCCCGGTCTCCGCGCCCCTGCGCTGGGACGAGCTGGACGACGCCGAGCCGCGGGACTTCGACATCGTGACGATGCCGGCCCGCTTCGCGGAACTGGGCGACGTGCACGCGGACATGGAGGACCACGCCTTCACCCTGGACTCCGTACTGGAACTCGCGGACCGCCAAGAACACGCACACGGCCTGGGCGACATGCCGTACCCCCCGGACTACCCGAAGATGCCGGGCGAACCGAAGCGCGTCCAGCCCAGCCGAGCCAAGCACGAGGACTGACCTCTGTCAGTGGGGGATGAGATGCTCGGGAAGCGGCGACGTACGCCGTGTTGATCAGGCGTATAGCGGACGTCCATCCGCGCTGACCAGTATCTGCGGCATGTCTATCAACACCTCTACCGCAGCCGCCGACACCGCCGCCTGGTACGAACTCGCCCTGTGTGCCCAGACCGGCCCGGGCTTCTTCTTCCCCGAGCCGGGCTCCTCATTGCGGGATGCGAAGCGGCTGTGCGGGGCATGCGAGGGGCGGGCGGCGTGCCTGGAGTACGCCCTGGCCAATGACGAGCGCTTCGGGGTCTGGGGCGGCCTCTCGGAGTCGGAGCGCCTCGCGCTGCGCCCCACCCGCCGCTGATTCAGGTCCGTGTGGCCTTCCCGCTGGCACGGACCAGCCCCACCCGCCGCGCGAGGTCGAACCCCTCGCCACCACACTCCTCGCGCCGCGGCGTGTGGGGCACGACCCGCACGGGGTAATGCCCCCCGACGGGCGACACGACCCCACCGAAGCGAGGATCCCCCGCGAACCAGATCCGGTCCGGGTGGTCGTTCTCCAACTGCGCGAGCGCGATGGGGAAGGGGAGGATCCGCAGCGTGGCAGTGAAGTCCTCCCGGAAGGGGATCACGATGGTCGCGGGGCTTCCAGGCGGACGGCGTGGGTACTGGCATGGCCACTCGCACCAGGGGTACGCCCGTAGTACGGCTCTGACACGATGGCGCCTGATGAACGCGATGACCACCCAGGGCAGATAAGGCGCGACGGCTAGGGTGATCAGGGCAAAGGCCATTCCCGCGTGGGGGATGAGGTCGATGCACGCCAAGGCGAGCAGTGGTGAGCCACCCAAGGTGACCACCCACCCGAGACGACGGATGACCAATCGCCTGTAGCCGACCGCCGTGGGCGGGTGATCCCAGGCCACCTTGGTGAGCGCGAGGCTCATAGCAGCACCTCCAGGATGCGCGAGGTCCCGACTGCCTTCGGCGTACTTTCCTCGGGGTCGGAGAAGAGGATGGTGTGCGTGACTGCCTCAAGGATGTCCGTGTACGCGTCCGCGTGCTGCGTGGAGGCGCTGGTCAGATCGAGGACGAGTAAATGGAGCCCATCCGGAGGGACGGTCGCGACTCTGGCCTGAAAGAGACGATGCTCGACGTTGGGCACGGAGATTGTGCCCGCGACCAGGCAACAGGGGAGTCCCGACGGGAGATCGATGAACCGACGGGTTGAGCTGGTCCAGTGTGGCGAGCGTGCGATGCCCAACCCTGCACGTGCCACGGTGAGCCGGGGGTTGGGCTGTGCGGCTGGCCGAGTAGTCAGCGAGAAGAACGAGGTTGCGACGCCGACCGGCTCCTCGGGGTGCAGGCCGATCGCGGTGTGTACGACATCGTGGGCGGCGAGTTCTTCGAGGCCGCTGATGAGCTGGGACAGTTCCCGTTGGGCGTCCGAGCCGCCCAGGGCCTCGGCGAATGAGTCCAGTGCCGACCTGTCTTCGGGGCCGATGTCATGGAAGCCCGGGGGCAGACGGAACCAGACCGGCGGTGTTGAGACCTGACGGGTCATGGCCTCAACGCCGACCAGACGCGACCGGACTTCTTGATTGCCGAGGGGGCGTCTTCGAGGACCCCTCGGGCGCCGTCCACCGCTGTGGAGCCGTGTTCCAGGGCCTCGCTATCGGAGCCGTAGTCGCACCCTGCAGTTACCGCTCCTGTAGTTGCCACCGCCACCCCCACCCGGTCGCGGGTTTCCTGACTCGACGACCGCATGGCCCATCCCGTGAGCGGGCTCTCGATCTGTCGTAGATCGTCGGATGTGGACCATGCCGCCTGCTGGAAGGCCGTGGTTCCCGGGGCGAGTCCCGTCAGGGCGCTGGCCTCCGGGGTGGCTGCCATTGCCGCGCGGGCGGCCGCCGTGCCCGCCTTGGCGCCGGAGGCGAGCGCGGCTACACCAGGTACGGAGCCGGCGGTGTCTCCCAGGAGGGTGACGCTGCTCTTCCAGAAGTCCGCGTCGAACTGTCCCTTGGTGAAGCCGTCCGTCAGGGACTTGCGGAATTTCGCGTCCGAGACGTGCATGGCCAGCGCGGCCAGGGACAGGCCACTGCCGACCAGCATGATCGCGAGGCCCGCCGGCGGGAAGAACAGGGCCACGCCGGCACCGATCGCGCCCAGGATGGCCGAGGCGTTCGAGAGGGCGTCGGCCGGGTCTTCGGTGATCTTGTGCCAGATCGAGGACAGGAGGCCCGGTTCCTTGGGGGCCAACTCGTCCGTCGCCGCGTTCAGGGTGGCGGACACGCGACGGGCCGCCGCCGCGTGTTCGGCGGCCAGTTCGCGGGCCAGGCGGCGGACGTCGGTGAGGGCCTCCTCCGTCTTCGCCGCCGCGGCCTGCACCTCGTAGCGGGCGGCCAGCTCGCGGTGGGCGACCAGCGTGTCGTGCCACCCCGTGAGCCGGCGGGCGGCCTCCTCCAGGGAGGTGTGGGCCGAGGACAGGTACCGGGGGAGATCCCGGGAGAGGGAGGCGCGGAAGGCGGTCGCCGCCTCGCCCTGCCAGGACGAGCTGTGGGAGACGAGGTCCGTCACCACCCGGGAGGCCTCGCCGAGGGACTTCGCCGACGCGCCGAGCTTCCTGGTCAGCGCCAGTACCGCGGCGGGGTTCCCGGGGGCCGGGTCGAAGCCCAGCGCCGCGTGCTCAGCCATGGGTGGCCGCCGCCCGGAGGAAGGCCGCGCGGACGGCTTCCTCCAGCTCCGCGTACTGCGCGGCGCTGCGGTCCACGCCCTCCCGTACGGTTTTGACCCGCTCGGTCAGCTCCCGCGTGCCGTAGGCCCACCGTTCCTGGAAGCCGTCGCACGCCGCGTCGAGGTCCGCCGTGCCCAGCTGGTCGGGCCGTACGTGGTCCAGTGCCCGCCGGGCCTCCCGAAGGGAGCTCAGCGAGGAGTCCAGGGCACGGGTCAAGCGGGTCAGCTGGTCGATGTCCACCTGCAGTGACGTCATGACGCGAAACCCTGGCAGAGCGGTGCTCTGCCAGGGCAATCGGCGTCACTCGCCCGAGCGGGCCAAATCCGGTCAGGTCGGTCAGGTCAGCCCTTGCGGGCGGCCAGGCGGGCCGCGCGGGCGGCCAGGCGCTCGTCGAACTTCTTGGCCTCCGAGTCCAGGCCGTTCATGAACAGTCCGAGCTCGTCCTGGGCCTTCTGCCCCTCCGGTCCGAGGTCGGCGATGTCCATGACCTTGAGGAAGCGCAGCACCGGGGCCAGTACGTCGTCGTGGTGGATTCGCAGGTTGTAGACCCCGCCGATGGCCATCTGCGCGGCCATGCGCTCGAAGCCGGGCATGCCGTGTCCGGGCATCCGGAAGCCCACGACGACATCCCTCACCGCCTGCATGGTCAGGTCCGGGGCGATCTCGAACGCCGCGCCCAGCAGGTTGCGGTAGAAGATCATGTGCAGGTTCTCGTCCTGCGCGATGCGCGCCAGCATGCGGTCGCAGACCGGGTCACCGGACTGGTGGCCGGTGTTGCGGTGCGAGATGCGCGTGGCGAGCTCCTGGAAGGCCACGTACGCCACCGAGTGCAGCATCGAGTGGCGGTTGTCGGACTCGAAGCCTTCCGACATGTGCTGCATCCGGAACGCTTCCAGCTTGTCCGGGTCCACGGCGCGCGAGGCCAGCAGGTAGTCGCGCATCACGATGCCGTGGCGGCCCTCCTCGGCCGTCCAGCGGTGCACCCAGGTGCCCCAGGCGCCGTTGCGGCCGAAGAGCGTCGCGATCTCGTGGTGGTAGCTGGGGAGGTTGTCCTCGGTCAGCAGGTTCACGACGAGCGCGATCTTGCCGATGTCGGTGACCTTGGACTGCTGCGGGTCCCAGGCCTCGCCGTCCTCGAAGAAGCCCGGGAAGTTCCGGCCGTCGCTCCACGGGACGTACTCGTGGGGCATCCAGTCCTTGGTGACCTTCAGGTGGCGGTTGAGCTCCTGCTCGACCACCTCTTCCAGCGCGTACAGCAGCTTGGCGTCGGTCCACGCCTCCGAGCTGCCGAGGTGGGGAGAGGTGATCGTCACGGGTACTCCTGGGTGCAAAGCGAATTACCTACGGTTCCGTAGCCTACGGAGTCGTAGGTTAAGCGCGACATCAAGGCCAGCCAAGCCCCGGGTGTACCTATGCCCGGTTACATCCGGTTATCTGTGCAGTTTGAGAGGGCGCAAAAGGGGCAGTGAAAGAGCAAAATCACGCCAGCAGGTGGTCCGCCGTTCCCGCCTTGACGGCCGCAGGGCGGCGTGAGCCGCTTCCGCCCCGGCGGCGACGCCGACGGGCGGCGTGCCCGAGCCGTCCGGCCCCGTGGCGGCCGAGGTGGCCCGAAGGCGGCTTCGGGGGCGGCCTCCCGCAGGCGCCGGGGCGTGCAGCCGCTCCAGCAGCCCCCGGTACCGCGTCGGCGCCGGGTCCCGGTCGACCGGGACCGAGCCGTGCGAGCTGTCAGGCTGCACGGTGTCCGGCCGGTTCGGCGTCTCCGCGGCGTACGCGAGGCAGGGTGGGGCGGGGGCGAGGCCACGGCTGCGAGCACCTCGCGGGGGCGGCTGCGCGGCGTTTCGCTACGGTCTGTAGCGGAAGTGTCGTACGGGGCGACCGCCGCGCCCCGTACGACCCGCCCTCGCGGGGGAGGGGGCCCGCGAGGGGCCCGCGTGTGGTGTGGTCCGTCAGGCGGTCAGTCGTGCCACAGCGTCTCCCGGACCTCCTCGGCCGTGGTCGGCCGGAGTTCCCCGTCGAGCAGCAGCCAGCGCGTGATGCCGATCGACTCCAGGAACGGCACGTCGTGGCTGGCCACCACGAGCGCGCCCTGGTAGGACTCCAGCGCGTCCGTCAACTGCCGGACGCTCGACAGGTCGAGGTTGTTCGTCGGCTCGTCCAGCATGAGGAGCTGCGGGGCGGGCTCCGCCAGCAGCAGTGCCGCCAGCGCCGCCCGGAAGCGCTCGCCGCCCGACAGGGTGCCGGCCGGCCGGTCCGCCCGCCCGCCCCGGAAGAGGAAGTGTGCGAGGCGGGCCCGGATCAGGTTGTTCGTGGCCTGCGGGGCGAACCGCGCCACGTTCTCCACGACCGAGCTGTCCTCGTCCAGCACGTCCAGCCGCTGCGGCAGGAACCGCGTCGCCACGTGGGTCACCGCGGTCCCCGACTCGGGTGCGAGCTGCCCCGCGATCGTGCGCAGCAGGGTGGTCTTCCCCGAGCCGTTGCGGCCCACCAGGGCGATCCGCTCCGGACCCCGCAGCTCCCACTCGCCCGGTGCGCAGGCCCCGTGGGGCAGGCGCAGACCGCTGAGGGTCAGGACGCGCCGCCCGGGCGGGACCATGGTGGCGGGCAGTTGGATGCGGATCTCGGCGTCGTCGCGGACTGCCTCCACCGCCTGGTCCAGCCGCTCCTTCGCCTGGGCCAGCTTCTCGGTGTGCATGATCCGGTGCTTGCCGGCCGATTCCTGCGCCGCACGCTTGCGCGCGCCCATCACGATCTTCGGCTCGCGCTTGTTCTCGAACATCTTCTGGCCGTACCGCTTGCGCCGCGCCAATTTGACCTGCGCGTCGGCCAGTTCGCGCTTCTGTCGCTGTACGTCGGCCTCCGCGACCCGGACCATCCGCTCGGCCGCCTCCTGTTCGGCGGCGAGCATGTCCTCGTAGTCGCTGAAGTTCCCTCCGTACCAGCGGACTTCGCCGTCGCGCAGATCGGCGATCTGGTCGACCCGTTCCAGCAGCTCCCGGTCGTGGCTGACCAGGAGCATCACCCCCGACCAGGACTCGACGGCCGCGTACAGCCGGCCCCGGGCGCGCAGGTCGAGGTTGTTGGTGGGCTCGTCCAGCAGCAGGACATCGGGCCGGGCCAGCAGCAGTGAGGCCAGGCGCAGCAGCACGGACTCGCCGCCCGAGAGCTCGCCGACGGTGCGGTCCAGGCCGATCCGGGCGAGACCGAGCTGGTCGAGCGTGGCCAGGGCCCGCTCCTCCACGTCCCAGTCGTCGCCCACCGCGGCGAAGTTCGCCTCGGTGGCCTCGCCCGCCTCGATGGCGTGGAGGGCGGCGCGGGCGGTGCGGATGCCGAGTGCCTCGTCCACGCGCAGCGCGGTGTCGAGGGTGACGGTCTGGGGGAGATAGCCGACCGAGCCGGCGACGGACGACTGGCCCTCGGACGGCTTCAGTTCGCCGGCGATCAGCTTCAGCAGGGTGGACTTGCCACTCCCGTTGAGTCCGATCAGACCGGTGCGGCCGGGGCCGACGGCGAGGTGGAACCCGTCGAACACGGGAGTGGCGTCGGGCCAGTCGAAGGACAGGGCGGAGCAGGTGATGAAAGCAGGGGCGTGACTCATGGAGGCCTCCAGGTTGCGTGAGTGGTGCGTGCAACGCGGGGAGACAGCCGACTCTCGGATCAGCGACCGTGACGGTGACGCGGGATCACGGTGGTGGTGACGGTCGCGGGTTCGGCGAGTTCGCGGGTTTCGCGGTGGTCGGTGTCTCGGACCTCAGAAGAGCAACGTCCTGCTCCGTTCGACGGCAATGGGTCGTCATCGAAGCTACGGGCGCCGCCGGCCGCCCGCAAACGATTTACGGCGGGCGATCAGCAGGTGTCGCGCATCAGCTCCGCGAGGCTGTGGTCCATGTCGAGGTAGAGGTGCTCCAGGCCGGGCGGGACGACAGTCGCCGCCCGCTCCAGGAACCGGTGCAGCTCGGCCGTCAGCATCAGCACGATCGCGACCCCCTCCACCGCGTGGAACTCGATCGTGGTGCGGTCCCCGTCGTACGGTCGTACGCGCACGTCACCGAAGCCGGACGGGCGGTCCAGGCCGGACTCCAGCAGCTCGCGGGAGAAGGTCCACGAGACCTCGACGCCCTCCAGCGTGGCCGGGGCGGGAAAGGCCATGCGCACGGCGAAGGGATCCGCCCGGTCGTAACAGAGGGTGACGGGAACGCTCTCGACCTTCGGCGCGGTGGCGACCAGACGGGCCTGCGCGGCCTGCTCGATGACAGTGATCAAGGCTCACTCCCTTGCGGCGGATCTCCTGCCGGACTGCGGGGTGGGGCCCGGCAATCCGATAGACGCCGGAATCGGCGAATCCGTGCATGGGTGTTTGAGTGAGCTGTGTCACCGACTGGCCGGAACCCGCCTGTGTGATCGCACAGAGTGACCGGCGGGTGGAAGTGTCCGAAGGCGGGCCGATGTGCCGGGCAGCGGCGGGAGGCATCGCAGAAGGGCCGGTTGTCGCTCACTCCGTCGGCGCAACGCACGGTCTGACGCCCTCTGGACGGCGGATCCGGGGTGCGTTAGCTTCCGGCGCCATGAGGCTTCTGGATGTTGGAATTGGCATGTCCGCGGCAATCCTGGCGCTCGGGGTGCTCGCCGGCCCCGCACACGCCGCCGCGGAACCCGCCGCACCCGCCGCCCCGGATCCCGGCGCGGAGCAAGGGCTCGGCCGGGGGCAGGACTTGCGGACCGCCGGCTGGGCCCTCAAGGAGACCGGGAAGACCGCCCGCTTCCGCGGACTCTCCGCCGTCAGCCGGAGCACGGCGTGGGTCGCTGGCTCCAAGGGAACCGTGCTCCGCACCCTCGACGGCGGCCGCAGCTGGCAGGACGTCTCCCCGCCCGGCGCGGTCGCGGAGGAACTGGAACTGCGCGACATCGAGGCGTTCGACGCGCGACGCGCCGTGGCCCTGTCCATCGGCGAGGGCGAGGCCTCCAGGGTGCTGCGCACCGAAGACGGCGGCGCCACCTGGACCGAGACCTTCCGCAACCCCGACCCGCGTGCCTTCTACGACTGCCTCACGTTCTTCGACGCCCGGCACGGGCTGGCCATGAGCGATCCGGTGGACGGGAAGTTCCGCATCCTGTCCACGGACGACGGCGGGCGCCACTGGCGGGTGCTGCCCAGCGCGGGCATGCCCGAGGCGCTGCCGGGCGAGGCGGGCTTCGCGGCGAGCGGCCAGTGCCTGGTCAGCGCCGGACCGCGCGACGTCTGGCTGGCCACGGGCGGCGGGGCGAGCGCGCGGGTCCTGCACTCCGCTGACCGCGGCCGGACCTGGCGGGTGGCCGAATCCACCGTTCCGGCGGGCGACCCCGCGCGCGGGCTCTTCGCCCTCGCCTTCCGGGACCGTACGAGGGGCCTCGCCGTCGGCGGCGACTACCGCACCGGGCAGGCCTCCCCGCAGGCCGCCGCGGTGTCCTCGGACGGGGGCCGCAGCTGGCGCCAGGCGACGACACCGCCGCCGGCCTACCGGTCCGGCGCGGCCTGGTACCCGTACAGCGGGGGGACGGCTCTCGCGGTCGGGCCCACGGGCACGGACGTGACCACGGACGGGGGTCGCAACTGGCGGCCGCTGGACGCCGGATCCTTCGACACGGTCGACTGCGCGGCCGACACGGGATGCTGGGCGGCGGGGGAGAAGGGCCGGGTGGCACGGCTGGAACGCCGCTGACCGGCGGCCGGAAGAGGCCGCCGCGACGGCGGACACGGTCTCCTAGCCTTGCCGTTCCAGTTGAAGGGTGGGGGCTGAGCGGCTTGCCGCCTGGTCGGGAGTTCGTCGCCTAGGAGTGTGGCCGCAAGTTGGACCTCCGTGCGGACCATCTGGTGGGCGAACCTGGTCTCCCCGTCTGTCTCTGCCGCTCATTGCCGCGGCCGGCTCCCCGCTCTGCGGGCCGCGGCGGTCAGCCAGTCGTGACGGATCAGGCTGCTGAAGGGTTGGATCAACAGCCAGTAGGGTCGGAACCGGCGCACGGACGCCTGGTCGGTCCCGTAGACCCTGGTTTCGGTGTGCAGGTGGGTCCCGGCGCCCTGGCTTGCGACCGAGAAGGCCATCAGTCCCTTGATGTGCCCCGGCTCGTCGAATTCCAGGTACTCGTCGGGCGTCAGCGTGAGCCACCTCTGCCGCAGGGACCACGGCTGTCCCACGAAGCCGACGACGAGGTCCCCGCCCGGGTCGTCCTGGAGCTGGAAGGCGCCCACCCCCTCGTACAGCCCGTCGACGACAGGCGCGTCCCGGTCCAGATGCCGCTCCTTGTCGGGGGACGTGAGGCGGGCCGGAATGCTGCGCACGAAGACCAGCGGCCTGAGCGCGTACATCTCCGCGGGCCGCACCTGGCGCACCGCCCGCGCGACCACCCCGGGTTCGGCCGGCACGCTCCGGCCGTGGTGGGTGCGCCACTGGTAATGCGGCAGCCAGCTGTCACAACTGGCCATCTTCGGATCTGTCCTGTGACTGCGCATGACGTCGCCTCTCGTCCCTTCCCTCGATGAAATCCGCGCTCGCCCTCTCCGGATACACCCGGCGAAGCGCTCTCTCGTCCCGCGCGGCGGTGCGTGCGGGGCGCCGGGCGGGCGTCCAGCGGCAGTTACGATACCCGAGTTCCGGAACTTGAGTATCGTAAACTTGGGCCATGCCGAATCCGACACCGCGACTGGGGCGTCCCAGGGACAGCCAGATCGAGAGCACCGTGCTCCGAGCCGCGCGCGAACTGCTCGCGGAGGTCGGCTACGCCGGGGTGACCATGGACGCGCTCGCCGCCCGTGCGGGCGTGGGCAAGGCGGCCATATACCGCAGGTTCGGCTCCAAGGCGGAGCTGCTCTTCGCCTCGGCCGTGCACGGCATGGACATCGAACCGCCGCCGGACACCGGCTCCCTGCGCGGCGACGTCCGCGCGATGGCGGGCCTCGCCCTTGAGCGCCTCTCGACGCCCGCGGCCCGGATGCTGACCCCCGCGCTCATGGTCGAGATGTCCCGCGACCCCGCGCTGGTCGCCCGCTTCCAGAACACCTTCATCGCGCAGGAGCGGCGCGACCTCACGGCGATACTGGAGCGCGCCCAGAAGCGGGGGGAACTGCCCGGGCCGCAGGACCCGACGCCGGCCCATCTACTGCTGGGCGGCCCGCTGTTCCTCGCGCTGTTCGCCTTCCATCTGCCGGTGGACGAAACCCTGCTCGACGAGCTCGCCTCGGTGATCGCCGCCGGGCTCATCGCCCGCGGCCGGGGCGCTGCCGGCTGATTCGGCCCCTGGCCCTCCCCGTTTCAGTTGGCGGGTGGCGGCTGAGGGGGTGAGAACCCGAAAGTGTCTTCCTGACCTGGGGCGATGAACCTTGTCTAGGGGTTCTGTCGGTCCAAGCGGAGGGCGCTTTCCACGTGCAGGATATCGGTTCGCGTCCCAAGCTTCAGGTCACGGCGGATGGTTCGGGGTGGTCGGGCATGCCGGGACCCGGCTGCTGGCGGATCTCGCTGATGCCACGGGCCTGACCAGTGCGTACTCCAACGCGCTGAGTCCGCTGCGGCCACGCGGGACCGGGCATGTCCCGGGCCGGATCGCCACCGATCCTGCGGTCATGCTCGCCGACGGCGGCGAGACCATCACCGACCTGGCCGTCCTGCGCGACCAGCATGGGGTTTTCGGTGCGGTGGCCTGCACGTCCATCGCGTGGCGGCTGCTCGCCTGGACAAGGGTCCTGATACTGGACGGCGAGCTGGCCACCGCCGAGCCCAAGCGACTGTGCTACCGGCTTCTCCACGTCGCCGCTCGCCTCACCCGCGGCGGCCGGCGCCTACGGCTCCGGATATCGGCGACCTGGCCCTGGAGAAGCGAACTCGTCGCGGCCTTCCACCGGCTCGCCGCTCTGCCCCGGCCCGCCGGCCGACCCACGCGTCCCCGCCCGCCCACCAGCCGAAGGAGCCCGGAGACACCGGCCGCCGCGTCGGCACCGAGCCATGCCCACACACCACGTCACGTCGACCACACCGGAATTGAGCGTCCGTTCCACTTCCTCAGCCCCAACCGAAACGGCGAGGCTAGTGCTGTGGCCGGAGAGGTTCACCGGGCCGCGGCGCCCGGCGCGGCCTCGCCGCGTTGTCGGACCACGCACGTACGGCCGGTACGCGCCGCGGCCCCCCGCCTTGCGATGCTTCCCCTCGGCCCTGTGGGCCTGGGGAGACCCCATGCTCCGAACACCGCGAACCCGGCAAACCCCTCCGGCCACAGCACTAGGGTCTGTATCGAGTTGCCCCGCGGCGTCGCGACGCCCGGCACGCACCGAACGCCGCTCCTTGCTCCACGGGGCAACTCGATACAGACCCTAGACGGCCGGGTTCTCCCGCACCGTTGCCAGGTCCGCCGAGGTCTTCGAGGCGATGAACTCGGTGATGCGGTATTCGCAGACGCCCGCGACCGTGAAGGGGTCCTCGGCCGAGATCCTCTCGATCTCGGCCCGGGACACCCCCGCCGCCAGGATGAGACCGCCGTCGCGGGGGACCTTGCGTCCCGACGCCAGGAAGACGCCCGAGGCGTAGTAGCCGTCCAGCCAGGCGATGTGGGCCTCCATCACGTCCTCGACGGCTTCGACGGGCGCGGTGTAGGTGAGCTCCATGACGAACATGATCGCCAGGCTACTCTCGCTCAACATGACGAGTGTGAAGACCCCCGCCGACGAGGCCGAGGCCCGGGCCATACAGGACGAACTGCGCCACCGCGTCGTGCTCACCGAGCCCGGGCCCCCGCCCGGCCAGGGGCTCGTGACCGGAGTGGACGTCGCCTACGACGACACCCGCGACCTGGTCGCCGCCGCGGCCGTGGTGCTCGACGCCGCCACCCTGGAGGTCGTCGAGGAGGCCACCGCCGTCGGGCACGTCAGCTTTCCCTACGTGCCCGGGCTGCTCGCCTTCCGCGAGCTGCCGACCGTACTGGCCGCGCTCGACGCCCTGACCGTCCGGCCGGGCCTGGTGGTCTGCGACGGCTACGGCCTCGCCCACCCCCGCGGCTTCGGCCTCGCCTGCCATCTCGGAGTGGTCACCGGGCTCCCCTCCATCGGCGTCGCGAAGAACCCGTTCACCTTCACCTACGAGGAGCCGGGCACCCGGCGGGGCGACGCCGCCGCGCTGCTCGCCGCCGACGGGGCCGAGGTCGGACGGGCCCTGCGGACGCAGGACGGGACCAAGCCCGTGTACGTCTCCGTCGGGCACAGGGTGTCGCTCGACAACGCCTGCGCGCACGTTCTGGCCCTGAGCCCCCGCTTCCGCATCCCGGAGACCACCCGCCACGCCGACTCCCTGTGCCGCAGGGCGCTGCGCGAGGCTTCCTGAGCCGGTCGGTCCGTCCCGGTCGGTCCGTGCCGGTCGGTCCGTGCCGGTCGGTCCGTGCCGGTCGGTCCGTGCCGCTCGGTCCGTGCCGCTCGGTCCGTGCCAGTCGGCCGGCATCGGTCGGCCCGTCAGCGGGCGTCAGCCACACGGAAGTTGATGCCCGCCTTCTGCAGGCGGTGGATCAGGGCGTCGCCCATCGCCACCGCCGTCGTCACCTGGCCGGCGGACTCCGGCAGGGCGTCATGGGCCAGGCAGAGCGCCGACTCCGCCAGCATCTTCGCGGTCTCCCCGTAGCCGGGGTCGCCGCCCGACACCTCGGTGAGTACGCGCCGGCCATCGCCCTCGCCCACGAACCGCACGGTGAACCAGCTGCGCGCGCGCCGCTCGGCGTCCGGCCCCCGGCCCGGCTCCCAGCGGTTCATCAGCCACCGCCTGGCCGCCGGCACCTGGGCCAGGGCCGCCGTCGCGCCCACCGCCGCCGTACCGCCCACCGCGACCGGCAGGTGCTTGACGGAGGCGTAGTGCCGGTAGCGGAAGTCCGGGCCGTAGCGCTCCAGCGCGGCCGCCGACCGCGTCACGATCCGCGGGTCCAGCGACGGCAGCGGCAGCGCCCACGTGCCCGTCTCGCGGCTGAACCGCGGTGCGCCCAGCGGCCCGCGGGCCCGCCGCCCCAGCAGCCGCGGCTCATGCATGCGGCGGGCGCGCCCGGCCGCCAGGGTCTGGGGGCCGCGGCCCAGCGCGGTCAGCGCGGAGGCCAGGGTCCCGCCGGAGAAGAAGGCGTTGGACCGCATGAACCCGTCGACTGTCAGCGGCACTCCCTCCGGCAGCTGCCGGACCGTGAAGTACGCGCCGAGGTCGGCCGGGATCGAGTCGAAGCCGCAGGCGTGCACCAGCCGGGCCCCGGTCTCGCGGGCCCGCGCGTCGTGCTCCACGTACATCCGGTCCACGAACTCCGGCTCGCCGGTGAGGTCGACGTAGTCGGTGCCCGACGCGGCGCAGGCGGCCACGAGTTCGGCCCCGTACCAGATGTACGGGCCCACGGTCGTGGCCAGCACCCGGGTGGCCGCCGCCAGTTCGCGCACGGCCGCGGCGTCCCGGGCGTCCGCCCGCAGCAGCGGAAGCGCCGCGCACGCGGGGTCGATCGCGGCCAGCCGCTCGCGCAGCCGCTCCAGCTTCGCGAGGTCCCGGCCGGCGAGGGCCCACCGGCAGCCGGCGGGCGCGTGCTCGGCGAGGTACTCGGCTGTCAGCGCGCCGACGAACCCGGTCGCACCGAAGAGGACGACGTCGTAGGCGCGTTCCGGTCGGTCCTGCGGGACCCCTGCGTTCATGAGAGCTCCTCCGGGTGGGTGTCGGTGGCCGAGGCCAGGTCCTGTCGTCAAGGTAGCGCCGGTGAGGCCCGCGGTGCCGGGCGCCGCGGGCCAGGCGGGACTTCGACGACAGGACCCGGCGCGGGACCCGTCCGTCCGCGCGGGCAGGTGGTCGGCAGGCGCCGAGAAGCGTCCCCGCCACGACGGCGCCCCGGGACGGCCGTGCGGCCGCGCCCGGGGCGCCGTGGTGTTCACCTGCCGGTGGATCAGCCCTGCTGGTAGAGGCCGAAGAGGTCGACGACGAGGTCGATGTCGTCCCAGCCCCGGTTCCAGAGGTCGATGATGCCGTTGCTGCCGGTGCTCGCCTGGACCAGGTTCGGGACGGTGGCGCCCTTCGTCCAGTTCAGGTTCGAGGAGTTCGGCGGCGTCGGCCAGTCGGCCGTGTCGTTGATGTAGTCGTCGATCGAGTTCGGGTCCGGGGTGACCGTGAGGTACCCGTCGCCCTCGGTGTTGGTGACCGTGGAGTTCAGCACGAAGCCCGTGATGCTCGGGTCGTCGTAGGACATCGGCATGTAGATGTAGCTCTGGCCCCACAGCTTCCCGTAGACCGGGTCCTTGGGGTCACGGGTGTCGAACAGGCGCTCCGGCGAGAGCGGCAGGAAAGCGCTCTTGCTGTCGGTGCTGTAGTAGCCGACGACGTCGACGATGACGTCGACGCCCGCCCAGGCGCCGTTGAACACGCTGATCTTGCCGTCCTGGCCGACGGGGACGATGACCGAGTTGGCGATCGTCTGGCCCGCGGTGAAGTTCAGGTTCGACGCGGTCGGGGTGGCGCCGCCGCCCGGGAAGACCGACAGGTGGCCGGCCTCCCTCGGGTTGGTGACCGTCACGTTCAGCGCCACGGCGCTGATGCCCTGGGGGACCCCGCGCAGGCCGCTGATCTGGGTGGAGAAGGTCTTCCGGCCGCCGAGCTGGCCCCTCGCGGTGCCGAGGCCCTCGCGGGTGTCGACGAAACGGGCCGGGGTGGTCGGCGTGTAACCGCTGGAGGCGGTCTTGGAGAAGAAGCCGGTGACGTCCGCGATCAGGTCGACCGGCATGCCGCCGCGGTTGGCGATCTCGACGTAGCCGTTCTTGCCGACCGGCACGATGACCAGGTTCGGGACGGTCTGACGGGCCTTGTAGTTGACGTTCGACGTGGTCGGACGCTCCGTGCCCTCGGGGAAGGCGGTGATGTGGCCGTCGGAGGAGGTGTTGGTGACCGTGATGTTGAGGACCACGGCGGTGACGTCGGCCGGGATCCCGCCGTTGCCGCCGACCTTCACACGGGTCGAGCTGTACGGCTGGACCATGCCCGTCGGCGCGCCGGTCCCGTTGCGGGTGTCCAGCAGCCGGGTCGGGGCGTACGGGGTGAAGTCCGAGCCGTCGGTGACGAACACGACCTCGTTGACGGCCGAGAGGTTGTTCGCGGCGTCGGTCACGGTGACCTTGACCTTGTACGAGCCGACCTCGGCGTAGGTGTGGGCCGTGGTCCGGCTGTCGGAGCCGTAGGCGTCGAAGACGTCCTGCGTGCCGTCGCCCCACTCGATGGTGACCTTCAGGGCGGTGTCCGCGCTGAAGATGGTGGTGTCCACCTCGGTGCCGTGAGCCGTGGTGCCGTAGGCGGTCACGCCGACGGCGAGGTCCGCGTTGGCGTTGACGGACTGCACCTGCGGGGCGGCGGCCGCATCGGTCTTGGCAGACGACAGGGGCTTGCGGACCGTGCGGTCCGCGGGGCTGGTGAAGGCGTGGCCCTTGGCCTTGGCGTCCTTGCCCAGCTCCAGATCCGGCTTGATGGTGCCGCGCGGGTCCGGCTTGGCCGGATCGGCCTGGGCCACGCCCGGGACGAGACCAACGCCCGCCGCGATGGCGGCAGCGGAGATTACAAGACGGCGACGACGCACCGATCCCCCATTTATCTGATTGAACGCTTGATCAGCTCGAAAACGTGTTCAGAGTACAGAGTCCCCGGACGGTCCGTCAGGGGGGTGGCCCCCGGATCCCACTGCCGTCCCGGGGGGCCGGATCCGCCAAAGCCGGCCGATCCGGCGGGAGCCCGGCCAGGGGGCTTGTGCTCGGTGGAACACGTTCCTAGCATCACCGGTGTTACATCAGTTGTGTCACACAGTCGCCCACTAGACACGCCAGCCACACGAGGCACACGAGGCACACCAGGCACACCAGGCACCACACCGCAGACGCTGGGGGCTCGATGGCAGTGACAGGGAACGGGAACGGGACCGGGACCGGGACCGGGACCGGGACCGGAGCCGCGGCCGGAGCCGGCACCGGAGCGGCCGGCGGCCGCGGCCCGCTCGCCGGCGTACGCGTTGTCGAGCTGGCCGGCATCGGCCCGGGACCCTTCGCCGCCATGCTCCTCGCCGACCTGGGAGCGGACGTCGTACGGGTGGACCGGCCCGGCGGAGGCGGACTCGCGGTCGACCCCGCCTACGACATCACCAACCGCGGCAAGCGTTCCGTCCTGGTCGACCTCAAGTCTCCCGACGGGCCCGCCCGGGTCCTGGACCTGGTCGAGCGCGCCGACGTCCTCGTCGAGGGCTTCCGCCCCGGCGTCGCCGAACGGCTCGGCGTCGGGCCGGCCGACTGTCACGCCCGCAACCCCCGCCTCGTCTACGGGCGGATGACCGGCTGGGGCCAGGAGGGCCCGCTCGCGCACACCGCGGGCCATGACATCGCCTACATCGCCGTCACCGGCGCCCTCGGCATGATCGGCAACCCGGGCGAGCCCCCGGCGGTCCCCGCCAACCTGGTCGGGGACTACGCCGGAGGCTCTCTCTACCTCGTGATCGGTGTCCTCGCCGCCCTCCAGCACGCCCGGGCCACCGGCACCGGCCAGGTCGTCGACGCGGCCATCGTCGACGGCACCGCCCACCTCACCGCCATGATCCACGGGATGATGGCGGCGGGCGGCTGGCAGGACCGGCGCGGTGCCAACCTCCTCGACGGAGGCTGCCCCTTCTACGGCACCTACGAGACCTCCGACGGCGGGTACATGGCGGTCGGCGCGCTGGAGCAGCAGTTCTACGACACCTTCGTGGAACTCCTCGGCATCGCGGACCGGGCTCCGGTCCGCAAGGACATCGCCCGCTGGGGCGAGCTGCGCGAGGCCGTCGCCGCCCGCTTCCGGACCCGTACCCGCGAGGAGTGGACGGCGCTCTTCGAGGGGACCGACGCCTGCGTCGCGCCCGTGCTCTCCCTGCGCGAGGCCCCCGGCCACCCCCACCTCGCCGCCCGGGGCACCTTCACCGACTTCGGCGGGATCGTGCAGCCGGCCCCCGCCCCGCGGTTCTCCGCGACCCCGGTGTCCGTCACCGACGGCCCCGCCCGACCCGGAGCGCACACCGCGTCGGTGGCCGCCGACTGGGACGTACCGGCCCTGCTCGGAAAGGACGGCTGACCGATGGAACTGTCGATGATGCTCGACTACGCGGGGGACCCGCGCCTGGCCGCCGACGAGGCGGCCGCGCTGGAGTCCGCCGGACTCGACGCCGTGTGGGTGGCCGAGGCCTGGGGCTTCGACTCCCCGACGATCATGGGCTACCTCGCCGCCCGCACCGAGCGGCTGAGGATCGGCTCGGCGATCATGAACGTCTACTCGCGCACCCCCGGCCTCATCGCGCAGACGGCCGCCGGACTGGACGCCCTCTCCGGGGGCCGGGCGCTCCTCGGCCTCGGCGCCTCCGGCCCGCAGGTCGTCGAGGGCTGGCACGGGAAGCCGTACGACAAGCCGCTCGGCCGGACCCGCGAGACCGTCGAGCTGTGCCGGCGTATCTGGCGCCGCGAGACGATCGACCACCACGGCATCACGGACATGCCGCTGCCGCCCGACAAGGGCGGCCGGCACGGCAAGCCGCTGAAGATCCTCACCCGGCCGGTGCGCGACGCCATCCCCGTCTACATCGCCTCCCTCGGCCCGGCGAACGTCGCGTTGACGGCCGAGATCGCGGACGGCTGGCTGCCCACGCTCTTCATCCCGGAGAAGGCCGCCGCCGTGTGGGGCGGCCCGCTCGCCGAGGGCGCGGCGAAGCGCGCGCCGGAACTCGGCCCGCTCCAGACCGTCGCGGGCGGCCTGCTCGCCATCGGCGAGGACGCGGCCGCCGTACGCGAACGCGCCCGCCCGCAGATCGCGCTGTACGTCGGCGGCATGGGCGCGGTCGGCAAGAACTTCTACAACGACCTCGCCGTCGCCTACGGCTACGGGGACGCGGCCCGCCGTATCCAGGAGCTCTACCTCGCCGGACGCACGCGCGACGCCGCGGCGGCCGTGCCGGACGAGTTCTGCGAGCTGATGACCCTGTGCGGGCCCGAGGGCTACGTACGCGAGCGTGTCGAGGCCTTCCGCGAGGCGGGCGTCACCATGCTCAACGTCACACCCGTCGGCCCCGAGCCCGCCCGGCTGGTCGAGACCGTCAAGAACTGGCTTTAACCGGCCCTAAGGAGCCTTCCGATGCAGCGAGCCGTCCGATGAAGCGCCGGATCTTCGACGCCGACCACGAGGCGTTCCGCGAGACCGTCCGCACCTTCCTCGCCAAGGAGGTGCTGCCGCACTACGAGCAGTGGGAGAAGGACGGCATCGTCAGCCGCGAGGCGTGGCGGGCCGCCGGCCGCCAGGGGCTGCTCGGGTTCGCCGTCCCGGAGGAGTACGGGGGCGGCGGGAACACCGACTTCCGCTACGCCGCCGTCATCGCCGAGGAGTTCACCAGGGCGGGCGCCCCCGGACTCGCCATCGGCCTGCACAACGACATCATCGGGCCGTACCTGACCTCGCTGGCCACCGATGAACAGAAGCGCCGCTGGCTGCCCGGCTTCTGCTCCGGCGAGACCGTCACGGCCATAGCGATGACCGAGCCCGGCGCCGGTTCCGACCTCCAGGGGATCCGGACCACCGCCGAGGACCGCGGCGACCACTGGGTGCTGAACGGCTCCAAGACCTTCATCTCCAACGGCATCCTGGCCGACCTGGTGATCGTGGTGGCCAGGACGACCCCCGAGGGCGGGGCGCACGGCCTGTCGCTGCTGGTGGTCGAGCGCGGCGCGGAGGGCTTCGAGCGCGGCCGCAACCTCGACAAGATCGGCCAGAAGGCGCAGGACACCGCCGAGCTGTTCTTCCACGACGTACGCGTCCCGAAGGAGAACCTGCTCGGCGAACTGAACGGCGCCTTCGTCCACCTGATGACCAATCTGGCGCAGGAGCGGATGGGCATCGCGATGGCCGGGATCGCCGCCGCCGAGTACCTGCTGGAGATCACCACCCAGTACGTGAAGGAGCGCGAGGCCTTCGGACGTCCGCTGTCCAAGCTCCAGCACATCCGGTTCGAGATCGCGGAGATGGCCACCGAGGTCGCCGTCACCCGGACCTTCCTCGACCGGTGCATCACCGACCACGCGAACGGCGAGCTGGACCACGTGCACGCCTCGATGGCCAAGTGGTGGGCCACCGAACTGCAAAAGCGTGTGGCGGACCGCTGTCTGCAACTCCACGGCGGCTACGGATACATGACCGAGTACCGGGTGGCGAGGGCCTTCACCGACGGCCGGATCCAGACCATCTACGGCGGTACGACCGAGATCATGAAGGAGATCATCGGCCGGTCCCTCCTCAGCTGACCCCGTCGGCCGAGCCCCCTGGCCGAACCTTCTTCCGCGGCCTCACCGATTACCTTCCAGGCCTTCCAGAACTTCCAGGCCTTCCAGAACTTCCAGGACTTTTCAGGACTTCCAGGACCTTCCCCGCACCTTCCAGCACACCGAAAGGCTTGACCAGTGAGCACCGAAGCTTACGTATACGACGCGATCCGCACCCCGCGCGGCCGCGGCAAGGCCAATGGCTCCCTGCACGGCACCAAGCCGATCGACCTCGTCGTCGGACTCATCGACGCCCTGCGCGAGCGCAACCCCGGCCTGGACCCCGCCACCATCGACGACATCGTGCTCGGCGTCGTCGGCCCGGTCGGCGACCAGGGCTCCGACATCGCCCGTATCGCGGCCATCGCGGCCGGGCTCCCGGACACGGTGGCCGGCGTACAGGAGAACCGCTTCTGCGCCTCCGGTCTGGAAGCCGTCAACCTGGCGGCCGCGAAGGTCCGTTCCGGCTGGGAGGACCTGGTCCTTGCGGGCGGCGTGGAGTCCATGTCCCGCGTACCGATGGCCTCGGACGGCGGCGCCTGGTTCGCCGACCCGATGACCAACTGGGACACCGGCTTCGTCCCGCAGGGCATCGGCGCCGACCTGATCGCCACCGTCGAGGGCTTCTCCCGGCGCGCCGTCGACGAGTACGCGGCCCTCTCCCAGGAGCGCGCAGCCGCCGCGATCAAGGACGGCCGCTTCGCGAAGTCCGTCGTCCCGGTCACCGACCGCAACGGCCTGGTCGTCCTGGACCACGACGAGTTCGTCCGCCCGGGCACCACCGCCGACACCCTCGCCAAGCTGAAGCCGTCCTTCGCGGACATCGGCGAACTCGGCGGCTTCGACGCCGTCGCCCTCCAGAAGTACCACTGGATCGAGAAGATCGACCACGTCCACCACGCGGGCAACTCCTCCGGCATCGTCGACGGCGCCTCGCTCGTCGCCATCGGCTCCCGCGAGGCGGGTCAGCGCAACGGCCTGACGCCGCGCGCCCGCATCGTCTCGGCGGCCGTCTCCGGCTCCGAGCCCACCATCATGCTCACCGGCCCCGCCCCGGCCACCCGCAAGGCCCTCGCCAAGGCCGGGCTGACCATCGACGACATCGACCTCGTCGAGATCAACGAGGCCTTCGCCGGCGTCGTCCTGCGCTTCGTCAAGGACATGGGCCTCTCCCTCGACAAGGTCAACGTCAACGGCGGCGCCATCGCGCTGGGCCACCCGCTCGGCGCCACCGGCGCGATGATCCTCGGCACGGTCGTCGACGAGCTGGAGCGCCAGGACAAGCGCTACGGTCTGGTCACCCTCTGCGTCGGCGGCGGCATGGGCGTCGCCACCATCGTCGAACGCCTCTGAACCGTCCCTGTCCCCCGACCCCTCCGACACGGAAGTAGCGAACATGAGCGAGTCCACCACGATCCGCTGGGAACAGGACGAGACCGGCGTCGTCACCCTGGTCCTCGACGACCCGGGCCAGTCCGCCAACACGATGAACCAGGCCTTCAAGGACTCCATCGCGGCCATCGCGGACCGCGCCGAAGCCGAGAAGGACTCCATCCGCGGCATCATCTACACCTCCGCGAAGAAGACCTTCTTCGCCGGCGGCGACCTCAAGGACATGATCCGGCTGCGCCCCGAGCACGCGCAGCTCGCCTTCGACACCGGCACCGAGATCAAGCGGTCCCTGCGCCGCATCGAGACCCTCGGCAAGCCCGTCGTCGCCGCCATCAACGGCGCGGCCCTGGGCGGCGGTTACGAGATCGCGCTCGCCTCCCACCACCGCGTCGCCCTCGACGCGCCCGGCTCCAAGATCGGCCTGCCCGAGGTCACCCTCGGCCTCCTGCCGGCCGGCGGTGGCGTCACCCGCACCGTACGCCTGATGGGCATCGCCGACGCGCTGCTCAAGGTGCTGCTCCAGGGCACCCAGTACACCCCCCAGCGCGCCCTGGACAACGGCCTCGTGCACGAACTGGCCGCCACGCCCGAGGAGATGCTCGACAAGGCCCGCGCCTTCATCGACGCCAACCCCGAGTCGCAGCAGCCCTGGGACGTACCCGGCTACAAGATCCCCGGCGGCACGCCGTCCAACCCGCGCTTCGCCGCCAACCTCCCGGCCTTCCCGGCCAACCTGAAGAAGCAGCTGAACGGGGCCCCGTACCCGGCCCCGCGCAACATCCTGGCCTGCGCCGTCGAGGGCTCCCAGGTGGACTTCGAGACCGCGCTGACCATCGAGGCCCGCTACTTCACCGAGCTGGTCACCGGACAGACCGCCAAGAACATGATCCAGGCGTTCTTCTTCGACCTCCAGGCCGTCAACGCCGGCCGCAGCCGCCCCCAGGGCGTCGAGCCGCGGCAGGTCCGCAAGGTCGCCGTCCTCGGCGCCGGCATGATGGGCGCCGGCATCGCCTACTCCTGCGCCCGCGCGGGCATCGAGGTGGTCCTCAAGGACGTCACCGCCGAGGCCGCCGCCAAGGGCAAGGCGTACTCGCAGAAGCTGCTCGACAAGGCGCTGTCCCGCGGCCGGACCACCGAGGAGGGGCGCGCGGAGCTGCTCGCCCGGATCACCCCGACCGCCGACGTCGCCGACCTGGCGGGCTGCGACGCCGTCATCGAGGCCGTCTTCGAGGACACCGCCCTCAAGCACAAGGTGTTCCAGGAGATCCAGGACGTCATCGCACCCGACGCGCTCCTGTGCTCCAACACCTCGACCCTGCCCATCACCGGGCTCGCCGAGGGCGTGAAGCGGCCCGCCGACTTCATCGGACTGCACTTCTTCTCGCCCGTCGACAAGATGCCGCTCGTCGAGATCATCAAGGGGGCGCAGACCGGCGACGAGGCCATCGCCCGCGCCTTCGACCTGGTCCGCCAGATCAACAAGACCCCGATCGTGGTCAACGACTCGCGCGGCTTCTTCACCTCCCGCGTCATCGGCCAGTTCATCAACGAGGGCGTGGCGATGGTCGGCGAGGGCGTCGAGCCCGCCTCCGTCGAGCAGGCCGCCGCCCAGGCCGGCTACCCGGCCAAGGTGCTCTCCCTCATGGACGAACTCACCCTGACGCTGCCGCGCAAGATCCGCAACGAGAGCCGCAAGGCCTTCGAGGCGGAGGGCCGGACGTGGACCGAGCACCCCGCCGACACCGTCATCGACCGGATGGTGGACGAGTTCGGCCGGCCCGGCCGCAGCGGCGGCGCCGGCTTCTACGAGTACGACGAGTCGGGCATGCGCGCCCGCATCTGGCCGGGCCTGCGCGAGCACTTCACCAAGCCGGACGCCGACGTCCCCTTCGAGGACATGAAGGAGCGGATGCTCTTCTCCGAGGCCCTGGACACCGTCCGCTGCCTCGACGAGGGCGTCCTCACCTCGGTCGCCGACGCCAACATCGGCTCCATCATGGGCATCGGCTTCCCGGCCTGGACCGGCGGCGTGATCCAGTACATCAACGGCTACGAGGGCGGCCTCGCCGGCTTCGTGACGCGCGCCCGCGAGCTCGCCGGGAAGTACGGCGAGCGGTTCACCCCGCCGGCCTCCCTCGTGGAGAAGGCCGAGCGCGGCGAGACCTACAGCGACTGAGCACGGACGGCCGCCCCGCTCCCGCCGCGAGCGGGCCCGGGGCGGCCGCACGCTACACGTCCCCGCCGCGCAGGACGGCGAACACCCCGCGCTGCTCGGCGCCGTCCGCGTCCGTCCACCGGGCGAACACCTGCCCCAGCGCGGAGCCGCCGGCCCCCGCGGACCCGGAGGCCGGCACCCGGGACACCGTCAGGGCCAGCACCGGCTCCTCCCGCCCGGCCGGGCCGACGCCGACGACGGTCGCGTCCGCGGTGTCGGTCACGGCGCCCGGCCCGACCAGCCCGGCCGGTACGCCGGAGCCCCCGGCGCGGACCTCGACCGTCGGGTCGGGGGCGCCGCTGACGCTCTGGTCCTGGGCCGTCGCAGAGCCCGCCAGCAGCGCGAGCAACTGCTCGACCAGGACCGCGTCGTGTGCCCCGTCGTAGATCCAGCGCCGGCCCAGGACGCCGTGCTCGGAGGTGCCGATCAGGCCGTCCGCGGCAGACCCCAGGGGCGCCCCGCGGTAGGTCAGCGGGACCTGGTAGGTGACGGGGGAGTCCCCCGAGGTGTCGGTGACCACCATGAACTCGATGCCGACCTCGCCCTCGGGGTCGTCGAGCCGGAAACCGCCGGCCTTGGCGAGCAGCGGTGTGTCCCCGCCCCGGTACCAGGGCCTCGACGGCAACCAGGCGGCGATCAGTTCGAGCTTGCCGGGCGACATGGTGGTGCGGTGAATGACTGCCATGCGCCGTGAAGCTACCCGACGCGGCCGGACCACTCGACTCCGGATCAGTCGTCGCCGGAGGCGAAGGCTGACCGCAACTCCTCCCGCAGCGACCGCTGGAAGGCCGTCACCAAGGCCTGCACCACCATCGGCTGCATGTGCGCCGACAGCGCCTTCATCGACTCCACCCGCTCCGGATCGCTCTCGCCCTCCGTGAACGGCCCCCACACCTCGTCCCGGAACAGCGCCGTCAGCTCCTGCGCCGCCGACCGGGTGTGCTCCAGCAGCACCTTGCGCGCCGCCAGGATCGTCTCGTGCGCGATCGGCACGTCGAGCAGGGCGACCCCGAGCCGCAGCAGCCCCACGTCCACCCGGAACCCGTCCCCCGAGGCGGCCAGCACGTTCATCGCCGTCAGCCGCCGCACGTCGGTGTCCGACAGGCTCCGCCCCGCCCGCTTCTCCAGCTCCTCCCGCGACACCTCCCGGGCCGCGTCCGGGGCCCAACTGGCCACCATCGCCCGGTGGATCGCGAGATCGTGCGCGCTCAGGTCGTCGGGCAGCGCGTCCAGGTAGCGCTCGATGGCGGACAGGGTCATGCCCTGGTGCTGGAGCTCCTCGATCAGGGCCAGCCGCGACAGGTGCTCCGGCCCGTAGTGCCCCACCCGACGCGGACCGATCACGGGAGGGGGCAAAAGCCCGCGGGTGCTGTAGAACCGTACCGTGCGCACGGTGACGCCCGCCCGGGCCGCCAGCTCGTCGACGGTGAGCATCGGCTCGGGTGCCTGGTCGGCCATCGTCTGCGCCTCGCTCTCTGCTCCACAGCTTGGGTTCAACAGTATTGCTGTCGCACCAACGATGTGAAACGGCCAGGAGCTGCCCATGACCACGAACCTGCGACTGCCCGGACGACCCGAAGAGATCACCTTCTCCGCTTTGCTCGCCCGCAACGCCGCCGAGCACGGGGACCTCCCCGCCCTCTCCTGGCGAGCCGGCCCCGACGCGGCCGGCTGGACGACCCTGACCTGGAGCGAGGTCCGCCACAGGGTCGCCGTCCTCGCCGCCGGCTACGCGGCCCTCGGCGTCGGACGCGGCGAGCACGTCCTGCTGATGATGGGCAACCGCCCCGAGCACTGGCTCAGCGACCTCGCCCTCTTCCACCTCGGCGCCGTGCCCGTCACCGTGTACGGGACCTCCGCGCCCGAGCAGATCGCGCACATCGCCCGCCACAGTCGGGCCCGGGTCGCCGTCGTCGAGGGCGCCCGCGAACTCGCCCGGTGGGAGCCGCTGCTGGCCGCCGCCGACGTCCCCCTGGAGCGCCTCGTCGTCGCCGAGGCCGCCGACGCCGGCCGGCACGGCACGTACGCCTCGCTGTACGCGGGCGGCGCCCGGATCCACCGCGCCGACGCCTTCGACAAGGCCTGGCAGGAGTCCCGCCCCGAGGACCCGCTGACCGTCGTCTACACCTCGGGCACCACCGGCGACCCCAAGGGCGTGCGCCTGACCCACCGCAACCTGATCCTCCAGGCGGTCCGCCTCGACCGGCGCGTGGACCTGCCCGAGCACGCGGCGCACATCTGCTACCTGCCCTTCGCGCACATCGCCGAGCGGGTCCTCGGCATCTACCTGCCCCTGCTGAGGGCCTCCCACGTCATGCTGTGCGCCGATCCCGCCGCCGTGTCGGCGGCCGTCCGTGAACTGCGCCCGGTGCAGTTCTTCGGGGTGCCGCGGGTGTGGGAGAAGCTCGCCGCCTCCGTCCGCGCGGTCCTCGCGCAGCTCCCCGAGGACCAGCGCACCGCCATCGAGGCGGCGGGCGACCTCG
Source organism: Streptomyces sp. NPDC060232 (assembly GCF_042726555.1). NCBI lineage: Bacteria > Bacillati > Actinomycetota > Actinomycetes > Kitasatosporales > Streptomycetaceae > Streptomyces > Streptomyces sp. NPDC060232. The sequence continues at coordinate 180,536 of NZ_JBHXAG010000008.1, read as the reverse complement.
CCCGCGCCCGGGCCGGCCACCACGAGCGGGGCGAGGAGGTGCCCGCCGCGCTCGAAGCCGCGTACGCCTCGGCGAAGGAACGGACGCTGGACCCGCTGCTGCGGCTCGCGGGCATGGACCGGCTCGCCTGGACGGCCAGCGCCACCGCGCCGATGCCCATCGACGTCATCCGCTTCTGGGCCGGCTGGGGCATCACGATCATGGACGCCTGGGGGCTCACCGAGACGGCCGGGGTGTGCACCCTCAACAGCGCCGACGGCTTCCGGCTGGGCTCGGTGGGCCGGCCGATCGAGGGGGTGGAGCTGAGGATCGCCGAGGACGGGGAGATCCTCACCCGCGGAGCGACCGTCTTCGGCGGCTACCTGCGGCCGGACGGCTCGGTGGAGAGCGCCTCCGACACGGAGGGCTGGTTCCCCACGGGGGACGTCGGCCGGATCGACGAGGACGGCTTCCTCTGGATCACCGACCGCAAGAAGGAACTGATCATCACCTCCACCGGGAAGAACGTCTCGCCCGCGCTGGTGGAGAACACGGTCAAGGAGCACCCCCTGATCGGCCAGGCGCTGGTGCACGGCGACGGACGCTCCTACCTCGTCGCCCTGCTCGTCCTGGACACGGAGCTGGCCCCGGTCTGGGCGGCCGCCCGGGGCATCGAGGCGGACTCGGTGAGCGCGCTCGCCGAGCACCCCGCCGTCCGGGAGGAGATCGCCCGCGCGGTCGAGGCGGCCAACGCCCGGCTCAACCGGACCGAGCAGATCAAGCGCTACCGGGTGCTGACCGAGGAGTGGGGCCCCGAGAGCGGTGAACTCACGCCCTCCCTCAAGCTGCGCCGCCGGGTCGTCCGCGACAAGTACGGCGCGCTGATCGACGGCCTGTACCAGGAGTCGTACGACCCGGCGTGACCCGCGCGCCCGGCCGGTGGGCGGCGTGCGCGCCCGCTGGCCGGGGCGGTTGCGGGCGTTTCCGCGCGTGAGCAGCCCCGGCCTGAGGGGGAACTGCCGGCCGGGGCGGTCTCATCTCGCCTGCGAGGCGGTTACACCGGCGGGCGGCCGGGGGTCGGGGTCCGGCGGCATCTGGGGTCCTGCGGGAGATCCGTGCTTGCCCGTCTTGAGCTTCCTTCCGTTGAGTCCGTAGATGCCGAGCGGGGGGAACAGGACCACGCGGGCTCGGTAGCCGGCTTCCGCGCAGGGGATGCACAGCAGGTCCCGGCCGTGCCGGTGCTCCATCGTGCGAGCGGCTTCCACTTACGCCGCGCTCGTCGGCTGGCTGTACCAGGACGCCGGGGACCTCGGGACCGCGGGCTTCTGGCGGGGGGTGACGCAGGAGATAGCGGTACGGTCCCGGGACCCGCACCTGATCGGGTACTCCCTCGTCAACCAGGCCCAGGTGCGCACCGACCTCGGCGACGGCCACGGCGTCATCGACCTCTGCGAGGCCGCCCTCGACGACGCGGACCGGCTCTTCCCCAAGGTTCGCATCATGGCCATGCAGCAGCAGGCCCCCGGCGCCAGTCTCACCGGCGATCGGGACGCCGTCGACCGGCTCATCGACACCGCCGGCGGGCTGCTGCCGCGCGTCGACGACGACCTGCCCTGGGGCAACGCCTGCCGTCGGACTCCCGGATACCTGGAGGTGCAGCGGGCCACCTGCTACGGCCGACTCGGCCTCGGCCGCGAGGCCGACCGACTCTGGTCACAGGTCCTCGCCGCGGTGCCGTCCACCGCGCGCCGGGACCGCGGCGTGTACCTCGCCCGGCACGCCACCGCCGCCGCCGTCTCCCGGGACCCCGACCACGCCGTAGAGATCGCACGCGAAGCGGCGACCATCGCCGTCGAGACCCGGTCGGTGCGGATGTTGCGCGAACTCGGTGCCCTGGAGCGGGCCATGCGGCCGTGGCACGATGCCCCCGTTGGCCGGGACCTCGCCGAGGTCTTGGGGCCCGTGAACGAGGGGAGCTGACATGGGCGTACCGAAGCCGCTGACGCACGAGGAGATTGCCGAGCATCTGGCGGCGTTGCCAGGGTGGGAGCAGGTGGGTGACGAGATCACTCGCACCTACCCGATCCGCTACCACGCGGCCGTGGCCGCGATCGTGACGATCGCCGACCGGTCCCGGCGGATCCAGCATCACGCTGACCTGGACTTGAGGATCGACCATCTGCGGGCGTCCATCACCACGCACGATGCCGGGAACCGGCTCACGTCGGCAGACTTCGACCTGGCCGCGCGCATCGACGCGATCGTCGCCGCGCACCAAGCCCTGCCGCTTGACTGACCCCGGCCATGACGAATGTGCCCCCTCCCGCCCGAAGGCGAGAGGGGGCCGTGGTGTTCGAGCGGTCAGTTTCTGGACTGCGGAGACCGCCCGGGACGCCAGGCAGGCGTGAGCCCCGGCCGGTGGGCGCGCACGCCGCGCACCGGCCGGGTCGGGGGCGTCAGCGGCCGATCAGCGGGTAGTGGTCGGAGAGGTTGGTGTAGGTGTAGGAGGTGCCCCAGCTGGAGACCGTCCAGGGCGCCGACTCCTCCTTGACCACGTTGTTCTCCCAGCCCGCCGGGCGGGCGTTGCCCTTGCGGTAGAGCACGTAGTCCAGGTCCTCGCGCGGGTCGGTCGGGTAGCGGTACTTCGCTATCGAGTTCATCGCGGTGTCGAAGGAGTACGGGTGGCCCGTGCGCGAGTCGGAGTCGGCCAGGTCGGCGTTGGCGAGCATGCTCGCGTACTCCGGGGTGCGCGAGTCGACGTTGAGGTCGCCCGCCAGGATGACCTGCTCGCCCGCCGGGATGTTCTTGCCGTCCAGGAAGGCGTCGAGCGCCCGGAACTGCCGGGCGCGCATCTGCGCCGCCTCGCCCGCGCCGCAGCCCGGGTCGGTGGACTGCGCGTGCGTGCCGACCACGTGCACCTTCGTGCCGTTCACGTTCAGCACGACGTAGGCGAAGCCCTTGTTGGACCACCAGTCCGCGCCGCAGGCGTCCTTGTAGACGAACTGCTCCTTGCGGACGATCGGCCACTTGCTGAGGATCGTGACGCCGCCGTCCTCCGGGGTGGTGGAGGAGTAGGCGCCGCCCGTGGCGTCCCAGCCGCTCTTGCTGCGGCCGACGACCGGGGTCTGGTACGGGTACTGCGCGGCGGAGTTCGCCTTCAGCGCGTCGGAGGAGCTGTTGTCGAAGGCCTCTTGGAGCACGACCACGTCGTGGCCCTGGTAGAAGGAGGTCTTGGGGATCTCCGCGGCCCGGTGGTCCTGGCCCCAGTTCGGGTAGAGGTTCTTGCTCATCAGGAACACGTTGTACGACAGGACGCTGAGCCGCGGGGCGGCGGCGTTCTCCGCGGCCGTGGCGGCGGGCGCGGTGGTGGCTGCCATGGCGCCGGCGGCGATCGCCGCGACGGCCGCGGCTGCGGCCCGGTTGCGGCGGTGGGAGGTGTGCAGCATGAGGTCTCCATCATTCCTGCGCGGGAAGATCGGCCCCGTCATCCAAGCAGCCGCGGTTACCTCTGGGTAACACCCGTGCAGCCACTTTCTGTCCGGGCCGCGACGATCACGCGGCGGGGCCGCCGTCAGTCCTCCGAGGAGGTCCAGCCGAACCCGGCGAGGCCGCCCGCGGCCTCCTCCCGGGCCCCCCGGCGCCGCCGCCGCAGCGCCAGGCGCAGCCCGAGGAGGACGACCGCGGCGGCCGCGCAGACGAGGGCGGAGGTGACGGCGACGGCCGCGAGCACGAAGGGCAGAAGCGCTTCCAGCCACGCGGAGGGAGACAGGTCCATCGCCGCAGGATGACGTGCGCACCGCCCCGCCGGAAGGGCTCCGGCCCAGGTCATACTGGAAACCGAAGAGAGCGACAGCTGGGGGCGCGCATGACCGGGACCGACCGTACGGCCGCGCGGGCGACACCGGAGCCGTCCGCCGCCCGCACCGACCCCGCGCCGCCCCCGCCCGGCGGGGTGCTGTGGACCATCGCCGGCGACATCCGCGCGCTGCTGATGCTGCCCGCCGCCTTCACCATGCAGGTCGCGCACCCGGCCATCGCGGCCGGCGTCGACGAGCACTCCGTCTTCCGCACCGACCCCTGGGGCCGCGGCGAGCGCTCCCTGCGCTCGGTCCAGCTGTGGGTGTACGGCGGTGAGGAGGCCGCCGAGGAGGGCCGCCGGGTCCGCCGCCTGCACAAGGACATCCAGGGCACCGACACCCGCGGCCGGCGCTACCACTCCCTCGACCCCGCCTGCTACGCGTGGGTGCACGCCACCGGCTTCCCGGTCTACCTGTACGCCGGGCGCTACCTGCTGCGCCGCTTCACCCCCGCCCAGGAGCAGCAGCTCTACCGGGAGTGGCTCCAGGTCGGCAGGATCCTCGGCCTGCGCGACCGGGACATGCCGCAGACCATCGAGGAGTACTGGACCTACTGGGCGCGGATGCTGGCCGAGGAGATCGAGCCGACCGCGGTCGCCCGCGAGCTGGTCGCCACCGACGTGCCGCTGCCCCGGCCCGAGGGCGGCCCGCTCCTCCTGCGGCTGCTGCTGCGGCTGACCTGGCCCGCCGTGCGGGTGGCCTTCCTGCGCCTGCGGGCCTTCGTCACGGCCGGGTACATGCCGCCCGAGGCGCGCGCCGCGATCGGGCTGGACTGGAGCCCGGCGCAGGAGCGCCGGCTGCGGCGCTTCAGCACCGCCGTCCGCCTGATCGTGCCCCTGCTGCCGGAGCGGCTGCGCTACCTGCCGATCGCCTACCGGGCGCGCGCCGAGTGGCATGCGGGACGCCGCTGACGGCCCCCGGTACGGCACGCGGCCCCTGCGGGAGGCGGGGGCCGCGTACGGGCGCCGGGCGCAGCGGACTCAGTGCCGGTGGCCGGGCCCCGAGCCGTGCGCGGTGTCGTGGACCGTGTTCGTCTCGGCGATCTTCTTCCAGGACTTCGGCTCCGCGGCGGGCTTCGCGGGGGCGGACGGCTGCGCCGTGCGGGCCTCGGGCCGGCCCGCCGCCGGGTTCAGCGCCGACGCGTCGGGCTTGCCCGGGGTGTAGAGCCAGGTCTCGAACAGCTGGGCCAGCGGCTTGCGGGAGACCTTCTCCGCGTACCGCACGAAGTCCCCGACCCTGGCGTTGCCGTAGGCACGCTCGGTCGGCCAGCCCTTGAGGATCCGGAAGAACGCCTCGTCGCCGATCTCGTTGCGCAGCGCCTGCAGGGCGATGGCGCCGCGGTCGTAGACGGCCCCGTGGAACTGGTTCTCCGGGCCCGGGTCACCGGGCTTGACCTGCCAGAAGGCGTCCTCCGCCGGGCGCAGGGAGTAGGCCCAGTCGGCAAGCTCCCGGGCGGTGCCCTCGCCCTCCTTCTCCGACCACAGCCACTGGCTGTAGCGGGCGAAGCCCTCGTTGATCCAGATGTCCTTCCAGCCCTCCACGGACACGCTGTCGCCGTACCACTGGTGGGCCAGCTCGTGCACGACCACCGAGACGTTCGCGCCGTTCTGGAACTGGCGCGGACCGTAGAACGGCCGCGTCTGGGTCTCCAGGGCGTAGCCGGCGTTCACGTTCGGCACGTAGCCGCCCAGCGCGTTGAAGGGGTACGGCCCGAAGACCCCCTCCAGCCACTCGGTGACCTCGCCGGTCCGCTCCACGCTCGCGCGCGCCGCCCCCGCGTTGTCGCCGAGGTCCTTGCTGTACGCGTTGACGATCGGCAGCCCGCTCGCCGTCCTGTCGGTGGTGATGTCGAACCTGCCGACGGCGAGCGTGGCCAAGTAGGTGGCCTGCGGCTTGTTGGAGCGCCAGTTGTACCGGGTCCAGCCGAGCCGTGAGGTCTGCGACTGGAGCACGCCGTTGCTGATGGCCTGGGTGCCGTCGGGCACGTTGACCGAGACGTCGAAGGTGGCCTTGTCCAGCGGGTGGTCGTTGCTGGGGAACCACCAGACCGCCGAGTCGGGTTCCTGCGCCGCCACGCCGCCGTCGGGGGTGCGCTGCCAGGCCGTCCAGCCGTCGACCTTCAGCTCGGACGGCTTGCCGGCGTACGTGACGACCACGGTCAGCGGGGTGTTGCGGGCCAGCGGCTTCGCCGGGGTCACCTCCAGCTCGTGGGCGCCGGACGTGGCGAACTTCGCCTTGGCGCCGTTGACCCGGATCTCGCTCACCTTCAGGCCGAAGTCGAGGTTGAAGCGCGACAGGTCCTGCTTGGCGGTGGCGATCAGGGTCGCGGTGCCTTCGAGCAGGTCCGTCGCCGGCTGGTACTTCAGGCGCAGGTCGTAGTGCGACACGTCGTATCCGCCGTTGCCGCTGGCCGGGTAGTAGGGATCGCCGATACCCGGGGCGCCCGGACCGGAACTCGCCGCCGACGCCGGGATCACCAGCAGAAGGGAAGCGGCGAGCACGCTCGGGACGATGACTTTGCGGTGCACGAATGGCTCCAAGTGGTAGGGGAGGCAGCTCGGTTCAAGGTCGTCGCTCGACCGTATTCACCCCTGGACCCTCAGGTCATGTCCATGGCCCCCGCTGTCACACGATCGCCATTCGGCCGTCACGGGTCCGCCGGCTGCGGGGCGCCGGCGTCGCCCGCGCGGACGCCGCCGACCCCGCCGCACCCGCCCCGGCCTGCGGTCCACCCGCCCGCCGGCCCGACTGCACCCCCACCGCCGAACGCCCCACCCCGCCCGGCGGATCGTCCGGATCGGACCACCGGGCCCCGCGGGCCCGCCCGGTGCCGGCCGGCCCGCCCACGGCGGTCCGGTCACGGCGGTCCGGTCACGGCCTACCCGGCATACCGAACAGTCGGTACCGTGCCCCGCATGACCCTTCATCCGCTCGCCGCCAGACGCTGCTGGCACGCCGCCGTCAATCCGCTGCACGCCACCGTCTACTTCTCGCCGGAGACAGCCGAGGAGTTCGCCGCCCTCGGGGTGACCGACCCCGTCGCGGTCAACCTGGCGCACCGCTCCGCCGCGATGGGCGCCGTCGGCGCCGGCGCGGTCACCGCCGCCTTCTACAACTACCGCCACGACCTCGTCGCCCGGCACCTGCCCGCCGTCTGGAGCACCGTCACCCCCGGCCAGGCCCTCGCCGCCCGGCTGCGCGCCGCCGACGCCGCCCTGACCCGCCTCCTCGGCGCCGACACCGTGAAGTCCCCCGAGGTGGCCGAGGCCGCCGACCTGGCGATGCGTGCCACCGAGGGCTGCACCCGGCACGCCCGCACCCTGTACGCGGCCCACGCCGACCTCCCCGTACCCGAAGAGCCGCACCTGCGGCTGTGGTACGCCACCACCCTGCTGCGCGAGCATCGCGGCGACGGCCACCTCGCCGCCCTCCTCCTCGCGGGCCTGGACCCGGTCGAGGCGCTGGTCAGCCACACCGCCACCGGCAAGGGCATGACCCCGAAGTGGCTCAAGGCCATGCGCGGCTGGACGCAGGACGACCTCGACGCCGCGGCCGGCCGCCTGCGCGAGCGCGGCGTGCTCGACTCCGCCGGCGAGCTGACCGAGGACGGCGCGGCCCTGCGCGAGCAACTGGAGAGCGACACCGACCGCCTCGACGCGGCCCCCTACGAGCACCTCGGCGCGGACGGACTGGCCCGCCTCACCGAGGTCGGCGGCGCCCTCGTCGTCAAGGCCGTGACCGCGGGAGCCTTCCCGAGGGACCTCATGGGCAGGGCCTGACGGGCAGGGCTCCCGCGGTCCGTCACGGCCACCTGCCACAATTGGCAGCCTTCCAGTGCAAACGAAGGCAGGCGGGACCCGATCGTGACGATGTCCATCGAAGGCAGGATCGCCGAGGAGCTCGGCGTACGGGAGCGGCAGGTCAAGGCCGCCGTCGAGCTGCTCGACGGCGGCTCCACCGTGCCGTTCATCGCGCGCTACCGCAAGGAAGCGACCGAGATGCTCGACGACGCCCAGCTGCGCACCCTGGAGGAGCGGCTGAGGTATCTGCGCGAGCTGGAGGACCGGCGCGCGGCGGTCCTGGACTCCGTACGGGAGCAGGGCAAGCTCGACGCCGAGCTGGAGGCACGGATCAACGCGGCCGACACCAAGGCGCGCCTGGAGGACATCTACCTCCCCTTCAAGCCCAAGCGCCGCACCAAGGCGCAGATCGCCCGCGAGGCCGGCCTGGAACCCCTCGCGGACGGCCTGCTGGCCGACCCGTCGGTGGAACCGGCAGCCGCGGCCGCCGCGTTCGTCGACGCCGACAAGGGCGTCGCCGACCCGACCGCCGCCCTGGAGGGCGCCCGCGCCATCCTCACCGAGCGGTTCGCCGAGGACGCCGACCTGATCGGCGAGCTCCGCGAGCGCATGTGGGGCCGCGGCCGGCTCGCCGCGAAGGTCCGCGAGGGCAAGGAGGAGGCCGGCGCCAAGTTCGCCGACTACTTCGACTTCGCCGAGCCCTTCACCGCGCTGCCCTCGCACCGCGTCCTCGCCATGCTGCGCGGCGAGAAGGAGGAGGTCCTCGACCTCAACCTGGAGCCCGAGGCCCCCGAGGACGCCGGCACCCCCGGCCCGTCCACGTACGAGGGCATGATCGCGCGCCGCTTCGGCGTCGCGGACCGCGGCCGGCCCGGCGACAAGTGGCTCGCGGACACGGTCCGCTGGTGCTGGCGCACCAAGGTCCAGGTGCACCTCGGCATCGACCTGCGGATGCGGCTGCGCCAGGCCGCCGAGGACGAGGCCGTGCGCGTCTTCGCGTCGAACCTGCGCGACCTGCTGCTCGCGGCGCCCGCCGGCACCCGGGCCACCCTCGGCCTCGACCCGGGCTTCCGCACCGGTGTGAAGGTCGCCGTGGTGGACGCCACCGGCAAGGTCGTGGCCACCGACGTGGTCTACCCGCACGTGCCCGCCAACAAGTGGGACGAGTCCCTCGCCAAGCTGGCCCGCCTCGCGAAGGAGCACGCGGTCGAGCTGGTCGCCATCGGCAACGGCACCGCGTCCCGGGAGACCGACAAGCTGGCCGGGGACCTGATCGCCCGCCACCCCGACCTCGGGCTCACCAAGGTGATGGTCTCGGAGGCGGGCGCCTCCGTGTACTCGGCCTCCGCCTTCGCCTCGCAGGAACTGCCCGGCATGGACGTGTCCCTCCGCGGGGCCGTCTCCATCGCCCGCCGCCTCCAGGACCCGCTGGCCGAACTGGTCAAGATCGACCCGAAGTCGATCGGCGTCGGCCAGTACCAGCACGACCTGTCCGAGGTGAAGCTGTCCCGCTCCCTCGACGCGGTGGTCGAGGACTGTGTGAACGGCGTCGGCGTCGACGTCAACACCGCCTCCGCGCCTCTGTTGTCGCGGGTCTCCGGCATCAGCGGGACCCTCGCCGAGAACATCGTCGCCCACCGCGACGCCAACGGCCCCTTCAGGAACCGCAAGGGCCTCAAGGACGTGGCCCGCCTCGGTCCCAAGGCGTACGAGCAGTGCGCGGGCTTCCTGCGGATCCGCGGCGGGGACGACCCGCTGGACGCCTCCGCCGTGCACCCCGAGGCCTACCCGGTGGTCCGGGCGATGGGCAAGACGGCGGGCGGCGAGGTGGCCGCGCTGATCGGCAACACCGGCGTCCTGCGCTCCCTGCGGCCCGAGCAGTTCGTCACCGAGGCCTTCGGCCTGCCCACGGTCACCGACATCCTGCGCGAGCTGGAGAAGCCGGGCCGCGACCCGCGCCCCGCCTTCAAGACGGCGACCTTCAAGGAGGGCGTCGAGAAGATCGGCGACCTGGCCCCCGGGATGATCCTGGAGGGTGTGGTCACCAACGTGGCCGCCTTCGGCGCCTTCATCGACATCGGCGTCCACCAGGACGGCCTGGCGCATGTCTCGGCGCTGTCGAAGACCTTCGTCAAGGACCCCCGGGACGTGGTCAAGCCGGGTGACATCGTCCGCGTCAAGGTCATGGACGTGGACATCCCGCGCAAGCGGATCTCGCTGACCCTGCGGCTGGAGGACGAGGCCGGGGCGGAACGCGGCGCCGGCGCCCCGCGCCAGCGCGACGAGCGGCGCGGCGGCGGCCGTCCCCCGCAGCAGCGCGGCGGAGCGGGCGGCCAGGGCGGCGGCAGGAACCAGGGCGAACGCGGCCAGCAGGGCGGCGGCAGGAACCAGGGCGAACGCGGCCAGAGCCAGGGCGGCGGCCAGGGCCGGCGGCAGGGAGGCGGCGCGCCCGCCCCGGCGAACAGCGCGATGGCCGACGCCCTGCGCCGGGCCGGCCTCACCGCGCCCGAGGAGCGCCGCAAGCGGTGACGCGGGCGTCGGGGGCGTGCGGGAGCGGTCCCGCACGCCCATGAGGGGTGTCCGACCCTGGTCCGCCGGGCACCCCCTGGGGGCGGCCCCCGGCCACCCGGCGCGTGAGGATCTTCGTACGTGATGGCCGAATAGGTTCCCCACCTGGGGACTTTCCTTGCCAACTCGCGTACAAGATCTGTAGGCATGGTGGAACGCCCGTTCGTCACCCGGCGGACGGGCTTCCGTGTTTCCTCCCTCAGGACTGCATTCCCCCGAGGCCGCCTTGAAGGCACAGGACGTCATACCCATGCCCACACACGCCTACCGACGCTGCCCCGGAAAGGGTCCGAAGAGGGATCACATGTCCCACCGGCAACTCAGCATTCGCAAAAGGTGCGAGAACATTCTCGGCCATCTGGATCTGACCCATCCGTTCTCCCTCGACGTCCTGTGCGCGCGGATCGCCGAGCAGCGCGGCCGCCCCATCCGGCTCCACCCGCTCCCCAAGGAGGCGGCGGAATCCGGGGTCTGCGGCCTGTGGGTGGGCACGGCCAGCGTCGACTACGTCTTCTACGAGGCGCAGACCACCCCGCTGCACCGCGAGCACATCGTCCTCCACGAGCTCGGCCACATCCTCTTCGGGCACCACTCGCTGGAGGGCGAGGACACCGACGGCAGCGCCCCCGTCGTGCTCGGACGCACCAACTACACCACCCGCCAGGAGCAGGAGGCGGAGATGCTCGCCAGCATGATCCGCATCCGTACCGCGAACGCCGGCCCGCGCACCCCCGCCCGGGACCGCGGCACCCTGGCCCGGCTGGAGTCCGCCATGGGCTACGAGCGGGGCACCGATGGCGGCTGACCTGACCGCCTTCGGCAACTGGCTCGCCGTCCCGAGCGTGGTGTGCCTGTGGGCCGCCGTCCTGCTGCGCGCCCCGGGCGCCCTGCGCTCGCCCCAGCAGCGCGGGCTGTGGCTGGCCGTCGCGACCGCCGCCGCAGCGATGACCCTGAACCTGCCGGACGTCGTCGCCTACGCGATGGACCGGGGCGCGGCCTACGCCCACACCATCGGCCTCGTCCGCAACCTCATCGGGGTGCTGTCGGCGGGCGCCGTGCTCTACTTCGTCGCCGCCGCCACCCGCGGCCGCCGCCTCCAACTCGCCTCCTGCGCCGCCACCGCGGCCTGGCCGGCCGTCCTGGTGGCCCTGGACGCCGCCGCGCCCGGACACGGCACGCACACCATGCCCCCGGTCGGCGATCCGGTGCCGTCCCTCGCGTACTGGCTCGTGCTGATCTCGGCCCACGTCATCGCCAACACCGTGTGCGTGTCCCTGTGCTGGCGTTACAGCCGACGCACCGACAGCCGTGGCCTCGCGGCCGGCCTGCGCCTCTTCGGCCTCGGCACCGCGCTCGCCGGACTGTTCTGGCTGGCCTACCTGGCCAAGGCGCTGTTCGGCAGCACGTGGGCGATGCCCGCCCTCCCGCTGCTGATGAACCTGCACGGCCTGCTGCGCGCCGCCGCGATCCTCGTGCCCACCCTGTTCACGCTCCGCCGCAGCGTCGCCGACATCGCCACCGCCTGGCGGCTGTGGCCCCTGTGGCGGGACCTGGTCGAAGCGGTCCCGCACGTCGCCCTCAACAAGCCGAGGAGCTCCCGGGTGGCGGAACTGCTGTGGCCGCCGGTTCAGCGCGACCTGCTGGTCTACCGCAAGGTCATCGAGACGCGCGACGCCATCCTGATCCTGGGCGAGTACGCCCGCCCGGGCGCCCTGGAGCAGGCCCGCAGCCTCCTCGCCGGCCACGGGATCCCCGAGCAGCGGCGCACCGCGGCCGCGCTGGCCCGCGTACTGAAGGACGCACGGCGGGCCAAGCTCGACGGACTGCCCGGACCCGGACTGCCCGGACAGTCCGGCGAGACGGCCGCGCTGGAACTGCCCGCGGCCATCCAGAGTTCGAACGAAGGCGGGGACCTGGCGGACGAGGCCCGGTTCCTCGTCGACGTCGCCGAGGCCTACACCTCGCCGGCCACCACCGAGGAAGTGAAAGCGCCGTGACCACCGTACTGATCACCGGAGCCAGCGCCGGACTGGGCGCGGCCTTCGCCCGAGGATGCGCGGCCAAGGGCTGCGACCTGGTCCTCGTCGCCCGCGACAAGGACCGGCTCGACGCCGTCGCCGGCGCGCTGGCCCGCGAGTACGGCACCGCCTGCGAGGTGCTGCCCGCCGACCTGCTGGACCCCGCGGACCTCGACAAGGTGGCCGGACGGCTCGCCGACCGAAGCCGGCCCGTGGACATCCTGGTCAACAACGCGGGCTTCGGGCTCCCCGCGCCCTTCCCGTACAGCCCGGTCGAGGACGAGGAGCGGATGCTCGACCTCCTCGTCAAGGTCCCGCTGCGGCTCACGCACGCCGCGCTGCCCGGCCTGCGCGCGCGCCGCCACGGCGCCGTCGTCAACGTCTCCTCGGTGGCCGGACTGCTGCCCACGGGCACCTACGGGGCCGCCAAGGCCTGGATCACCGCCTTCAGCGAGTCCCTCCGGGTGGACATGGAGCCCTACAACGTCCGGGTCCTGGCCGTGGTCCCCGGCTTCACCCGCACCGAGTTCCAGGCACGCGCCGGGATGGACGTCAGCGCGCTGCGCGACGCGGTCTGGCTGGAGCCGGAGGCCGTGGTCGAGCAGGCGCTCAAGGACCTGGCCCTGCGCCGCCCGGTCAGCATCACCGGCCGCCGCTACCAGGCCTACGCCCTCGCCGTCCGCCACCTCCCGCGCACCTTCGTCGCCCGCAAGATGGCCCGCAAGCGCCGCCCCCCGACCCCGGCCGCATGACCGGCCAGGCCGCCGCTACAGTTCGGTGACCTTGCCGGCCGAGACCTGCAGCCGGCGGGTCACCTGGACCGCGTCGAGCATCCGGCGGTCGTGCGTGACCAGCAGGAGCGTGCCCTCGTAGGACTCCAGGGCGGACTCCAACTGCTCGATCGCCGGCAGGTCGAGGTGGTTGGTCGGCTCGTCCAGGACCAGCAGGTTCACCCCCCGGCCCTGCAGCAGCGCGAGGGCCGCGCGGGTGCGCTCGCCGGGGGAGAGGGTCGCCGCCGGTCGCAGGACGTGGGCCGCCTTCAGGCCGAACTTGGCCAGCAGCGTACGTACTTCGGCGGGCTCGGTGTCGGGCACCGCCGCGCAGAACGCCTCCAGCAGGGGCTCGTCGCCGAGGAACAGGCCGCGCGCCTGGTCGACCTCGCCGACCAGGACGCCCGAACCGAGTGCGGCGGAGCCGGAGTCCGGGGCCAGCCGGCCCAGGAGCAGGGCGAGGAGGGTGGACTTGCCGGCGCCGTTGGCCCCGGTGATCGCCACCCGGTCCGCCCAGTCGATCTGCAGGCTGGCCGGGCCGAAGGCGAAGTCCCCGCGCTTGACGACCGCCTCGCGCAGGGTGGCCACCACGGAGCCCGAGCGCGGGGCGGCCGCGATCTCCATGCGCAGCTCCCACTCCTTGCGGGGCTCCTCGACGACCTCCAGCCGCTCGATCGCACGCTGCGTCTGGCGGGCCTTGGCGGCCTGCTTCTCGCTGGACTCGCCGCGCAGCGCCTTGCCGATCTTGTCGTTGTCGGTGGCCTTGCGGCGGGCGTTGCGCACGCCCTTGTCCATCCAGTTGCGCTGCATCTGGGCCCGCCCCTCCAGCGAGGCCCTCTTGTCCGCGTACTCCTCGTACTCCTCGCGCGCGTGGCTGCGGGCCCGCGCCCGCTCGTCGAGGTAGGAGTCGTAGCCGCCGCCGAAGAGGTTGATCTGCTGCTGCGCCAGGTCCAGTTCGAGCACCTTGGTGACGGTCCGCGCCAGGAACTCCCGGTCGTGGCTGATCACGACGGTGCCGGCGCGCAGCCCCTTGACGAACCGCTCCAGCCGTTCCAGACCGTCCAGGTCCAGGTCGTTGGTCGGCTCGTCCAGCAGGAAGACGTCGTAGCGGGAGAGCAGGAGCGAGGCCAGGCCCGCACGGGCCGCCTGGCCGCCGGAGAGCGCCGTCATCGGCAGGTCCAGACCGACCGCGAGGCCCAGCTCGTCGGCCACCTCCTGGGCACGCTCGTCCAGGTCGGCGCCACCGAGGTCCAGCCACCGGTCGAGCGCGGTCGCGTAGGCGTCGTCCGCGCCCGGCGTACCGTCCACCAGGCCCTGCGTCGCCGAGTCGAGCTCCGCCTGGGCGGTGGCCACACCCGTACGCCGGGCCAGGAACTCCCGGACCGACTCCTCGGGCCTGCGTTCCGGCTCCTGCGGGAGATGGCCGACGGCGGCGGTGGGCGGCGAGAGCCGCAGCTCCCCGGTCTCGGGGGTGTCCAGCCCGGCGAGCAGGCGCAGCAGGGTCGACTTCCCGGCGCCGTTCACTCCGACGAGGCCGATGACGTCACCGGGCGCGACGACGAGGTCGAGATCGGCGAACAGTGTGCGCTCGCCGTGCGCGGCGGTGAGCTTCTTGGCGACGAGGGTTGCAGTCATGATGAGGCCGATCCTATCGGCGCGTCGGCCCGGCTCCGGTTGACGGAGGCCCTGTGGTCACACGGTGCGGTCGCCCGGGCACGGTACGTTGCCACGGGCCCGGTGCGGGGGGTGCAGGGGCCGGGCCGCAGCCGTTCGACCGCTCCGGAGGAGCCATGCAGATCGCCGTACTGCTCTACGACCGCTTCACCGCCCTCGACGCCATCGGCCCGTTCGAGACCCTCGGCCGGCTGACCGGCGCCGAGGTCGTCTTCGTCTCCGAACGGCCCGGGCCCGTACGCACCGACAACGGGTCGCTCGCCCTCGTCGCCGACAAGGGGCTCGACGAGGTCACCCGGCCCGACATCGTCGTCGTGCCCGGTGGGCCGCACCCCGAACGGGAGATGGCCGATCCCGTGGTCATGGACTGGCTGCGCACCGTCGACGCCACCACCGCCTGGACGACCTCGGTGTGCACCGGATCCCTGCTGCTGGCCTCCGCAGGGCTCCTGAAGGGACGGCGGGCCACCAGCCACTGGCTCTATCTGGACCGGCTGCCCGAGCTCGGCGCCGAGCCCACCGGCGAACGCGTGGTGTTCGACGGGAAGTACGTGACCGCCGCCGGGGTGTCCTCCGGGATCGACATGGGACTCACCCTGCTCGGCCGCATCGCCGGGGACGACTTCGCCCAGGCCGTCCAGCTGATGACCGAGTACGACCCCCAGCCGCCCTACGACGCCGGCTCGCCCGACAAGGCCCCCGCCCGCCTCGTCGCGCGGCTGCGCGGGAGCGGGATGCCCCGGTAGTGCCGTGACCGCACCAGCCGGTCCTCACGGCGTCCACGTGAACCGCGGAGCCCGGCGGTCCAGGAACGCGGCGACCCCCTCGGCGGTGTCGTCGCTCCCGGCCGCCTGCGCCTCCCAGTGGGCGTCCCGGTCGGTGCGGCCGTCCGCGAACTCCTTGGCCGCCGCCTGCGTCAGCTGCGAACGGGAGGCCAGGACCCGGGTGAACCGGGCGACACGCTCGTCCAGCTGACCCGCCGGCAGCAGCTCGTTCAGGAACCCGGCGCGCAGCGCCTGCTCCGCCCCGATCAGCTCCGCGGAGAAGAGGAGGTACTTGGCCCAGGCCGGACCCACCAGGGAGGCGAGCCGGCGCGTGGAGGACGCCGGGTAGACGATGCCCAGCTTCGCCGGGGTCACCCCGAAGGACGCCCCCTCCTCGGCGAAGCGCAGGTCGCAGGCGGCCGCCAGCTGGCTGCCACCGCCCACGCAGAACCCGCGGATCGCCGCCAGCGTCGGCTTCGGGAAGGCCGCCAGGGCCTCCTCCGCCGCCACGGCCAGGGCCCGGGGGTCGTCGTCCCCGGTGAGGGAGGAGATGTCGGCGCCCGCGCAGAACGTCGACCCGGCCCCGGTCAGGACGAGCACCCGAACGGCCGGGTCGCCCGCCAGGCCGTCCAGCAGCCCGGGGAGCGCCCGCCACATCGCGGCGGTCATGGCGTTGCGCTTGGCGGGGTGCGAGACGACGACGGTGGCGACCCCGTCGGAGACCGTGTGCAGAAGGGCTGCGTCCAGGGCTGCGTCCATGCGCGGGATGCTATCCCGGGCGGTGAATCCTATGATCAGGGGAGTCCGTCGGGGGTGCTTCGGGGGTGCGAGGAGGTGGCACGTCCATGGGTGCAGACCGCGCGCGGCGCACCGCGGCCGGGGACCGGGAAGCGCAGCGGGAGAAGAAGGTCAACCGCAGCTTCGGGCTGATGGCCGTGCTCGGGGTGCTCCTCGTGCTGGCCGGCCTGGTCGGTCTCGTCTACACGGGCCTGGCCACGCTCACCTCGATGTTCCTCTTCGGCTGGCTGCTGCTCATCGGCGGCGTGGTCGGTCTGGTGCAGGCGGTGCAGTCGCGGGGGAGCAGCTACTTCTGGCTCGCCGTCATCGTCGCCGCGATCAACATCGCGGCGGGGTTCGTGATCCTGCGCCGCCCCGAGGCGAGCGCCGAGGCGCTGACCATGTTCGCGGCCCTGCTCTTCCTCACCGGGGGGCTGTTCCGGCTGGTCGGCGCACTGGTGGTACGCGGAGCCAACTTCGGGCTCGCGCTCGTCCAGGGCGCCTTCGGTGTGCTGCTCGGCTTCCTGATCCTCTCCAACTGGCCCGGCAACAGTCTGTACGTGATCGGAACCTTCTTCTCGCTCGCCCTGCTGTTCGACGGCCTGAGCCTCATCGCCATGGGCATGGGGGCGCGGCGCATCCTGGGCTTGGTCAGGGAAGACGAGGCGGGGACGGCGGCAGGGGCGGAGGCCGGCGCTGCACAGGGGGTGCCCGAGGCGGCCGAGAAGCGTCCGGTGGAAGATCAGGAACAGACCAACAACTGACGCTGTCATAAGCCGGCGGTCATAAAGTGTCCGATTGGTGCTGACTTCTGGTCAGCAGCGCGGCCCGCACCCGCCCCTTCCCCACTCTTGTCGCGTGGAGACGATCGAGCGTGAAGACGGGGGCCGGAAGATGGACGCCAGCGGGAGCGGCCCGCAAGCCGAGGAGGGGGCGCCGGGAGCTCCGGCCGACCCCCTCGCCTACGAGGGTGTGTGGAGGTTCACCGCTCCCGCAGTAGAAGAATCCGTTCCGCAGGCCCGCCGGGCCGTCCGGGACCTGCTCGGGCGCCAGGGGGTGCCGGCCCCTCAGGACCTCGTGTACTCGCTGCTCCTGATCGTCTCCGAACTCGTGACGAACTCGGTCCGGCACGCCGCCCTGCTCTCGCCCGAGGTCGCCGTCGAGGTCGCCATCGGCCGCGAGTGGGTCCGGGTGGCCGTCGAGGACAACCACCCCTACCGCCCCAAGGCGCTGGAGGCGGACTACGGCCAGACCGGCGGCCGCGGCCTGCTGCTCGTCCGGGAGATCACCCTGGAGTCCGGCGGCGTCTGCGACGTCGAGCACACCTCGACCGGCGGCAAGGTCGTCTGGGCGGCCCTCCCGCTCGCCGCCCCGCCGACCGCCCGCTGAGCGGCGCACGGCGGGGGAGGCGGGGACGGAGTACGGGCTCCGGGCTACCAGCCCGCCGCGTCGCCGGTCAGCTCACGGATCGCAGGCCGCGCCGCGTCCAGCACGGTCATGAACCAGGCCGAGAACGGCACTTCGGCATGCCGCTTCGCCAGCTCCTCGGCGGTGACGAAGGCGGTGTCCTCGACCTCCTCCGGATCCGGCCGCACGGCAGCCTGCGCAAGTCCCACGAACAGGTGATTGAACTCCTGCTCCACGAGCCCCGACGCGGGGTCCGGGTGGTTGTAGCGCACCGTTCCCGCCTGCGCGAGCAGCGACGGCGACAGCCCCAGCTCCTCGTGGGTCCGCCGGGCCGCCGCCGCGAACGGGGACTCCCCTGGGTACGGGTGGCCGCAACAGGTGTTCGACCAGACACCCGGCGAGTGGTACTTCCCGAGGGCCCGCCGCTGGAGCAGCAGACGGCCCTGCTCGTCGAACAGGAACACGGAGAACGCCCGGTGCAGCTGCCCGGGCGCCTGATGGGCGGAGAGCTTCTCCGCCGTGCCGATGGTGTTGCCGGACTCGTCGACCAGTTCGAGCATGATCGGTTCTTGAGTACCGGTGCCGTTGGACGCGCTGTTCGCGGCGGTGGCTGGTGTGGTCGGCATACCCATCCTTCGCTTCGGACTTCGGCCTTCAGTCTGCCGTACAAAAGAGGCTTGTCCCCACTTCGGAGATCCGCGCATGTCCGCCCCCCGTCCCGTGATAGGTCCTGGCGTCAGAGTCCCGCCTGGCCCGGCAGGTCCTCGGCGACGGGGGGCGGACACGTCACACACCGCTCACGCGCACGTCACACACCGCTCACGCGCGTCAGACTCCGAACGGGGCCGGATACGTGATCGTGCCCGCCGGGACCGGGACGGAACCGTCCAGCACCAGCGCCATCATGGCCTCGTCCGGAACCTCGAAGGGCGCCCGGATGCCGAACCGCGAGGCCGCCACGAAACCGAAGCGCGGGTAGTAGGACGGGTGCCCCAGGACCAGCACCAGGGACTCGCCCCGTTCCCGGGCCGCCGCCAGCAGGGCCCGTACGACCGCACTGCCCGCCCCCGAGCGCTGGTACGCCGGATCGACGGCCACCGGGGCCAGCGCCAGCGCCGGGGCGCCGCCGACCTCGCACCGGGTGAGCAGGGCGTGCGCGGCGACGGACCCGTCCGGGGCCTCGGCCACATACGACAGCCCCGGCAGCCAGGAGCCGTCCGCGCGCAGGGCGTCCACGAGATCCGCCTCCAGCGGGGTCTCGAAGGCCGCCCGGTTGACCGCCCGCACGGCGGCGACGTCCGCCGCGGTCTCCGGCCGGGCCGGCCAGGCGCCGCCGCCACCGGCCTCCACCGGGCGCAGGACATAGCCCGTGTACCCGTACTCGTGCCCGTGGCGGGCCCGTACGGCGAGCTCCTCCCGGGTGGCGGCCAGTGCCCGTGCCATCGCGGGGGTCGCGGCCGGCTCGTGAGCGCGGACCCGTCCGGCGAGCGGGCCGTAGTACTCGTCCCAGTCCGAGCCGGGCAGGTGGTGCACGCCGAGCACCTGGTACCCGGCGGCCTGGGCGGCCGCGATGTTGCGGGCGGTGGAGCGCAGCGGGTAGTACGGGTCCCAGAAGGCGCGCGCTCCGGCGGACGGCTCCCGCGCCGTCCACTCGCACTCGGTCAGCACGAGCGTGCCGCCCGGGGCGAGCAGCCGCTTCCACCGCGCGAGCGCGGTGTCGAAACCGAGGATGTAGGCGGAGCCCTCCGCCCAGACGAGGTCGAAGGAGGCGTCCTCGGCCTCCTCGGCGGGAAGCGCGCCCATGTCCGCCTCGACGGTGCGGACCCGGTCGGCCAGCCCGCGGGCCGCGGCGGCCGTGCGGAGCTCGTCGAGGAAGGGGGCGTGCAGGTCGACGGCGGTCACCTCGGCGCCGCCGCGGCCGGACCCGCCCGCCTCGGCGGCGAGCAGCAGCGCACTGCGGCCCGGACCGCAGCCCAGGTCGAGGACGCGGGGCCGCTCGGGCAGGGGGCCGCACAGGGACAGCAGGCGGCGGGTGCTCGCGTCGGAGCCCGGAGCCTGCCGGGGCAGTCCGTGGTGCAGGGTGAAGAACGCCTCGGTGGCGTCGTCGATGGTGTGGGTGAAGACGGTGTCGTCGGTCAACGTGAACCCTTGGAAGAGGGGCTCCGGCCGATCTGTGGGGTCCCCTCAGCGCATCAGCGCACGCTGGGGGGACGGCGGATCAGGCCCGGCCGGTCGCCCGGAGGAAAGGGGGGATGCGCCGGAGTTCGCAGCGCTCGGCCGCGACCACTGAGACGGTCATCGACCCACCTCTTTCCACTCGACACCTACACGGGCGTGCCCACCGTAACATCCACGCCGTTTGTGGTATCGCGCCGTGATCACCGATGATGATCGCGACCCGGCCCGGAGCCCGGACATTCGGCTTATCGGGGCGTAAACGGGTGATGAAACCCTGCTTCCATTCATCCGATAGCCTCTGCCGACGTGCCGCCGCCCCACGGGCGCGCCCGTTCGGATCCGTCACAAGGAGTGAGTTCGTCTGCCGACCGTCATCCTCACCGGCCTGCCGGTCCCCGGATCACCGCTCGCGGACGAGCTCCGCTCCCTCGGCTTCGAGGTCCGCCCTGCCGCCGGTCCCCAGGACGCCGCCGCCGCACTGGCCGGCGTACCCGCCGACCAGCGGGTGGCCGTCGTGGACACCGCCTTCGTCGGGCACGTCCACGCGCTGCGGCTCGCGCTGACCGACCCGCGCTTCGACGCCTGCGCCGTCACCGGCGCGCTCTGCGTGCAGGCGGGCGCCCGAGAGGCCCTCGACAAGGCCGTCGCCACCGAGGGCGCCCACGGAACCGGCCCCTACGCCGACCGGCTCGCCGCCGCCGTCGAGGCCACCGGGACCGCCGTCCAGCGGCCCGAGCTCGGCAGCCTGGTCGCCGCCGTCCCCGCCGACGCCGACGAGCGTGCTGCGGCCGTCGCCGCCGTCGCCGCCGTGGACGAGGAGGCCGTACGGCTGCGCTCCGCCGTGAAGTCCCGCGACGGGTTCTTCACCACCTTCTGCATCAGCCCGTACTCGCGCTACATCGCCCGCTGGTGCGCGCGCCGCGGCCTGACCCCGAACCAGGTCACCACCGCCTCGCTGATCACCGCGCTGATCGCGGCCGGCTGCGCCGCCACGGGTGAGCGCTGGGGCTATGTCGCGGCCGGTGTGCTGCTCATCGTCTCCTTCGTCCTGGACTGCACCGACGGGCAGCTCGCCCGCTACTCCCTGCAGTACTCGACGATGGGCGCCTGGCTCGACGCCACCTTCGACCGGGCGAAGGAGTACTCCTTCTACGCGGGCCTCGCGCTCGGCGCGGCCCGGGGCGGCGACGACGTCTGGGGCCTCGCCCTCGGCGCCATGATCCTGATGACCTGCCGGCACGTCGTGGACTTCTCCTTCAACGAGGCCAACCACGACGCCACCGCCAACACCAGCCCGACGGCCGCCCTCTCGGACCGCCTCGACAGCGTCGGCTGGACGGTCTGGGTCCGGCGGATGATCATCCTGCCGATCGGTGAGCGCTGGGCGATGATCGCGGTCCTGACCGCCTTCACCACCCCCCGGATCGTCTTCTACGCCCTGATCGTCGGCTGCGCCTTCGGCGCGCTCTACACCACCGCCGGCCGGGTGCTCCGCTCCCTGACCCGCAAGGCCCGGCGTACCGACCGCGCCGCCCAGGCACTCGCCGACCTCGCCGACTCCGGTCCCCTGGCCGAGCTCCAGGCCCGCCTGCTGCGCGGCCGTGGCCGATCCTTCGGCTCCGTCCACGTCGCCGCCCTCGGCACCGTGCTGATGGCCGGGGCCGCCGTGTACCTCCCCTTCGGCGACCCGCGGCTGATCGCGGTCGCCGTGATGTACGCCATGACCGCCGGTCTCGCCGTCGCCGCCCCCCTCAAGGGCGCGCTCGACTGGCTGATCCCGCCGCTGTTCCGCGCGGCCGAGTACGTGACGGTCCTCGCGCTCGCCGCCAAGGCGGACGTCCCCGGGGCCCTTCCCGCGGCATTCGGCCTGATCGCGGCGGTCGCCTACCATCACTACGACACGGTGTACCGCATCCGCGGCGGCACCGGCGCGCCCCCGCACTGGCTGGTGCGGACGATCGGCGGCCACGAGGGCCGGGTCCTGCTGACCACGGTCCTGGCCGCCGTCCTCGTGGGCCGCGCATCGGACTTCCCCGTCGCGCTCACGGCCCTGGCCGTGTTCGTGGCACTGGTGGTGCTCGTGGAGAGCATCCGCTTCTGGGTCTCCTCCGGGGCACCCGCCGTACATGACGAAGGAGAACCAGCATGATCGGCCTTGTCCTCGCTGCCGGTGCGGGACGCCGCCTGCGTCCCTACACCGACACCCTGCCCAAGGCCCTCGTGCCCGTCGGCCCCGAGGGCGACGAGGAGAGCCTGACGGTCCTCGACCTGACCCTCGGCAACTTCGCCGCGGTCGGTCTCACCGAGGTCGCGATCGTCGTCGGCTACCGCAAGGAGGCCGTCTACGCGCGCCAGGCCGCGCTGGAGGCCAAGTACGGCCTGAAGATCACGCTGATCGACAACGACAAGGCCGAGGAGTGGAACAACGCCTACTCCCTGTGGTGCGCCCGTGAGGTCCTGGCGCGCGGTGTGATCCTCGCCAACGGCGACACCGTCCACCCGGTCTCCGTCGAGGAGACCCTCCTCGCCGCCCGCGGCAACGGCCAGAAGATCATCCTCGCCCTCGACACGGTCAAGAGCCTGGCCGACGAGGAGATGAAGGTCGTCACCGCCGACGGCAAGGGCGTCCAGAAGATCACCAAGCTCATGGACCCCGCCGACGCCACCGGCGAGTACATCGGTGTCACGCTGATCGAGGCCGAGGCCGCCGAGGCCCTCGCCGAGGCGCTGAAGACCACCTTCGAGCGCGACCCGGACCTGTACTACGAGGACGGCTACCAGCAGCTCGTCAACGACGGCTTCACCGTCGACGTGGCCCCCATCGGCGACGTCAAGTGGGTCGAGATCGACAACCACGACGACCTCGCCAAGGGCCGGACGATCGCATGCCAGTACTGACGAGGCTCATCCCCTCGCCCGTCGTCGTCGACATCAGTCGCGGGGCGATGGACGACCTGGCCGGCCTCCTGGCGGACCAGCGGATCTCCGCCTCCGGCAAGCTGGCCATCGCGATCAGCGGGGGCTCCGGCGTGGCGCTGCGCGCCAAACTGGAGCCCGTGCTGCCGCACGCCGACTGGTACGCCGTCGTCGACGGCACCATCGACTCCGCGGTGAAGCTGGCCGACGACATAAAGGGCCGCCGCTACGACGCCGTCGTCGGCCTGGGCGGCGGCAAGATCATCGACGTGGCCAAGTACGCCGCGGCGCGGGTCGGGCTGCCCATGGTGGCCGTCGCCACCAACCTCTCGCACGACGGCATCTGCTCGCCGGTGTCCATCCTGGACAACGACAACGGCCGCGGCTCCTACGGCGTCCCCACCCCGATCGCCATGGTGATCGACCTCGACGTGATCAAGGAAGCCCCGGTGCGGTTCATCCGCGCCGGCATCGGCGACGCGATCTCCAACATCTCGGCGATCGCCGACTGGGAGCTCTCGCACGAGACCACCGGCGAGCCCGTGGACGGCCTGGCCGCCGCCATGGCGCGTACCGCGGGCGAGTCCGTGCTGCGCCACCCCGGCGGCTGCGGCGACGACGAGTTCCTCACCGTGCTCTCCGAGGCGCTGGTGCTCTCCGGCATCGCCATGTCGATCAGCGGGGACTCCCGCCCGTCGTCCGGCGCCTGCCACGAGATCAGCCACGCCTTCGACCTGCTCTACCCGGGGCGCTCCGCGCTCCACGGCGAGCAGGTCGGCATCGGGGCGGCCTTCGCGATGCACCTGCGCGGGTCCGCGAACGCGGCCGGCCACTTCGTCGAGGTGCTGCGCAGGCACGGCCTGCCGGTGGCGCCCGAGGAGATCGGCTTCAGCATCGACGAGTTCGTCGCGGCCGTCGAGTACGCCCCCCAGACCCGCCCGGGACGCTTCACCATCCTGGAGCACCTCAACCTGTCCGCCGCCGAGATCAGGGACGCTTACGCCGACTATGCCAAGACCATCCGTAGCTGAACTGAGGCCCGTCGTCCACCCCGCGGGCGTGAAGGACCGGGTCAGCGGCGAGCACTGGGGCGGGCGCCTCTACATGCGCGAGATCTCCCTGCGCATCACCCGCTTCCTGGTCACCACGAAGGTCACGCCCAACCAGCTGACCTACCTGATGACCCTCGCCGGCGTCCTGGCCCTGCCGGCCCTGCTGGTGCCGGGTGTCTGGGGCGCCGTCCTCGGCGTGGTCGCGGTCCAGATGTACCTGCTGCTCGACTGCGTCGACGGCGAGGTCGCCCGCTGGAAGAAGCAGTACTCGCTCTCCGGGGTCTACCTGGACCGGGTCGGCGCCTACCTGTGCGACGCGGCGGTCCTGGTCGGTTTCGGCCTGCGCGCCGCCGACCTGTGGGGCACCGGCGGTGCCGACTGGCTGTGGGCCTTCCTGGGCACCCTCGCGGGGCTCGGCGCCATCCTGGTCAAGGCCGAGACCGACCTGGTCGGCGTCGCCCGCCACCAGGTCGGCAAGCCCGTGGTCAAGGACGCCGCGGCCGAGCCGCGCGCCAAGGGCATGGCCCTCGCGCGCCGGGCCGCCGCCGCGCTCAAGTTCCACCGCCTGATCCTCGGCATCGAGGCCTCGCTGCTCATCCTGCTGCTGGCCGTCCTCGACCAGATGCGCGGAGACCTGTACTGGTCCCGGGTCGGCGTCGCCGTCCTCGCGGGCATCGCGATGCTGCAGACCGTGCTGCACCTGGTGTCGATCCTCGCCTCCAGCAGGCTCAAGTGACCGCCCCGATGCGGCTGGGCGCCGTGATCATCACCATGGGCAACCGGCCCGACGAGCTCAAGGCGCTCCTCGACTCGGTGGCCGGGCAGGACGGCGACCCGATCGAGGTCGTCGTCGTGGGCCAGGGCGTGAAGGTCGCCGAGGTGACGGACCTGCCGCCGGGCGTCCGCTCCGTCGACCTGCCCGAGAACCTCGGCATCCCGGGCGGCCGCAACGTCGGCATCGAGGCCTTCGGCCCGGCCGGCCGCGACGTGGACGTGCTGCTCTTCCTCGACGACGACGGGCTGCTGGAGCGCACCGACACCGCCGAGCTGTGCCGCCAGGCCTTCGCCGAGGACCCCGCGCTCGGGATCATCAGCTTCCGGATCGCCGATCCGGACACCGGGCGGACGCAGCGCCGCCACGTGCCGCGGCTGCGGGCCTCGGACCCGATGCGGTCCTCGCGCGTGACCACCTTCCTGGGCGGCGCCAACGCCGTTCGCACGACGGTGTTCGAGCAGGCCGGAGTGCTGCCGGGGGAGTTCTTCTACGCTCACGAGGAGACCGATCTGGCCTGGCGCGCACTCGACGCGGGGTGGCTGATCGACTACCGCGCGGACATGGTCCTGCTCCATCCGACAACTGCCCCCTCCCGGCACGCGGTCTACCACCGTATGGTGGCCCGTAACCGGGTGTGGCTCGCCCGTCGCAACCTGCCTGCCCCGCTGGTCCCGGTCTACCTGGGCGTCTGGCTCCTGCTGACGCTCCTACGGAAGCCCTCGGGACCCGCGCTCAAGGCGTGGTTCGGCGGATTCCGTGAGGGATGGACCACCCCCTGCGGACCCCGCCGCCCGATGAGATGGCGTACGGTCTGGCGGTTGACCCGCCTGGGCCGACCTCCCGTCATCTGACCAGCCCGCGTCTGGGAACATGGCGCGATCACGGGCCTCGAGCCACCAGCCTGATGCCCACCTGGCCGCATCTTGAAGACGAAAGTTTCAACTTGTGAGTGACACAACCCACGACGGCGCCCTCGCCACGAGCAGGCCGCCGTCCGCAGACGCGGGGCTCAGCGCCGCGGAGCTCGCCAGGAAGTACGGCCTCTCGGTCAGCGGCGCCCGGCCCGGTCTGGGCGAGTACGTGCGGCAGCTCTGGGGCAGGCGCCACTTCATCGTGGCGTTCTCCCGGGCCAAGCTGGTCGCGCAGTACAGCCAGGCGAAGCTCGGCCAGGTCTGGCAGGTGGCGACCCCGCTGCTGAACGCGGTCGTCTACTGGCTGATCTTCGGGCTGATCCTCGGCGCGGGCCGGGAGATGCCCAAGGACGTCTACGTGCCGTTCCTGGTGATGGGCATCTTCGTCTTCACCTTCACGCAGAGCTCGGTGATGGCGGGCGTCCGGGCGATCTCGGGGAACCTCGGACTGGTGCGCGCGCTGCACTTCCCGCGCGCCTCCCTGCCGGTGTCGTTCTCGCTCCAGCAGCTCCAGCAGCTGATGTACTCGATGATCGTCGTCTTCGTGATCGCCCTCTGGTTCGGCAACTACCCGCAGCTGTCCTGGCTGCTGGTGATCCCCACCCTGGCGCTCCAGTTCGTCTTCAACACCGGCCTCGCCATGATCTTCGCGCGGATGGGTTCCAAGACCCCCGACCTGGCGCAGCTGATGCCGTTCGTGATGCGGACGTGGATGTACGCCTCGGGCGTCATGTTCCCGATCGGGATCTACCTCAAGGACCAGCCGCAGTGGATCAGCGACGTGCTGCTGTGGAACCCGGTCGCGATCTACATGGACCTCATCCGGTTCGCGCTGATCGACGACTACGGCGCGAGCAACCTGCCCCCGCACGTGTGGCTCTTCGCGGTGGGCTGGGCCGCGGTGATCGGCCTCGGCGGCTTCGTGTACTTCTGGAAGTCTGAGGAGCGTTACGGCCGTGGCTGACAACACCCAGGGGCGCGTCCCCACCGTGATCGCGGACGGCGTCCACATCGTCTACCGCGTCAACACCGGCAGCAGCGGCAGGGGCGCGGCCACCGCCGCGCTCAGCAAGATCGTGCGCCGGAAGAAGGGCGACGCCCCGGGCGTCCGCCGCGTCCACGCCGTGCGCGGCGTCTCCTTCACCGCCTACCGCGGCGAGGCCATCGGCCTGATCGGCTCCAACGGCTCCGGCAAGTCCACCCTGCTGCGCGCCATCGCCGGCCTGCTGCCCTGCGAGGAGGGCAAGGTCTACACCGACGGCCAGCCCTCGCTGCTGGGCGTGAACGCCGCGCTGATGAACGACCTCACTGGCGAGCGCAACATCGTCCTCGGCGGTCTCGCCATGGGGATGAGCCGCGAGCAGATCAGGCAGCGTTACCAGAGCATCGTCGACTTCTCGGGCATCAACGAGAAGGGCGATTTCGTCTCCCTGCCGATGCGCACCTACTCCTCCGGCATGGCGGCGCGACTGCGGTTCTCCATCGCGGCGGCCAAGGACCACGACGTCCTGATGATCGACGAGGCCCTGGCCACCGGTGACCGCTCCTTCCAGGTGCGTTCGGAGAACCGCATCAAGGAACTCCGGGAGAAGGCCGGCACGGTCTTCCTGGTCAGCCACAACAACAAGTCGATCCGGGACACCTGCGACCGGGTGCTGTGGCTGGAGAAGGGCGAGCTCCTGATGGACGGGCCGACGGAGGAAGTCGTCTCGGCGTACGAGAAGGCCACCAACGGCTGACCTCCGGGTCGCGCGGACCCCCTCCGAGGCGCCTCTCCGCTTCGCCGAAGGCCCCCGCCGCAGAGCGGCGGGGGCCTTAAGGTCCTGTCTGGAGTTCCCCCGCGGCGTTGCGGTGTCTGGTGCCGCCGCTTCCGGCGTTGTCGTCAGTCGCCGACGCTCCGCGTCGACTCCCTCCTCCGCCTTGGATTCGACGGCACCGGACGCCGCTCCTTCTCCCGCGCCGGAACTCCAGACAGGACCTAAGCGTGCTCCCGCATTACGTCGCATGCGCGTTCTCGTATTGCGCGACGACATTCGGTGGCGCAGCGAATACCCGAGCGGCCTCCGCGACGTTCTACAGCGTAAGCTGATGCGGTCCTGAATCGCGGCAAGAGGGGACGATTCCCCGCAGGTGAACGGCCCCGGGGCGGCCCCGGTAAAACCCCGGCGGCGTGTCCGAAATAGGATGCATTGGGTCGGCAGTGTAGAACGGGAGATGTGACGGCAATGGCTACGGGAATTCTCCGGCCCCCAGGGACGGCGGCCGTCCCCGCCCCGGGCGGCGGGCGGTGAACCCGGGGCACGGCACCCGACCCCTGTCCGACACGGTCCACGTGAGCGCCACCCTCGACAAGGCGACGGCGGAGAACTTCCCCGTCGCCCCCGCCTTCCTGCCCCGCGCCTGGCGCGACGGGCTGACGGCCGTCTACGGCTACGCCCGCCTCGTCGACGACATCGGCGACGGCGACCTCGCCCCCGGCGGACGGGACGCCGTGCTCCTCGGCCTCGACCCGGCCGCGGTCGACGACCGGCTCGCCATGCTCGACGCCTTCGAGACCGACCTGCTGCGCGTCTTCGGCTCCGAGGACGGCCCCCCGCGCCACCCCCTGCTGCTCGCGCTGCGGCCCGTGGTGCGCGCCCACGGCCTGACCCCCGAGCCCTTCCTCGGACTCATCGAGGCCAACCGCCAGGACCAGCACGTCACGCGCTACGAGACGTACGGGGACCTCGTCGCCTACTGCGAGCTGTCCGCCAACCCGGTCGGCCGCCTCGTGCTGTCCCTCACCGGGACCAGTACGCCCGAACGCGTCCGCCTCTCCGACGCCGTCTGCACCGCCCTGCAGATCGTCGAGCACGTCCAGGACGTGGCCGAGGACCTGGGCCGCGACCGGATCTACCTGCCCGCCGAGGACATGCGGCGCTTCCACGTCTGCGAGGCCGACCTGGCGGCCCCGTCCGCCGGCGCCTCCGTACGCGCCCTGGTCGCGTTCGAGGCCGAGCGTGCCGCCACGCTGCTGGACGAAGGCGTCCCGCTCGTGGGGAGCGTGCACGGCAGACTCCGGCTGCTGCTCGCGGGCTTCGTGGGAGGCGGGCGCGCAGCCGTACGAGCCGTCACCGCCGCCGGCTTCGACGTACTCCCCGGCCCGCCCAAACCGACCAAGAGCGGCCTGCTCCGCGAGGTTGCCGCCGTCCTGCGCACAGCGCCGAGAAAGAGGTGAGCCCGACCGTGGAGGGCCCCACACACGCGTCCGCACTGACCGCGGTGTCCGCACCGGTCTCGGCGGCCTACAGCTACTGCGAGGCCGTCACCGGTTCACAGGCGCGCAATTTCGCGTACGGAATCCGGCTGCTGCCCACCGACAAGCGCCATGCGATGTCCGCGCTCTACGCCTTCTCCCGGCGGGTCGACGACATCGGCGACGGCCTACTGCCCACCGAGGCGAAGTTCGCCCGCCTGGAGGAGACCCGCGCCGTCCTCGGGCGGATCCGGGCCGGGGAGGTCGACGAGGACGACACCGACCCGGTCGCCGTCGCGCTCGCGCACTCCGCCCGCCGCTTCCCGATCCCGCTCGGCGGCCTCGACGAGCTCATCGACGGCGTGCTCATGGATGTCCGCGGCGAGACCTACGAGACCTGGGACGACCTCAAGACCTACTGCCGCTGCGTGGCCGGAGCCATCGGACGGCTCTCCCTCGGCGTCTTCGGCACGGTGAACGCACCGGGCCCGGGCAGCTCCGACGCCGCGCGCGCCGCCGAGTACGCCGACACCCTCGGCCTCGCCCTGCAGCTCACCAACATCCTCCGCGACGTCCGCGAGGACGCCGCCAACGGACGCACCTACCTGCCCGCGGAGGACCTCGCCAAGTTCGGCTGCTCGGAAGGCTTCCAGGCCGGCCGGCTCCCCGCCGGAGCCGACTTCGCCGGACTGGTCCACCACGAGGTCCGGCGCGCCCGCGCCCTCTTCGCCGAGGGCTACCGGCTGCTGCCGATGCTCGACCGGCGCAGCGGGGCCTGCGTGGCCGCCATGGCCGGCATCTACCGGCGCCTCCTCGACCGCATCGAGCGGGAGCCGGAGGCGGTCCTGCGCGGCCGCGTCTCGCTGCCGCCGCACGAGAAGGCGTACGTCGCCGTGCGCGGCCTGTCCGGCCTCGACGCGCGGACCGTCTCCCGCCAGGCCGTCCGGAGGCGGATGTGACGATCCGGACGAAGGCGTTCCCGCCGCGCGCCGCCACCGCCCGACGGCGGTCCGGCACCGGCCGCCGGCACTCCACGGCCCTGCCGACCGTGATCCCGGCCGGCGGGCTGTCCGGCGCTCCGGGGACGCCCCCGAGCGCCCACCCGGCGTGCGCCGGCGGCGCCCGGCGTACGGGCGCGGCGCGCCGCCCCGGCCGCGCGCCGGCCGGGGCAACCACGCCGACGGCGGGCGCGTCCCTTCCTGCGGACCGAGGCCTGCCGACCGGCCCGGAGGGGGTCCGCATCACGGGGGAGGGCGCATGACGGGTACCGACCAGCACGCCGTCGTCGTCGGCGGCGGACTCGCCGGGGTCACGACCGCCCTCGAACTCGCCGACGCGGGACTGCGCGTCACCCTGCTCGAAGGCCGCCCCCGGCTCGGCGGGCTCGCCTTCTCCTTCAAGCGCGGCGACCTCGACGTCGACAACGGCCAGCACGTCTACCTGCGGTGCTGCACGGCCTACCGGTGGTTCCTCGACCGCATCGGCGGCGCAGCCCTCGCCCCCCTCCAGGACCGGCTCGACGTACCCGTCCTCGACGTCGCCCACCCCGGCGGGCCGCGCCTGGGACGGCTGCGCCGCGGCGGCCTGCCCGTGCCCCTGCACCTCGCCGGGGCACTGGCACGCTACCCCCACATGTCGCTCGCCGAGCGCGCGAGCGTGGGCCGCGCCGCCCTCGCGCTGCGCCGCCTCGACCCGGCGGACCCCGCGCTGGACGGACTGGACTTCGCCACCTGGCTCGGCCGCTACGGGCAGTCCGCCCGCACCATCGAGGCCCTGTGGGACCTCGTCGGCGTCGCCACCCTCAACGCCCCCGCCGCACACTCCTCGCTGGGCCTGGCCGCCATGGTCTTCAAGACCGGCCTGCTCTCCGAGAAGAGCGCCGCCGACATCGGCTGGGCCCACGTCCCGCTCGGCGTCCTGCACGACACCCTCGCCCGCAAGCAGCTCGACGCGGCCGGGGTACGGACCGAGCTGCGCACCCGCGTCACCGCCGTGACCCGCACCCCCGAGGGCTCCTGGCGCGTCGACACCGAGGAGGAGTCCCTCGAAGCGGGCACCGTCGTCCTCGCCGTACCGCAGCGCGAGGCGCACGGGCTGCTGCCCGCCGGCGCCCTCGCCGACCCCGACAAGCTCCTCGACATCGGCACCGCGCCGATCCTGAACGTCCACGTCGTCTACGACCGCAAGGTGCTCAAGCAGCCCTTCTTCGCCGCACTCGGCTCCCCGGTCCAGTGGGTCTTCGACCGTACCGACTCCTCCGGACTCCCCGACGGCGGCCAGTACCTGGCACTGTCCCAGTCCGCCGCCCAGGACGACATCGACGAGCCCGTCTCGGTGCTGCGCGCCAAGTACCTGCCCGAGCTGGAACGACTGCTGCCCGCAGCGCGAGGTGCCAAGGTACGGGACTTCTTCGTCACCCGGGAGCGGACGGCGACCTTCGCGCCCACGCCCGGCGTCGGCCGGCTGAGGCCCGGCGCGCGGACCGACACGCCGGGGCTCTACCTGGCCGGTGCGTGGACTGCCACGGGTTGGCCCGCGACCATGGAGGGCGCCGTCCGGAGCGGACTGAGCGCGGCGCAGGCCGCACTCGCCGCACTCGGCCGCCACCGCGAACATCCTCTGCAGGAGGCGGCATGACGACCACCACCACCGGCGCGGCCGGCACCACCAGCACCACGAGCACAGCACGTACAGGAACAAGAGGAGAGCCAGTGAACCCGGGGAATCCGGCTGTCGAGAACACGGATGCCAGTGTGGGCACAGCCGGAAGGGGCGTGGAGAAGGCGGACACCGTCGCCCTCCTGGAACGCGGCCGTACGCTGTCGACCCCCGCCCTCCGCGACGCCGTGGACCGGCTCGCCGCGCCCATGGACACCGTCGCCGCCTACCACTTCGGCTGGATCGACGCCCACGGCCACCCGGCCGACGGCGACGGCGGCAAGGCCGTGCGCCCCGCCCTCGCCCTGCTCTCCGCCGAGGCGGCGGGCGCCGCACCGGAGGTCGGCATCCCCGGCGCCGTCGCCGTCGAGCTCGTGCACAACTTCTCGCTGCTCCACGACGACCTGATGGACGGCGACGAGCAGCGCCGCCACCGCGACACCGTCTGGAAGGTGCACGGGCCGGCCCTCGCGATCCTCGTCGGCGACGCGCTCTTCGCCCTCGCCAACGAGATCCTGCTGGAACTCGGCACCGTCGAGGCGGGCCGCGCGACCCGCCGGCTGACCACCGCCAGCCGCAAGCTCATCGACGGCCAGGCACAGGACATCTCCTACGAGCACCGCGAGCGCGTCAGCGTCGAGGAGTGCCTGGAGATGGAGGGCAACAAGACCGGCGCGCTGCTCGCCTGCGCGGTCTCCATCGGCGCGGTGCTCGGCGGCGCGGACGACCGTACGGCCGACAAGCTGGAGGAGTACGGCTACCACCTCGGCCTCGCCTTCCAGGCGGTCGACGACCTCCTCGGCATCTGGGGAGACCCGGAGTCCACCGGCAAGCAGACCTGGAGCGACCTGCGCCAGCGCAAGAAGTCCCTGCCGGTCGTCGCCGCCCTCGCCGCGGGCGGGCCGGCCTCCGAGCGGCTCGCCGAGCTGCTCGCCGCCGACGCCAAGAGCAGCGACTTCGCGAACTTCTCGGAGGAGGAGTTCGCGGCCCGCGCGGCGCTCATCGAGGAGGCCGGCGGCCGTCAGTGGACCGCGGACGAGGCGCGCCGCCAGCACGCCGTCGCCATCCGCGCCCTGGACGACGTCGACATGCCGCAGCGGGTCCGCGAACAGCTCGTGGACCTCGCCGACTTCGTCGTCGTACGCAAGAGGTGACCGCCACCCGACAGCGGATATGAATCGCGAGTCGCCGGCCGGCGCCCCCGCCTGAGCGTGGCGGGCTCCGGCCGACGGCAGACCCCAGCACAGCACAGGACACTGTTCTAAGGGGAAGCCATGACAGCGACGACCGACGGCAGCGCGGAGAGCGCCGGCGCCGGCAGCGAATCCACGCCGGGCGCCCCGCCGCCCGGCCCCGCCGGGGCGGCCGCCCCGCGGACCGAGTACGGGCTCCCGGGTCCGCTCCACCCGGCCGCCCAGGCCGGCCCCGCGCCCGGCGCGGCGCCCTCCCTGCCGGTCGCGGTCACCGAGCGGCCCGCCGCGCCGCCCGACCCGGGCCGGCGAACCGGCCCGCCGGCCGCCTACCGGCCGCCGGGGAAGCCCGGCGCGGGCCGGACGGCCACGGCGGCGGACCTGCCCCGGCCGCCCGACGGCAGCCCGCGCGAGGTGTACGAGGCCACCGCGCGCGCCACCCTGCACCTCCTGGACCGCCAGGACCCCGCGGGCTGGTGGAAGGGCGACCTGGAGACCAACGTCACCATGGACGCCGAGGACCTCCTGCTGCGGCAGTTCCTCGGCATCCGGGACGAGGCCACCACCTACGCCGCCGCCCTCTTCATCCGCGGCGAGCAGCGCGAGGACGGCACCTGGGCCACCTTCCACGGCGGACCGCCCGAACTCTCCGCCACCATCGAGGCCTACGTCGCGCTGCGCCTCGCCGGGGACCCGCCCGACGCCCCGCACATGAGCCGCGCCTCGGCCTGGATCCGGGCCAACGGCGGGATCGCCGCCGCCCGCGTCTTCACGCGGATCTGGCTCGCCCTCTTCGGCTGGTGGAGCTGGGACCACCTGCCCGAACTCCCGCCCGAGCTGGTGTTCCTGCCTCCCTGGGTCCCCCTGAACATCTACGACTTCGGCTGCTGGGCCCGCCAGACGATCGTCCCGCTCACGGTGGTCTCCGCGCTGCGCCCGGTCCGCCCGGCCCCCTTCGCCCTCGACGAGCTCCACACCGACGCGCGGACCCCGTACCCCGCCACCCGTATGGCACCGCTGACCAGTTGGGACGGCGCCTTCCAGCGGATGGACAAGGCGCTGCACGTCTACCGGCGGTTCGCGCCGCGCCGGCTGCGCAAGGCGGCCATGGACACGGCCGCCCGCTGGATCGTCGAGCGCCAGGAGAACGACGGCTGCTGGGGCGGGATCCAGCCGCCCGCCGTGTACTCCGTCATCGCGCTGCACCTGCTCGGCTACGACCTCGGCCATCCGGTGATGCGCGCCGGACTGGAGTCCCTGGACCGCTTCGCGGTGCGGCGCGAGGACGGCGCACGGATGATCGAGGCCTGCCAGTCCCCGGTGTGGGACACCTGCCTCGCCGCGATCGCACTGGCCGACGCGGGCGTGCGCCCCGACCATCCGGCGCTGGTCAAGGCCGCCGACTGGATGCTCGGCGAGGAGATCACCCGCACCGGCGACTGGGCGGTGCGCCGGCCCGGCCTCGCCCCGGGCGGCTGGGCGTTCGAGTTCCACAACGACACCTACCCCGACATCGACGACACCGCCGAGGTCGTCCTCGCCCTGCGCCGCATCAGGCACCCCGACCCGGTGCGGCTCGACGCGGCCATCGCCCGCGGCGTGTCCTGGACCCTCGGCATGCAGTCGAAGGACGGCGCGTGGGGCGCCTTCGACGCCGACAACACCAGCCCCTTGCCCAACAGGCTGCCCTTCTGCGACTTCGGCGAGGTCATCGACCCCCCGTCGGCCGACGTCACCGCCCACGTGGTGGAGATGCTCGCCTTCGAGGGCCGGGCGGGCGACGCCCGGACCCGGCGCGGCATCGCCTGGCTGCTCGACGCACAGGAGCCGGACGGCAGCTGGTTCGGCCGCTGGGGCACCAACTACGTCTACGGCACCGGGTCGGTGGTGCCCGCCCTCACCGCGGCCGGCCTCGCCCCCGGGCACCCCGCGGTCCGGCGCGCCGTGCGCTGGCTGGAATCCGTACAGAACGAGGACGGCGGCTGGGGGGAGGACCAGCGCTCCTACAAGGACCGGTCGTGGGCCGGCAAGGGCGCCTCCACCGCCTCCCAGACCGCCTGGGCGCTCATGGCCCTGCTGGCGGCCGGCGAGCGGGACGGCAAGGCCGTGGAACGCGGCATCGCCCACCTGGTCCGGACCCAGCGGGAGGACGGCTCCTGGGACGAGCCGTACTTCACCGGCACCGGCTTCCCCTGGGACTTCTCCATCAACTACCACCTGTACCGGCAGGTGTTCCCGCTGACGGCGCTCGGCCGCTACCTGTACGGGGAGCCGCCCGCCCCGGCCCGCTCGGCCCCCGGGGGCCCCTGATGCCCGCCTCCGGAGAGGACCGGGCCGCGCAGGCCGGCCCGCTGCTGGTCGCCTGCGCGCTGCGCATCGAGGAGGTGGCGCTGCGCAGCGCCGGGCGGGACCCCCTACGCGGTACGCGCGGCCCCGACCGGGCTCCGGCCGGGGCGTACACCCTGCTGCGCACCGGGATGGGCCCGCGCGCGGCCGAACGCGCCGTCCGCCGGGCCCTGGAGCGGCCCGGGACGGAACGGGCGGCCGTTCTCGCCACCGGGTTCTGCGCCGGGCTCGTCCCCGGCATGAGCCCCGGCGACCTCGTCGTCGCGCAGGAGACCCGCGACCCGCGGGGGACCGTCCCGTGCACCGGGACCGCGCTGCTCGCCGAGGCGCTGGCCCGGGCCGCCCCCGGCCGGACCGTGCACATCGGCCCACTGACCGGCTCCGACCACGTCGTCCGCGGCCAGGAGCGGGCGCAACTGCGCGCCACGGGCGCCGTCGCGGTCGACATGGAGTCCGCGGCGACCCTCTGGGCCGCCGTCCGGGGCGCCGACCGCCCTGTTGCGGCCGTCCGGGTGATCGTGGACGCTCCGGAGCATGAGCTCGTCCGGATCGGCACGGTGCGCGGGGGAATATCGGCCTTCCGTGTTCTGCGTGCCGTACTGCCCGCGTTTTACCAATGGCACCGTTCTTCGCTGCTCCCCAGGAGGTGAGCCAGATGGCCATGCCGCTGCGCCAGACCATCAGGGTCGGGACCTATCTGCTCGAACAGAAGCTTCGCAAGCGTGAGAAGTTCCCGCTGATCGTCGAGCTGGAGCCCCTCTACGCGTGCAACCTGGCCTGCGAGGGGTGCGGGAAGATCCAGCACCCGGCAGGAGTGCTCAAGCAGCGCATGCCGGTGGCCCAGGCGGTAGGCGCCGTACTGGAATCCGGTGCGCCCATGGTGTCCATCGCGGGCGGGGAGCCCTTGATGCACCCGCAGATCCACGAGATCGTGCGGCAGTTGGTGGCACGGCGGAAGTACGTGTTCCTCTGCACCAACGCCATGCTGCTGCGCAAGAAGATCGAGAAGTTCACCCCCTCCCCGTACTTCGCGTTCGCGGTGCACATCGACGGCCTGCGCGAGCGCCACGACGAGTCGGTGGCGAAGGAGGGCGTCTTCGACGAGGCGGTCGAGGCCATCAAGGAGGCGAAGAGGCGCGGATTCCGGGTCACCACGAACTCCACCTTCTTCAACACCGACACCCCGCAGACGATCATCGAGGTGCTCAACTTCCTCAATGACGACCTCCAGGTCGACGAAATGATGATCTCGCCCGCCTATGCCTACGAGAAGGCACCGGACCAGGAACACTTCCTGGGCGTCGACCAGACCCGTGAACTCTTCAGAAAGGCCTTCGCGGGCGGCAACCGGCGGCGCTGGCGGCTCAACCACTCACCGCTCTTCCTGGACTTCCTGGAAGGAAAGGTCGATTTCCCCTGCACGGCCTGGGCCATTCCGAATTACTCCCTCTTCGGCTGGCAGCGCCCCTGCTACCTGATGAGCGACGGCTACGTCCCCACCTACCGGGAACTCGTCGAGGAAACCGACTGGAACAAGTACGGCCGCGGAAAGGACCCGCGCTGCGCGAACTGCATGGCGCACTGCGGCTACGAGCCCACCGCCGTCCTCGCCACCATGGGCTCCCTCAAGGAATCCCTGCGGGCCGCCCGGGAGACGGTCGGAGGCAACCGGGACAGGTCGGCATGAGCCCGGCGGAAGAGGGGCGGGGCGCCGGTTTCGACCTCGGCGCCCTGCTGGCCGCACGCGGGGCGGAGCGGTACGAGCTGCACACCCGCCACCTCAACCACCAACTGCCCCGGATGCTGCGCGCCATCGGCTTCGACAAGGTCTACGAGCGGGCCGAGGGAGCCCACTTCTGGGACGCGGACGGCAACGACTACCTCGACATGCTGGCCGGCTTCGGGGTGATGGGCCTCGGCCGCCACCACCCCGTCGTCCGACGGGCCCTGCACGACGTCCTGGACGCCCAGCTCGCAGACCTCACACGCTTCGACTGCCAGCCGCTGCCCGGACTGCTGGCCGAGAAGCTCCTCTCGTACAGCCCGCACCTGGACCGCGTCTTCTTCGGCAACAGCGGCACCGAGGCGGTAGAGACGGCCCTGAAGTTCGCCCGGTACGCCACCGGGCGGCCCAGGATCCTCTACTGCGACCACGCCTTCCACGGGCTGACGGCCGGCTCGCTCTCGGTCAACGGCGAGGGCGGGTTCCGGGACGGCTTCGCACCGCTGCTGCCCGACACCAAGGTCGCGCTGGGCGACCTGGCAGCCCTGGAGCGCGAGCTGCAGCGCGGCGACGTCGCCGCCTTCGTCGTCGAGCCGATCCAGGGCAAGGGGGTCCTCGCGGCCCCGCCCGGCTTCCTGCGCGCCGCGCAGGAGCTGCTGCACCGGCACAAGGCCCTGCTGATCGCGGACGAGGTGCAGACCGGACTGGGACGCACCGGGGACTTCTACGCGTACCAGCACGAGCCGGGTGTGGAGCCCGACCTGGTGTGCGTGGCCAAGGCGCTGTCGGGCGGCTACGTGCCGGTCGGCGCGACCCTGGGCAAGGACTGGATCTTCAAGAAGGTCTACTCGTCCATGGACCGGGTGCTCGTGCACTCCGCGAGCTTCGGGTCCAACGCGCAGGCGATGGCGGCCGGGCTGGCGGTGCTGTCCGTCATGGAGGACGAGCACCTCGTGGACCGGGCCCGGACGACGGGTGACCTGCTGCGCGGGCGGCTCGCCGCCCTGGTGGACGAGTACGAGCTGCTGCACGAGGTGCGCGGGCGCGGGCTGATGATCGGCATCGAGTTCGGCCGGCCGTCCTCGCTGGGGCTGCGCAGCCGCTGGACGGTGCTGCAGGCGGCCCGCAAGGGCCTTTTCGCGCAGATGGTCGTGGCGCCGCTGCTCCAGAAGCACCGGATCCTCACGCAGGTCTCCGGGGACCACCTGGAGGTGATCAAGCTGATTCCGCCGCTGGTGCTGGACGAGCGGGACGTCGACCGGTTCGTCGGCGCCTTCCGCGAGGTCATGGACGAGGCGCACGGCGGGTCCGCTCTGATGTGGGACTTCGGCAGGACGCTGGTGAAGCAGGCCGTCGCGGCGCGCTGACGGCCTGCCTCCGCGGTGTCCGTCCCCGGTGTCCGTCGCCCGGTACGCGTCCCTCGGCGGGCGGATCAGACCAGCAGCCGGTCCCGGAGCCGGTCGAGGGTCTCGGGCGTCAGCCCGAGGCCCTGCGCCAGGTAGCGGTCCACCCCGCCCCAGACCTGGTCGATGGTGTCGAAGGCGGCGATCAGGTACTCGGCGCGGGCGTCGAAGAGCGGCGCGAGCAGCTCCATCACCTCGGGCGAGCGGGCCTCGGCCGACGCGGAGCTGCGGTGCACCCGGTAGCGGCGGTGCGGGGCGTTGGACTCCAGGTAGTCCGCCACGATCGCCTCGCGCTCGACGCCGACCGCGAGGAGGGTGACGGCGACGGAGAGCCCCGCCCGGTCCTTGCCGGCCGCGCAGTGCAGGAGGGCGGGGACGCTGTCCTCGGCGAGGGCGTGGACGACCCGGCTGTGCTCGGTGGTGCGGTCGCGGATGATCCGGCGGTAGGAGTCCGACATCCGGGCCGCCGCCTTGCCGTCACCCAGGATCGAGCGGAGCTGGTCGAGGTCGCCGTCGCGGACCAGCCGCCAGAACTCCCGGCCGTCCGCCGGGTCCGAGAGCGGGATGTTGACGTTCCGTACGCCGGGCAGTTCGACGTCCGGGCCCTCCAGGGCGTGATCGGCGCCGTTGCGGAAGTCGAAGACGGTGTGGAGACCGAGCGAAGTGAGGAACTCTGCATCAGTTTCGGTGGCATGTGCGAGATGTCCGCTTCGGAAGAGTCGTCCCGTCCCGACCGTTCGTCCATCAGAAGTCGGCAATCCGCCCACATCGCGGAAATTGCGCACTCCGGTCAGCTCCGGCTCCTGTATCTGCTGGGTCAAGGGAACTCCTCCGCCTCTCGTGGGGGCTCTGTCCGAATTGAGCTACTTGGCGCCAACTTGCAATAACCGGAGGCGAGATCGGGCACGTCCCCGTGAGCCAGATCATACGGTGACCGTGAGTGCCTGATCGCCGAGGCCGAATGGCCCGGTGGGGACGGCTGTTGGCGGAGCGGAATGGACAGAGGGTGACCGGAATTCCGGCGGTCCCTCATACCTGTGAATCCGTCAGGGAATTCGCAGCTTGTTCGGCGTGCCCGCAAGGGATTACCTTCGCGATCGATCCGGGTGGATCGCCGAATCCTGCCGCCGCCCGGAAACCGCACCCGAACCATTTCGCGCGGCAGGAGCGGGGGAACCAGGTAAGCCGCTGTTCCGGAGATCTTTCCTCCGGTACGGCTCGGGGTGAAGCCGTTCATGTCCCGTGCATGTACGGCCGGACATCTCCAGTCCGAACCCGACAGCTCACCTCGCAGGCGCCGGAGAGGAATGCGCCATGCCTGCAAAGGGTAAGCACCGCCGTCCCAAGTCCCTTTCCATTTCCCGCGGATTCGCGGTCGCAGGCACCGGCGGCGCGGCCCTCGCCCTGCCGCTGATGGGTGCCGCCGGCGCCAACGCGGCCGGCGCCCCGGCGGCGGCCCCCGCCGTCGTACCCGCGGTGGCCCCGCAGGCCCCTGCCGCCCTCCAGGCCGCGCCCGCCGCTCCCGCGGCCGCCGTGCAGGCCGCGCCGACCGTCTACACGGTCGTCCCCGGCGACTGCCTCTCCGAGATCGCCGCGGAGCGCAACCTCTCCGGCGGCTGGCAGCAGCTGTACGCCGACAACCGCGAGGCGGTCGGCACCAACCCGTCGCTGATCCACCCCGGCCTGAAGCTGACCCTCGGCGGCCGCGGTGAAGCCGCCGCACCGGTCGACGCCGTCCCCGCCCCGCGCACCGCCCCCCAGGCCGCGCCGAAGGCGGCCCCGAAGGCGGCGAAGCCGGCCGGCCGCCCCGCCGCCCCGCAGGCGCGGCAGGACTCCGCCCCTGCGGCCCCGGCCCCCGCCGCGCAGCCCGCCGCCTCCGGCTTCGTGGCCCCGGTCAGCGGCGGCGTCTCCACCCAGTACAAGGTCGCGGGCGCCATGTGGTCATCCGGCTACCACACCGGCGTCGACTTCATCGCCCCCATGGGCACCACCGTCAGGGCCGTCGGCGCCGGCACCGTCGTCTCCGCCGGCTGGAGCGGCTCGTACGGCAACGAGGTCGTCATCCGGCACGCGGACGGCAAGTACTCCCAGTACGCCCACCTCTCCCAGCTCTCGGTCTCCTCCGGCCAGAGCGTCACCTCCGGCCAGAGCATCGGCCTCTCCGGCTCCACGGGCAACTCGACCGGCCCGCACCTGCACTTCGAGATCCGTACGAGCCCGTCCTACGGCTCGGACATGGACCCCATCGCCTACCTCCGCTCGAAGGGCGCCAGCCTCTGACGGCACCCGCCGACGGAGCACCGACACGCGTGAGGCCGGGACCCGAGGGGGGTCCCGGCCTCACGTGTACTTATTCCTTATGCCCGGCGTGGTAGAGATCACGGCCCGTCAACCCCTCATTACGTTGGCGTAGGTTGCTTGCGGGAGTGAAGGATGGGTTCTCGTGGCAGCGACGACGACGAAACTCAAGACCATCGGCTCGTACGCGGCGATCGGGGACAGCTTCACAGAGGGCGTGGGGGACCCGGGGCCTGGGGATTCTTTTCTCGGCTGGGCGGACCGGCTCGCCGTGCTCCTGGCCGATCAGCGCGACGAGCACGACTTCCGGTACGCGAACCTCGCGGTGCGCGGCAAGCTCCTCGACCAGATCGTGGCGGACCAGGTGCCGAGGGCCAAGGCCCTCGCCCCGGACCTGGTCACCTTCTGCGCGGGCGGCAACGACATCATCCGGCCCGGCAGCGACCCGGACGACGTGGCGGAACGGTTCGAGGCGGCCGTGGCCGACCTCACCGGAGCCGTCGGCCGCGTCATGATCACCACCGGCTTCGACACCCGGGGAGTGCCCGTCCTCAAACACCTCCGCGGCAAGGTCGCGACGTACAGCGCGCACGTGCGCGCCATCGCCGACCGCTACGACTGCCCGGTCCTCGACCTCTGGTCGCTGAAGTCCGTACAGGACCGGCGCGCCTGGGACGCGGACCGGCTGCACCTCTCGCCCGAGGGACACACCCGCGTCGCACTGCGCGCCGCGCAGGTCCTCGGCCTGGAGGTGCCCGCCGACCCCGACCAGCCGTGGCCGCAGCTGCGCCCGCGCGGCTCGGTGGACGTGACCCGCGACAACATCCAGTGGGCCCGCGAGTACCTGGTGCCGTGGATCGGCCGCCGGCTGCGCGGCGAGTCCTCCGGAGATCACGTCGAGGCCAAGCGGCCGGACCTCCTGCCGCTCTAGGGTCTGTATCGAGTTGCCCCGCGGCGTCGCGACGCCCGGCACGCACCCTCGGCGCACGAGCCACATGCCCTAGTAGCTCCGCTACGAGGACATTCGTCCCGCACGCCGAGGGCACGCACCGAACGCCGCTCCTTGCTCCACGGGGCCACTCGATACAGACCCTAGTGCCGCGTCAGGCGACGTTCGCCCCGTCGCGGCGTCCGGCACGCACTCTTGCCACACCGGCCGAAAGCCACGTACGTCCCGTACGAGCGCTCCCGGCCGGCACGCCGAGAGCACGCACCGGACGCCGCTCCTGACGGGCAAACGTCGCCTGACGCGGCACTGGCCAGCTCCTGTCGTCAAGGTCCCGCCGGGCCCGCGGCGCCCGCACCGCACCTCGCCGCGTGGTCGGGGCGCCCCCGTACGTCCGGTACGCGGGCGCCCCTCCGCCTTGCGCTGCACGGCGCCGGACACCGCGGGCCTCACCGGCGCTCCTTCGACGACAGGACCCAGCGGCAGGACACCGACACGAGGGGGCGGGAGCGGCAGGCGGAATCCTTCGGGGCCGGTGTGCGTTTGCATGGTCGTGGCCACACGACCGCACCGACCCCACCCCTCCCTGGAGGCGCTTTGACCGGCTCCCGTCCCCTCCGTCCGCGGCTGCGCGCCCTGCGGCCCGAAGCCTTCGGCGCGGACCCGTCCGGCGCCCGGCTGGAGCGGATCCGCCGCTCGCCGAACTTCGCCGACGGGGTCTTCCAGAACCCGGTCGGGGCCCGGAACAGGCCGTCGGGGTCGATGGCGGAGTTCGCGAAGATCTACTTCCACCGCGAGCAGCGGATCCGGCGCAGCCCGGGGTCTGCGATCCCGGTGCACCCGACCACCCTCGCGGACCTGGCGAAGCCGCCGGTGAGCGGCCTGCGTCTTACCTGGATGGGGCACTCCAGCGTGCTCGCGGAGATCGACGGGCACCGGGTGCTGTTCGACCCGGTGTGGGGCGAGCGCTGCTCCCCCTTCCCCTTCGCCGGCCCCAAGCGGCTGCACCCGGTCCCGGTCCCGCTGGCCGCGCTGGGCGAGGTCGACGTCGTCGTCATCTCTCACGACCACTACGACCACCTCGACCTGCCGACGATCAAGGCACTGGCCGGTACGGACACGGTCTTCGCCGTCCCGCTCGGAGTCGGCGCGCACCTGGAGCGCTGGGGCGTGCCGGCCGACCGGCTGCGCGAGCTCGACTGGAACGAATCCACCAAGATCGCCGGACTGTCCCTCACGGCGACCCCCGCACGGCACTTCTGCGGCCGCGGCCTGCGCAACCAGCAGCACACCCTGTGGGCCTCCTGGGTGGTCGCGGGCGACGAGCACCGGATCTACCACAGCGGGGACACCGGCTATTTCCCCGGCTTCGCGGAGATCGGCGCCGCGCACGGCCCCTTCGACGCCACGATGATCCAGATCGGGGCGTATTCGGAGTACTGGCCCGACATCCACATGACCCCCGAGGAGGGCATGCGCGCCCACCTCGACCTCCAGGGCGGCGCCGCGCACGGCACGATGCTGCCGATCCACTGGGGCACCTTCAACCTGGCCCTGCACCCGTGGGAGGAGCCCGGCGAGGGCACCCTGGCAGCCGCCCAGGGGGCCGGAGCGGCCGTGGCACTCCCGATCCCGGGCCGGCCGTTCGAGCCTGGAACCGAGGGCGCGCCCGCCGAACCGTGGTGGCGCCCGTTCGTGGCCGGGGTGACGACGGCCGGACCCGTCGACGGGCCCGCGGCCGTGCCCGCGCACGAGGCCGGCGGGGCAGCGGCGACAGCGGCCCGCGTGGCGTCGGCGGCGGTCGGCGGTCAGGAGAAGCCGGAGTCCGTCGGCTCCTAGGGTCTGTATCGAGTTGCCCCGTGGAGCGAGCGGCGTTCGGTGCCGAGGGTGCGTGCCGGGCGCCGCGACGCCGCGGGGCAACTCGACAC
Organism: Streptomyces sp. NPDC060232; assembly: GCF_042726555.1. NCBI lineage: Bacteria > Bacillati > Actinomycetota > Actinomycetes > Kitasatosporales > Streptomycetaceae > Streptomyces > Streptomyces sp. NPDC060232. The sequence continues at coordinate 137,363 of NZ_JBHXAG010000008.1, read as the reverse complement.
AGTGGCTCTCGTGCTCCGCCGGCAGGAGCCTGCCGGCGGAGCAGGGCCGGGGCTTGCGCGTCCAGGCCCGCAGATGCGGTGCGTCCGGCCGACGTGTGGAATGGGAAGAGAGGCCGTGGGGCGGGGACGGCGCCGCCGGGCCGCTCGGTCCTCCCCACCCGTGCCAGAGGCCATAGAGACCGACCGGGAGGCCAGCCGTGGCGCCACCTGCGACACCGACACGACGCCGCGCGAGCAGGGGTTGGGGATCCCTCGCCGCGTTCCTCGCCGTGACCTACGGGGTCGCGGCCGTGGGCGCGCTCGTCTCCCTCGACGCGGACGCGGTCTACCAGTCCCTACGGCGTCCCGCCTGGGCTCCACCAGCCTGGCTCTTCGGCCCCGTCTGGACCATCCTCTACGCCACCATCGCCATCGCGGCATGGCTGGTGTGGCGCCATCCGGATCGCCCGCGGGTGCGGCGCGCCCTCACCTGGTGGTCCGTACAGCTCGCCCTCAACCTGGCCTGGACCCCCCTGTTCTTCGGCGCCCGCGAGTACGGACTCGCCCTGCTGGACATCGCCCTGCTGCTGGCGGCGCTCGGCGTCACCCTGGTCCGCTTCTACCGCCTGAACCGTACGGCCGCGTTCCTGCTCGTCCCCTACCTGCTGTGGGTGGCGTTCGCGACCGCCCTCAACGCTGCCGTCTGGCAGCTCAACGGGTAGCGCGGGCACCGCGGACGGAGCGGGTCGCCCAGCGGTCTATGCTGTCCCGCCCTCGTCCGGGTGCGCCGGCCGGCGCCGTTCGGGCGCCGGGAGGGGCGGCGCCGGCGGCCGCAGCGTGCTGACCGGCGCATTTCGGGCTGCTGTGCGAGCGCTCCACCGGGAGCGGGAAGCACCCCCGCGAAGTTCGCCAACTGGCAGCCCGCGGCGGGATGGTGGGGTCTAGCGTGGGTATTCGGTGATCAACACCGGGCCCCGGGAACGCTGGGGGCCGGGCCCCACGTACCGAGGACGCCGATGTCCGGACCCCGCGCCGCCCGCCACGCCCCGTCGAGACACGCCGTCACCGGTCCCGCCCGGCAGATACGCCCCCAGCTGGTACGAGCCGCCCTCCTGCCCACGCTCGCCGCCGCGCTCAGCGGCGCCGCCGCGGTGATCTTCACCCTCCAGCTCGGCGGCGGGGCCGGCGACCGCGACGCCCGGCTCTGGCCGGTGCTCACCGGCTGCGCCCTGCTCGTGGTCGGCGCCCTGGCCGCCGCCCTGCTCGGCGCGCAGCGCGCGGCCAAGGCCGTACGCGACCGGTGCGAGGCGCTGCGCCGCTCCAGCGTGCGCGGACGCCAGGAGCTGCGGACGGCTGCCGAACGGCTGGAGCGGGGCGAGACCCCGCCGCGGCCGGTCCGGGGCGGGCCGAACGCCCCGCTCACCGGCGCGGACCCGGCCGGCGTGGACGAGTTCTGGCTGCTCTCCCAGGAGCTGCGCGGTGCCCGCGAACAGGCCCACACGGCCCTCGTACGGCTCGCCGGACCGGTCACCCCGTCCGACAGCGAGCGCAAGGTCGAGGTCTTCGTCAACCTCGCGCGCCGGCTCCAGTCCCTCGTCCACCGCGAGATCTCGTTGCTGGACGACCTGGAGGACACGGTCGAGGACCCCGACCTGCTCAAGGAGCTCTTCCACGTCGACCACCTCGCCACCCGGATCCGCCGCCACGCCGAGAACCTCGCGGTGCTGGGCGGTGCGGCGTCCCGCCGCCAGTGGACCCGGCCGATCGACCTGAGCGAGGTGCTCCGCTCCTCGGTGGCGGAGGTCGAGCAGTACACCCGGGTCAAGGTCGTGCCGCCGGCGGGCGGCAGCGTACGCGGACACGCCGTCGCGGACGTCGTGCACCTGCTGGCCGAACTCGTCGAGAACGCCACGGTGTTCTCCCCACCCGACACGGACGTGGTGCTGCGGGCCGAGCGGGTCACCGCCGGGATCGCGGTCGAGGTGGAGGACCGGGGACTGGGCATGCCGGCCGAGGAGCAGCACCGGATGAACGCCCTGCTCGGCGACCCCGACCAGGTCAGCGTCCGGAGCCTGCTCGCGGACGGGCGGATCGGCTTGTACGTCGTCTCGGCGCTGGCGCGCCGGCACGGGATCGCCGTCGAGCTCAAGTCGAACATCTACGGCGGTGTCCTCGCTGTGCTGGTGCTGCCGCAGGAGCTGCTGGGCGCGGAGGCGGCCGAGGGCTCGCGGGTGACGCCGCCGCTGGAGCCGGCGCGCGTGCCGATGCCGGTGCCGATGCCGGCGGTGCCGATGCCGCGCAGGGTGGAAGCCCCGCCCACCATCCCCGCCCCCCGCCCCGAGCCCCACCCGGGGCCGGCCGCGCCGACGGGGGACGCCTGGACCGTACCCGGCGGCGAGCCGCAGCCGGCGTCCGGCCCGAGCCCCGATCCCGAGCCGGGGGCGGAGCCGCACTCCGGGCGCACGGCGACAGGATGGCGGGCCCCTGCGCCGGGCCCGTCGGGCGCCCCCGCCACCGGGCAGGATGCCCGACCAGGAGCTGCGACCGAGCCCAGGGCGTGGACGCAGGCTGCACCCCCAGCCGGATGGCCCGCCGAGCGGCAGCCCGCTCCGGCGGCGGCGTCGTGGGCCGTGGCCGACGCCGGGCCGTCGGCAGAGCCCCGGACCGGCCCGGCGGCCGAGTTCGAGGCCGGGCCGCAGGGTGTGCCTGCGGGCGGACGGCTCGCCGGGCGGGGGCCCGCTGCCGAGGCGGCAGAGTGGGCCGCACCCAGCGCCGCGCCGGCGGCCGCGGGCGGATGGACGGTCGGACGGGACGGCTTCGAGGCGGCAGCGCGGGGCCGGCTCGGCGACGAGCCGTCGGGCGGGCCCGCGGCCGGGTCGGAGGATACGCCGAGGGGCGGATGGACGGCCGGGCAGGGGATCGAATCGGCGGCGGTGTGGGCCGGAGCAGGCGGGCGGCCGGAGGGTGAGCCCGGGGGCGGGCACGGGCTCGCATCGGAGGACGGGGACGGGGACAGGGACGGGGACGGAGACGGAGACGGGGACGAGGGCCTCGCGGGTGAGAGGCCGGTGTTGCCGCGGCGTCGGGCCCAGTCGCACCTCGCGCCCCAACTGCGCGACGCACCCGCGCCGCGACCCTCCGCCGACACCGAGCAACCCGTACACGACCCCGGCCTCATGGCCGCCTTCCAGCGGGGCTTCGGCCTCGCGCAGTCGGAGAACCAGGCATGACGAAGGAGCGCATCACCATGGGCGGCGAAGTGGCGACGAAGACCGGCAGCCGGCTCTCGGATCTCGACTGGCTGCTCAGCGGCCTGGTCCAACGCGTGCCGTACACCCGCAGCGCCGTACTGCTCACCGCCGATGGGCTCGTGAGCTGCGTACACGGCCTGGACCCCGACAGCGCCGACCACCTGGCGGCCCTCGCCTCCGGCCTCTACTCCCTCGGCCGCAGCGCCGGCGCCCGCTTCGGCGACGGCGCCGAGGTACGGCAGGTCGTCGTAGAGCTCGACTCCGCGCTCGTCTTCGTGTCCGCCGCCGGATCCGGCACCTGCCTGGCCGTGCTCGCCGACCGGGAGGCCGACGCCGGCGTGCTCGGCTACGAGATGGCGATGCTGGTCAAGCGCGTCCGGCCGTACCTCTCCGCCGCACCCCGGCGGCCCGCCGCGAACGTGGAGCGATGAGGGCCCACGGCAGGGGGGCGCACGGGGGGTACGGGGCGCACGGCGCCTACGGGAAGGGGTGGGACACACCGTGGCTCGACGGCTCGGCGGGGCGGGTGATGCGCCCGTACACCGCCTGTGGCGGCCGCACGAGACCGGGCGTCGCGCTCGACCTGCTGTCCCGGATGACCGCGACGGGGGTGCGCCCGCGCGTTCCGCTCGGGGCCGAGCACACCCTCGCGCTGCGGTTGTGCGCCGGCGCCGCCGTCACCGTCGCCGAGCTGGCGGGGCAGCTGCGACTCCCGGCCGCGGTGGTGAAGGTGCTGCTGTCCGACCTCATGGAACACGGGGCCGTCATGGCGCAGTCGCCGCGGTTCCCGGGCGGAGGGTCGTTCGCCGCCGATGACCAGTCCCTCCTCCTGGCGGTGCTCGATGGCCTGCGCAGACGACTGTGATGCCCCCGTCACCCTGAAGATCCTGGTCGCGGGGGGTTTCGGGGCGGGCAAGACCACCTTCGTCGGCGCGGTGAGCGAGATCGAGCCGCTGAGCACGGAGGAACTGCTCAGCGATCTCGGCGCGGGCTCCGACCCGCTGCACGGGGTCGAGGCCAAGACCACGACGACCGTCGCGCTCGACTTCGGGCGGATCACCCTGGACGACCGCCACGTGCTCTACCTCTTCGGCACGCCCGGCCAGCACCGCTTCTGGTTCCTCTGGGAGGAGCTGTGCGCGGGCGCGCTCGGAGCCGTGGTGCTCGCGGACACCCGCCGCTTGGAGGACTGCTTCCCGGCGGTGGACTTCTTCGAGCGGCGCGGGATCGGCTTCATCGTCGCCGTCAACGAGTTCGACGGCTGCCACCGCTACACGCCCGACGAGGTCCGGGAAGCGGTGGGACTGGGGTCCGAGGTGCCCGTCGTGAGGTGCGACGCGCGCCTGACCAGCTCCGGGACGGCGACGCTGGCCGCCCTGGTCCGTCACCTGCTGTGCCTGTCGTCAGCGTCAGCGTCATTGTCATCGTCAACGGAGTCGGGGGAAACGTGATGAGCTCCTACGAATCGACCGGACACCTGCTGCTCACGCCCGTGGACCGGGAGGCGCCCGCGCGGGCCGTCCGGCTGCGCGAACTGGGACTGGGGGAGCGGGCGGACACCGAACTCGACGCCTTCGCGCGACGCGTGGCGGACGTCCTCGACGCGCCCTACGCGGGCGTGAACTTCGTCGGCGAGGAACGCCAGTTCTTCGCCGGCCTGCACCACGCGCCCGACGCCCCGGAGAGCGGCTACCCGGCACGGGTCCTGGCCCGCGATCACGGCTACTGCCCCCACGTGGTCGTACGCAGGCGCGCGCTGGTGCTGGAGGACGTACGGGACTTCGCCCGGTTCGCCGGGAACGCGGTGGTGGACGGGAGCGGGGTCCGGTCCTACCTGGGGGCGCCGCTGACCGACCGGCGCGGGTTCGTACTGGGCACGGTGTGCGCGGTGGACGTGGTGCCGCGGCGCTGGGGGACGGAGGGGCTCGCCACCGCCAAGGGGCTGGCGGCGGAGCTGGTGGCCCTGCTGCACGAGCGCGAGGACCGGCGTGCATGAGCGCCCCTGCCGGCGGTGGGGGCTACGGTCGTCGGACGGAGGATCCACCGGAACCGCAGGACCGGAACCGGAACCGGAGGATCTACCGGAAACGGAGGACCGGAACCGGAAGCGAAACCGGAACCGGAGGCTGGAAAGGAGTTCCGGGTATGGCCACCACCGTGCGGGACGTCCGCATGATCGCACTGTCCCTCCCGGACAGCAGCGAGAAACCGGCATGGGGCATGCCGGCCTTCCGGGTGGGCGGGAAGATCTTCGCTGCCCTCGGCGACGACGACACCTCGATCGGGGTGAAATGTCCCAAGGAGGACCGGGCCGAGCTGATCGCCGCGGAACCGGAGAAGTTCTTCCTGCGCGCCGGCCACGACGACAACTACGCGTGGATCCGGGTCCGCCTGGCGGCGGTGCAGGACGAGGCCGAACTGCGCTCCATCCTGCTCGACTCCTGGCTCCAGGCGGCCCCGAAACGCCTCGTCGCAGCCCACCCGGAGCTGGCCGGCGGGCCCGGCTGACCTGCCCGCGGCCCGGTGGCGGAAAGGCGCGCGCGACCACCCACGGAAATGCGGTATCGTTCTCATGCGCGTTCGGCCAGGGGAAACCCCAGGTCAGCGGGCATCGGGACGTGGCGCAGCTTGGTAGCGCACTTGACTGGGGGTCAAGGGGTCGCAGGTTCAAATCCTGTCGTCCCGACCAGCGTTTACGCAGGTCGGAGGCCGTTCTCTCGTACACGGGAGAACGGCCTTTCGTGTGTCCGGGTCCGTGGTGGTCGCAGCCACGCTCGGCGACTCACGGGTCAGGGGCCGCTCCAGAGTGGTCTGGGGCGGCCCCTGAGTGGTTGGGCCGTGTCAGGCGGTGCTGTGGGCGGTGTCGGGGATCCAGGAGCCGTGGAGGCCTGCGGCGACGCGGTGGGGGAGGTGGACGGTGGCGATGCGGTCGAGGCCGGTGGCGTCGAGGACGAGGAGTTGGGAGGCGTCCTGTTTGAGGTCGGAGACGACGGTGAGGAGGTAGCCGTCGTCTTCGTTGGTGGCGCCGGCGGCGGGGACGAAGACGGCTTCGCTGGGCAGGCGGGCGTCGCCGACCTGGTGGATGCGGCGGGCGCCGGTGGTGCGGTCGTACTTGACCAGGCCGTAGCCGCCGAGGCCGTTCTCGTCGGGGAAGGCGATGGCGTACTGGTAGCGGTTCTCGGCGCCGAGGTAGTCCTCGTTGAGGGTGGGGAACTCGACGGGGAGGTCGTCGACGATGTGTTCGTCGACGGTGGCGGCGGTGAGGTCGATGGTCCAGCGGCGGGTGTAGGAGCGGGCGACGGGTTCGGTGCCGCGGCCGGGGGCGCCGGTCCACCAGTTCCAGGAGAGGCGGAAGCCTTCGCGGTCGACGGTGGGGCCTTCGAGGATGATGCGGCCCTGGCCGTCTTCGTAGGCGTTGGAGACGTGGAGCATGTTGCCGGGTTCGATGGAGAACCAGCGGATGTGGCGGGCCCCGTCGGTGCCGCGGGGCATGACGCCGATGCGGGAGGGCTGCTGGTCGCTCCAGCCGTAGGGGATGCCGGATCGCTCGGCGGGGTCGAAGGTGACGTTGCCCTCGACGAAGACGATGTGGTGCCGGGTGAGGGCGAAATCGTGCTTGAGCGCGGCGCTCGCGCCGGGGACTTCGGCACTGTGGACGAGCGCACCCTTGACGTCGGCAACGTGGTAGGTGAGGTACGGGGGGACGGGTGAGGAGCCGAAGAAGTGCAGTTCGCCGGTGACGGGGTCTTCCTTGGGGTGGGCGGTCATCGCGGTGCGCAGCGTGCCGTCGAAGTCGTAGGCGCCGACGGTGTCGAGGTCGCCGGTGAGTTCGAAGGGGAGGTTGGCCTCGCACAGGGCCAGGAGCCGGCCGGCGTGTTCGATGACGTGGGTGCCCGCGGCGCTGGCGGTGAGGTCGGGGCCTTTGTCGGTCATGTAGGGGGCGCCGTCGAGGGCGGGGGTGTGGACCCAGCGGTTGCGGTACCACTCGGCGCGCCCGGCGCGCAGGCGGATGCCGTGGACCATGCCGCTGCCCTTGAACCAGTGGGTGGGAGTGATCCCGGGCTTCGGGTTGTGGCCGTTGCGCAGCAGCCGACCGGACAACTCGGGCGGGATGGCGCCCTCGACGGTCAGGTCGGTGGCGGTGACCTCCTCCACCACGGGAGTGAAGTGGCCGGTCAGATAGGGCTTCGATGTGGTCATGCCGAGAGTTCCTTCGAGTGCTCGGGGCGGGACGTGAGGAGCCACGCCACTCCGGCGGCCTCCCGGGCCGTCGCTCTGCGTGCCGCGTGCCGCCTTCATGGCACACAGGCTCACGCCGGGCGGTGTCCACTATCCAGGCCCGCCGGAGGGGATCGGTGTCCACTGCTGTCCGCACCTGTCCACCCGCTCCCCGCCGGCCGGCCGGCGCGCCGGCCGCTGCTATCGCGGGCCGGTCAGCTCCCGCTGCCACAGGGCCTCGGAGAGCAGGTCCAGGCCCTGACGCAGATGGCGACGGTAGGTGCCGTACGGGAGTCCCAGGCGGCGGGCCGCGCCCTCCTGGGTCGGCACCCCGGCGAGGTACCCCGCGGTCAGGGCCTCACGGGCGCGCACCCCGCGCGGGTCACCGGCGAGGCCGTCGACGCTCTCGCGCAGCAGCGTGCGCAACTCCTCGACGGGATCGCCGAGATCGGCCGCGAGACGCGTACGCATCAGGGCGCAGGCGGCGAAGGCGTTCGGATCACGCCAGTGTGCCAGCGCTTCGCGCAAGGCCTGGTCGAAGGCGCTGCGCGAGAGGGCCGACGGCGCCGACGGGACCGGTGAGTCGGGGGTCGATATGAATCGGTAGAGCCAGGCCTCCACGGGGATCTCACGCCAGTCGACACCGAACAGCCCGTAGGTGTGCTCGCCGACCCGGGGGCGCTCCCCGGTGTCGACCAGGGTGCCCTCGACACGTTCGGCCCACGCCTCGGCGTCCTGGAAGACGGCGAAGCCGAAGGCGCGGCCGCGGGCGCGGGCCGCCTCCGCCTGGGCCCGGGAGCTGCTCAAGTCGATGACCCGCGAGGGGACTTGGTAGCGCTCGGGGTAGACCGAGAAACGGCTGATCCCGATGTGCTCGCCGGGGCGCACCGGGGCGGTGGTATCCGTGTACCGCCACGCGGCGGCGACGACGGGGTCGGTGGCGAGGTCCTCGGGGTCGGGAGGGGCCGGCAGGGCGAGGCGGGCCGTGAAGGCGACGACGCGGCCGGTGCCCACCCGGCGGTAGACGCTGAAGTCCTGCGGTCGGCGCCGTGCCCAGTAGCGGACCAGCTCCGCCGAGGCGGGCCCCTCGGTCTCCTCCGCCATCCGCAGCACGACCTCCATGTCGTCCGGGTGCAGCGGACGGTCGTGCAGCTCGTCGTCGCGGGACCAGGTGCGCAGCCGGGCCAGGGTCTCGCCCTCCCGGAAGAGGTAGAAGAGCTCGTCGGTGACGGTCCACACCCGCTCCTCGGCCGCCTCGCGCAGGAGGCGCAGGTATTCGTCCGCGAGGCGCTGGCGGATCGTGGCGAAGGCGTTGGGGGCACGCCAGCGCAGGTCGGCGGCGAGGGTCTCGCGTGCCGCGTCGTGCGGGTGGAGTCCGCGGTGCGTGGACTCCATGAAGGGCAGGTCCCTCAGCCAGGAGAACAGCAGGTGGGCGTCCTCCCCGGGCAGTACGCAGGACAGCAGCTCCTCGGACGTCGAGTGGGCCTGCGCCGCCACCTCCAGGGCGCGGCGGTGGGCGGCCGTGGGGACCTCGCCGATCAGCCCCGCCAGCAGGGTGCGCAGTACGTCCGCCGACGGGGCCCAGACCTCCTCCCTGGCGCAGCCCGCCGATCCGGCCGCGGCGGCCAGGGACAGGGCGAGCGGGTTGCCGCCGGCGAAACGGAGCACCCGGTCGCGCAGTTCGGGCCGGATCTGCGCCGCGACCAGCACGCTCAGGGCCTGTTCCGTGGAGAACGGCTCCAGCTCGCTCACGTGCAGGAGCCGGGACCAGGCCGGGTCGGCGGTCCACTGCGGCTGCGGGGCGCGCCGCCCGGCCAGGACGACCAGGGTGCCGTCCGCCGCGCGGGGCAGGAAGTGGTGCCACAGCCAGCTCTCCAGCCACTGGCAGTGGTCGAAGGAGTCCACGAACAGGACGGTGCCCGCAACGTCGAGGAACGGGCCGGCGGCGTGCTCGAAATCGGCCGGGTCGCGGCTGACGAACCGGCCGTCGAGCTCGACGAGCAGCCGGCCCGCGTCCCGGGCGTGGTCGGCCAGACGCCGCAGCAGCGTGGACTTCCCGATGCCGCCCGGCCCACACACGTAGAACGCGAACGGGGCCTGCGCATCGCCGGCCAACGCACTTTCGAAGAGACCGAGTTGTTCCTCCCGACCGATGAAGGCCTGCACTCGGGCCCTGCTGAGTCTTTCTCCTACGGACACCATGGTGGTCTGCTTTCTCCTTGTCACAGCACCGGCCCTCCGCAGCCCGAGGCCACGGAGAGCGCTCTCTTTGGCGTCGGGTTCCCCGTCGGATCTCCCGCGTCGGATTCCTCCGTCGGAGCCCCCGGTCGGAGCCCCCGGTCGGAGCCCCCTTCGCGTCACTTGACGCTGCCGAGGTTCCCGTCGTCGGGGTGGCCGGTGACCAGGAGGGTGGTCTCCTCGACGGACTGGAAGCGGCCGTCCGGGGCCATCCGGGCGAAGAGGTAGACCTCGGTGCGGGAGGTGCGTCCGTTGTGCTGGGTGAGGGTGACGGTGTGCCGGTCGGCGTAGCGCGCACCGTCCCGCAGCTCGTCGTGGACCTCGATGTGCCCGTCGCGGACCAGGGTGCGCAGTCGCGCCATGTGCTGCACGAAGGCGGTCCGGTCGCTCCGGACGCCGTCGGTGCGCTGGCGGTAGTCGGGGGTGAAGTGCCGGTCGACGGCCTCGGTGAGGTCGAGGCCGGGGGTGAAGAGCAGGTCGGTGATGGCTCTGGTGATGTCGGTCGATGTCATCGTCGTCTTCGTCTTCGCCTGGGGGAGTGGGGGGTTGTCCGTAACCGGCTTGCGGGGCCGGGCAGTACGGGCCGCGGCCGGTCCCGGCCGTGGCCGCCATACAAGACGGGCGTCACCCACGGCGGGTTCCACGTCCTTGGACGGGAGTGAAGTCCAGTGACAGGGCGACCGGACCCCGCGTGTACAGGCCGGCCTCCCGGTAGCGGAAGCCGGGGCTGTAGCGGACCCCGTCCAGCAGGGGCAGGAGCATGGCGGCGACGGTCTCGATCTCGGCACGGGCGAAGGCCGCGCCGACGCACTGGTGGAGTCCGGCCCCGAAGGCCAGGTGCTGGGCCGCCGCGGTGAAGGAGCGGGCCGTGCCCAGGTCCGCGCGGTGGATGTCGAAGGTGTCCGGGGCGGTGAACGCGTCCGGGTCGCGGTTGGCGGCGCCGATCATGCAGAAGACGGTGGCGCCCGCCGGGACGGTGGTGCCCGCCAGCACCACGTCCGCCTCCGCCTGGCGGGGAATGAGCTGGACGGGCGGGGTGAAGCGCAGGGTCTCGGCGACGGCGGCGCCCAGCAGGTCCGGGTCCCGGCGGACCTGCGCCAACTGCTCGGGGTGGTCGATCAGATGCCGGAAGAGCAGTGCGAGGGTCTTGTCCGCCGGCTCGGCGGCGGCGATCAGCACGTTGAGGATCAGGGCGGTGACATCGCGATCACTCATCGCGACGCCGTCGAACTCGGCGGTGCACAGGCCCGATATCAGGTCCTCGCCGGGGTGGCGGCGCCGCTGCTCGATCACGGGAGCGAGGTAGGCCTCCAACTGCTCGGCGCAGTCCAGGCAGTGGCGGCGGCGCTCCGGGGTGAGGGACAGGCTGGTGACGAACTCGGCGATGCCGCCGTGCCATTCGGCCACCTGCTGCCAGTCCGCCCGGTCCAGGCCGAGGACGTCGAGGGCCACGTGGACGGCGAACGGCTTGCCGAAGTCGTTGACCAGGTCCATCCGGCCGCGGGGGAGGAACGGCGCCAGGAGTTCGGCTGCGTTGGTGCGGATGGCGCGTACCTGGGCCCGGAGGGCGGCTCCGGTGAAACCCCGTACGACGATCTTCCGCTTGGCGGTGTGCTCGGCTCCGGTCATCTGGGCGAGGACCCGCCCGCGCATCACCGGCTCGGCGCGCGCCTGGAACATCTCGGTGGTGAAGGCGTCGTGGTCGGTCAGTACCCGCTTCACGTCCTCGTAGCGGGAGACGAACCAGCTTTCGATCGCCGGCTCGTGGTGCACCGGAGCCTGCTCCCGCAGGTGCGCGTAGAAGTGGTGGGGCGCGGCGGCGAACGCATCGGACAGCACACTGAAAGGGGGAGTTGCCAGGGGCATGTTCGGCGACCTCTCGAAGGTTGCGCATGGTGCGGTGTGGGGGTGGGTGGGGGTGGGGGTGGGCGCGTGGGGCCTCGTCCGGGAGTCCGAGGGATGCTACCGATGCCGGTCGGACCATCGGTCGTCGTACCCGCCGGTCGGTGGCCCCGCCGTCACTCGTGGCACTGTGGTCCCATGACCATCGAAGGTCGCCCCGCGTCGGTCATCGAGGACGCACGCGCCGCGTACGGGCGGGCGCGCGCGGGCGGGGCGGCGTCCGCCGCCCCGCCCGCCCGACGACAGCACTAGGGCCTGTATCGAGTTGCCCCGCGGGGCAACTCGATACAGACCCTAGGTCCGACGGGCCGGTGCCAGCGCGGCGTGCGGTTCCCCGTCGGCCGGGTCCTGGGCCGCCGGACCCCGGGCGGGCTCCCACGCGCGGCGCGGCCGCGCCGCGGGGGCCGGCAGCCTCGACAGGTTGGCGCTGACCATCGCCGCCGTACGGACCACGGCCTCGCCCAGCGGGGCGATCTGCTTGCCGTCCAGCGCGGTCGCCGCCACCGCGGCCACCGCCTGCCCCGTATCGGAGAACACCGGCGCCGCCACGCACGACAGCGCGCTCACGCACTGACCGTACTGGAAGGCCATGCCCTGCTCCCGGGCCCGCGCCGCCTCCCGCGACCACGCGGCCCGCGACCACCCCGCAGGCGCGGCCGCCTCGGGAGCGGACGCCGTCAGGATCAGCTCGGCCGCACTCCCGGGCGGCAGGACGACCCCGGGATGCAGCGCGAAGACGTCGTCCACCTCGCTGCGCGTGCTCCCCACCACGATGGCGTGCCCCGCCTCGGGAACCGACAGGCTGACGGCCAACCTGACGCTCGTTGAAGCCAGTTCACGCAAGGGCCGCGCCGACGCGGCCCGCAGTGTCCGCGCCGGGTGCCACGCCTGCCCCAGCCGGAACGTCCTCGGGCCCAGCCGGTAGCGGCCCGAACAGCTCTGCACCGCGCCGAGCGCGACCAGCTGCCCGAGCAGCCGGTGCGCCGTTGCCTTGGGCAGTTCGGCGTCGGCCGCCAGCCTGGTCAGGCCGATCTCGTCGCCGTGCGCGAGCACCTCCATGAGTGCAAACGCGCCCTCCAGGACACCCCGCCCCTCAGTGCCGGATCTGGCCATGAGCGGTTCCCCCTTCCGTACGGACGTCATCGGTCGGATGGTGTCCGTAACTCCCCGTTCGTCCCGGCCCATCAGCAAGAACGGTGGTACCGCCCTCCGCTTTCGCCGGTCCGTTGGACGGACCAGATCATTGCCCGTGCATCTCGATCGCGCCAGGGTGTTGTCACCCAGGGACGTTCGGACCGGCCCCTGAACCGGGCACGGGACGCCCGTCCGCCAGGAGCGACAAAAGGAGGATCCGATGAGCGCGATCAAGACCAGCGCCAAGCAGTTCAAGTACGTCATGGGTGCCATGACGGCCGTCTTCTTCGGCTCTTGCTCTGCCAGCTGACGCAGATTCGGGGGGTGGGGGCGGCGTGCCGCCCCCACCCCTTTTCTTCACGTTCTAGGGAGGCATGAGTGCTGGAGACCGGTGTCCGGCAGGTCCGCGTGGCGATGGCCATGGTGTTCGGCCGGAAGCTGAACGTACGGGCCGTGGAGCGGCTGGTCGCCGACGCCCTCGCCACGCTTGAGGAGTTCGGCTCACTCGGCGACGACGTCGACGAACTGGCCGACGGGCCGTTCGCCGACCCCGACGAGCGCCGCGACCTGCAGAACCGCGCGCTCCAGCGGACCGTGCGCCGACTCGCCAGTCGATCACCCTTCTACCAGGAGCGGCTCGCCGGCATCGACCTCGACGGACTGACCACCGAGACGCTCACCCGGATCCCCGTCACCCGCAAGGCCGACCTGGTCGAGCGCCCCGCCGACTTCCTGTGCAGCCCCCCCTACCTCGCGACCCAGACGACCGGCACCACCGGCCGCCCCGTCCAGATGTGGCTCTCCCGCTACGAGATGGAGCTCTGGCCGGCACTGATCGCGCTGTCCGTCGTGCTGCGCGGCGACATCCGCCCCGGCGACCGGATGCAGATCAACCTCAGCTCCCGGGCGACGGCCGCCGTACAGGAGGACGTGGAGGTCTGCCGGCTCGTGGGCGCCTCCTGCCACGTCGTCGGGCAGGTCCCGCCCGAGGAGTCCGTCGAGCATCTGCTCGGCGGCAACGGCACCCGCCCCACCCTGCTCACCGGCAACCCCAGCTACCTGGCCCGGATGCTCACGGCGGCACGCCGCCGCGGCTACGGGCCGGACGACTTCGGCCTCCGGTCGATCTACGCCGGCGGCGAGATCGTGTCGCCGGCCCTCGTACGGGCCCTGCGCGAGACCTTCGGCGCGCAGACGATCGGCGACAACTTCGGCATGACCGAGCTGCTGCCCGTCGGCGGCCGCACCTGCAGCCACCACCACCTCCACATCGATCCCAACATGGGGTACACCGAGGTGCTCGGCCTCGACACGGGTGAGCCCGTCGCCCCCGGACAGCTCGGGGAACTGACCGTCACGCCGTACTACCCCTACCGGGAGTGCATGCCGGTCCTGCGGTACAACACCGGCGACGTCGTACGCACCCTTCAGGGCGAACCGGACTGTGAACTGGCCGCCGTGCCCGCCGTCTCGCAGATCCTCGGCAAGGCGGGCACCCTGCTGCGCACCGCCGACGCGGTCGTGACGCCGCGCGACATCGTCGAGGCCCTGGACGGCACCCCGGGCATGCCGTGGCCGCTGCGCCACCGGGCGCAGGTCGGGCCCGACGGCCGCCTCCACGTGGAGGTCGCCTCGCCGGCCGCGACCACGGCCGAGGTGACCGAGCGGCTGCGGGCCCGCGACATCGACGCGCGGGTCACCGTCCTGCCGCTGGACGACGAGGAGGCCGCGCGCCGCTTCCCCCTCCGCTGTGACCTGTTGGAGCACACCTTCACCCGGAGCCACGCATGACGGTCTTCTTCCAGCTCGTGGTCACCGCGGCCCTCGCGCTCGCGGTCGTCGCCGGCACCATCGCCTACTTCCGTGCCGTCCGCACGGCGAGGCCGCCCGTCGGCGTCTTCAACGGCCGCGACATCTTCCTGATGATGGGCTTCGTCCTGGCGCTGCCGTACGTCTACCTCGCACTGCCGGGCGCCGTCCTCCCCGCCGTGCTCGCCCTGGTCTTCGCCGGGGGACTGTCCGTCGGCTACCAGCCCCTCGTCGGCAACGGCCGGCTGCGCTGGGCGCTGATCACCGCGCTGATCGCGAGCGTACTCGTCACGCACCTGGCCTTCGGCGAGACCGCACCGCCGTACTGGGTGGCGAACAGCTGTGTCGTCGGCCTGGTCGTCGTCTCCGCCACCAACCTCAACGTCCAGGGCGGCATGCGGCTGAAGAACGTGGCGTGGTTCCTGCTCGCCCTCGCCGCCTACGACGCCTTCTTCGCCTGGGTCGTGCCGCTGACCCAGGAGCTCGCCGACGCCGTCCAGGGCTATCCGTACGCACCGGCCGCGGGCCTGCGCATCGGTGAGGACCTCGGCGCCGTCGTCGGCATGGGCGACCTGCTGGCCTACGCCCTCTTCACGACCACCGCCTACAAGGCGTACGGGAAGCCGGGGCTGCGGACCGGGGTCGCCCTGGTCGTGCTGTTCGGGGCCGCGGCGCCCGTGGCGGCCCTGCACCTGATCTCGGCGGCCACCGGCGACGCCCCCGGCATCATCCCCGCCCAGGTGTTCTTCGGCCCGGCCGCCTTCGCCGCCTACCAGGTCCTGCGCCGCCGGGGGCCGGAGCGCCGGATGGCCGACATCGTCTTCCGCCGCGACCGCGCGGACGCCCCGCGGCAGGCCCCGGTCCGCGCCGAGGCCCGGCCGGTGGCCTGATCGGACAGGTCCGGGGGCCGGGACGCCGGCCGCGGCGGTGCTGCACTGCCGGGACGCGTTCCCCGGTGTGCGCACGCAAGGACATGCCCGCCGCCCCGCGGCCCTGCGCCGGGGACTTCGCCAGGCCGCCGTACGGAGGCGCGGACCGGCCCCGACCGGCCCCGACCGGCCCCGACCCGGTGTGGCGTGGCGCCGCGCGGCACGCTGTGGGGTCGCGGCGAGTGGCGGTGACGAGCTCCGACGGCGCAGGCTGTATGCATGCGGGTGTCCATCCGCTCCACTCCCCGACCGGGAGGCAGCGGCCACCACCAGGTCCTCTTCGTCCTCGCGGAGTGCGTGCCCTTCGCGATCGCGCTCCTGGTGCTGGCCATCGAGTTCACGCCCGCGCACGTCCTGTACACCGGGCCCTTCCTGGTGGCCACGCCGGCGCTGGCCGCGGTGACCATGGGCCCCAAGGGCACCGTCGCCGCGGCGGCCCTCGCCGTGGCCGTGAGCATCACCACCGCCACGTACAACCAGGCGTGGGGCAACCAGCAGGTCTACAGCAACTTCATCGCCCTCTTCCTGGTGTCGGTGGCCAGCGTGACGACCAGCCGCATGGCCCGCGCACGCAGCGCGAGCGAGCTGAACCAGGTCCGCCGGATCGCCTCCGCGGCGCAGAAGGTCCTGCTGCGGCCCGTCCCCGAGCGGCTGGGCCCCCTGCGCGCGGCCAGCCTCTACCTCGCGGCCGAGAAGGGCGCGCAGATCGGCGGGGACCTCTACGAGGCCATGGAGACCCGGTACGGGATCCGGATGATCGTCGGAGACGTGCGGGGCAAGGGCCTGCCCGCCGTACGGACGGCCGCGGCCGTACTGGGCGCCTTCCGGGAGGCGGTGCACTACGAGGACGACCTGGTGGACGTCATCAGGCACTGCGAGGAGGCGATGCGCCGGGACGCCGCCGTGCCGGGCGCGGTCGACGAGGAGGCGCTCGTGGAGGGCTTCGTCACCGCGGTGGTGGCCCAGGTCCCCGCCGGGCACGTGGTCGAGGTGGTCAACCGCGGCCACCCGCCGCCGCTGCTGCTGCGCGACGGCAAGGTCCAGCCCCTGATGCCCAGCACTCCGCTGCCGCCGCTCGGCCTGGGCGAGTTCATCACCGGCCCGCCCGGCACCCGCGACGGCTATGCCTTCCTGCCCGGCGACCGCCTGCTGCTCCACACCGACGGCGTCAACGAGGCCCGGGACCGCGGCAACGCCTTCTTCGCCCTGCCGGAGGCCATGGAGGCGATGCCCGACCGAGGGCCCCGGGAGTTCCTGGACCGGCTGTGCCAGGCACTGGTCCGCCATACCGAGGACCGGCTGGACGACGACGTGGCGATGATCGTCGTCGACCGGCTCGACGACGCCGGAGGGCAGGCCCGATGACAGACACGCGTGCAGTGGCTCCTGGTGCGCGGCGCTCGCTGTGCGAGCCCGTCGCCGCCTTCGAGGCCTTCCGGGCGGCGGCCGCGGCCGG
Source organism: Streptomyces sp. NPDC060232 (assembly GCF_042726555.1). Lineage (NCBI taxonomy): Bacteria > Bacillati > Actinomycetota > Actinomycetes > Kitasatosporales > Streptomycetaceae > Streptomyces > Streptomyces sp. NPDC060232. Next base: position 120,447 of record NZ_JBHXAG010000008.1, on the reverse strand, counting down.
TCCGAGGGCGCCGCGTACCAGCGTGAACGCGGGCGAACCGGTACGCCGTGTCCTTGGACGGGTACCCCTTAAGCGGCCAATGGGCAGTGGGGTTAGCATATGAGCGCCGCCTAGCTCGAAAGATAAAGCCTGTGACTGTCAACGAGGACTCGTTCACCAACTGGAACCACCGCGAGGAGATCGCGGAGGCGATGATCCCGATCATCGGGAAGCTGCACCGGGAGCGGGACGTCAACATCCTGCTCCACAGCCGCTCCCTGGTGAACAAATCGGTGGTCAGCATCCTCAAGACCCACCGCTTCGCGCGGCAGATCGACGGCGAGGAGCTGTCGGTCACCGAGACCATGCCGTTCCTGCAGGCGCTCACCGCCCTCGACCTCGGTCCCTCGCAGATCGACCTCGGCATGCTCGCCGCCACGTACAAGGCCGACGACCACGGCCTGTCGGTGGAGGAGTTCACCGCCCAGGCCGTCGCCGGCGCCACGGGCGAGAACAAGCTGGAGCGCAGCGAGGGCCGCGACGTCGTCCTGTACGGCTTCGGCCGCATCGGCCGCCTGGTCGCCCGCCTGCTCATCGAGAAGGCCGGCTCCGGCAAGGGCCTGCGCCTGCGGGCCATCGTCGTCCGGGGCGGCGGCGACCAGGACCTGGTCAAGCGCGCCTCGCTGCTGCGCCGCGACTCGATCCACGGCCAGTTCCAGGGCACGATCACCGTCGACGAGGCCAACAGCACCATCGTCGCCAACGGCAACGCGATCAAGGTGATCTACGCCAACGACCCCTCCGAGATCGACTACACGGCGTACGGCGTCAAGGACGCCATCCTCATCGACAACACGGGCAAGTGGCGCGACCGCGAGGGCCTGTCCAAGCACCTGCGCCCCGGCATCGACAAGGTCGTCCTGACCGCCCCGGGCAAGGGCGACGTCCCGAACATCGTGCACGGCGTCAACCACGACACCGTCAAGCCGGACGAGCGGATCCTGTCCTGCGCGTCCTGCACCACCAACGCGATCGTCCCGCCGCTGAAGGCCATGGACGACGAGTACGGCGTCCTGCGCGGCCACGTCGAGACCGTCCACTCGTTCACGAACGACCAGAACCTGCTGGACAACTACCACAAGGCCGACCGCCGCGGCCGCTCCGCGCCGCTGAACATGGTCATCACCGAGACCGGCGCCGCATCCGCCGTCGCGAAGGCGCTGCCCGAGCTCAAGGCGCCGATCACCGGCAGCTCGATCCGCGTCCCCGTCCCGGACGTCTCGATCGCCATCCTCAGCCTGCGCCTGGGCCGCGAGACCACCCGCGAGGAAGTCCTCGACCACCTGCGCGACGTCTCGCTGAACTCGCCGCTGAAGCGCCAGATCGACTTCACCACCGCCCCCGACGCCGTCTCCATGGACTTCGTCGGCTCGCGCCACGCGTCCATCGTCGACGCCGGCGCGACCAAGGTCGACGGCGACAACGCGATCCTCTACCTCTGGTACGACAACGAGTTCGGCTACTCGTGCCAGGTCATCCGCGTCGTCCAGCACGTCTCCGGCGTGGAGTACCCGACCTACCCGGCTCCGGCGGTCTGATCCCGCCCGACCGGTGTCCGCACCGCCGCCCCGCCGCTCCGCGCCGCGGGGCGGCGGTGTTTCCCGCGCCCGGTCCTCCGCCCCCCCGGGCCTGCCCGCCCGCTCAGGCGTCCGCGGGCACCGGCCGTCGCAGCAGGTAGACGGCGGCGGCCCCGACCAGAGCGGCCATGCACACGATGAACACCAGCCCGGCGCCCTCCAGGCCCATCGGGTCCACGAGCAGTCCGACACCGATCACCGGTACGGAGATGCCCGCGTAGGCCACGACGAACAGCGTCGAGATCACCGCCGCGCGCCGGTCCGGCGGCGAGGCCGCGGCCACCGCCGCCAGCGCCGCGCGGAACGCCATCCCCTGCCCGGCCCCGCCGACGACCGCGCTCGCCACCACCAGTGCCAGCAGGTCCCACACCAGAGCGCCCGCGAGCAGCGCCAGCCCGGCGAGCAGTCCCGCGCAGCCCAGCGGCAGCGACCGTGCCACCCCGACCCGGCCGACCGCCAGCTGTCCGGCGGTCGAGGAGAAGAAGGCCAGCGCGACGACCAGCCCGCTCACGGCGTGGTCGGTCACGTCGAGGGACTGCGCGAGGAAGGCCGGACTGACCGAGGTGAACACCCCGAACAGCGCGAAGCCCGCGAACGCGGCGACCGCGGCGGGCCCGAAGACGGACCGCACCTGCGGGGGTACGCCGGGCCGCTGCGGCCGTACGGTGCTCAGCGGCCGCCGCTCCCGTACGGTCTCGTCCAGCCCCAGCACGACGGCGGCCGAGACGGCCACCAGGAACAGGTGCACGGCGAACGGCAGGTACAGCGGCCAGGGGGCGTACTGCGCCAGCACCCCGGCGAGGAGGGGCCCGCAGCCCAGCCCGCCCATGTTGGCGGCCGTGGCCACGAACGTGGCCCGGGAGGCCCCGCCGGGCGGCGCCAGTTCCATCACGTAGACCGTGGCGGCTCCGGTGAACAGCCCGGCGGAGAGGCCTGACAGCAGCCGCCCGGCGTACAGCCAGCCCATCGCGGTGGCGCACAGGAAGCAGACGGCGCTGGCCGCGGAGAACCCCAGGCCCGCCAGCAGCACCGGCCGCCGGCCGACGGCGTCCGAGGCGTTGCCCGCCAGCAGGAGCACGCCGATGACCCCGAAGGCGTACACGGCGTACACGACGGTCACCACCAGCTCGGAGAACCCGAACTTCTCCTGGTAGAGGCCGTAGAGCGGGGTCGGCAGCGTGGTGCCGGCCATGCACACGGCGAACACCGCCCCGCTGAGCAAGCACTGGCGCCACCCTCGGCGATCACCGTCCATGCCGCCGACGGTAACGCGGCCTCCGCGGGCCCGCAGGGCGGGTCAGGGGCGGCCCGCGTGGAGTTCCAACGGGCCGGCGCCGCTGGCCCGCGCGTCGAGGCAGGCGGTGATCTGGCGCCGCAGCGCACCCTTGACCAGGGCGGGGAGTTCCTCGCGCGGGACGGTGCGCCACTGGAGGAGCTCGGTGGGGTCCAGCCGGATCCGGGCGAGGGTGGGGGCGTCGAGGACGCCGCCGTCGTAGAGGAAGCGGATACGGGCCGGGCGGCCGGGCTTGTGCGACCAGTTCACGGCGAGCAGGCGGCCCGGGGCGAGGTCGAGGCCGAGCTCCTCGCGGACCTCCCGCCGGGCCGCCGCGCGCGGGATCTCACCGAGGTCGCTGTCGATGCCGCCGCCCGGCAGGTTCCAGCGGTCGGTGCGGCCGTACGCGGGCTGCACCAGCAGGATCCCGCCGTCGGCGGCGGTGAACACCACGCTCGCCGCGGTCAGCACCTTCGGCCGGCTGGCCCGGTGGCTGGCCGCGTCGAGTGCGCCCGCGTGCTCCAGGGCCGCCCGACGCGCCGGATCCAGACCGGCCGGCGAGCCCGGCTGGGGCACACCGTCGACCAGGTGGGCGAAGGAACCGGCGTGCAGGGCGGCCAGTCCCGCGCGCAGCCGGGGCGCGACCCGGTCGGGCAGGACCGCGCAGGCCTCCTCCGGCCCCAGCCAGCGCGCCCCGGTGATCTCGCCGTCGGCGAAGGCGATCGCCGCGGCCTCCTGGGGCGAGAGCGGCCCGACGAGGTGGACGTGCACGATCAGGGAACGGCCGAGCCGGCCGGGCGGCCGCGAGTCCACCGCCAGCAGCCGGCCGACCGGCACACCGAGGTCCAGTTCCTCCCGCAGCTCGCGGGCCAGCCCCTGCTCCGGCGTCTCGGTGTCCTCGACCGAGCCGCCCGGCAGCTCCAGGTCCGCCTTGTACGAGGTGGTCAGCACGAGGACCCGCCCGCGGGTGTCCAGGACGATCCCGGTGGCGGCCACGAGCGGCGCCGGCTGCGCGGCGTAGTACGCGCGCACCGCGTCGGGGGAGGGACGGTCGGGCACGGCGGGCTCCTGGGGCTCGGGTCGTCGGCAGGAGCACTATGCCGGGCGCCGGCCGCCGCCCCGCGCCGACATGCGGGACCCCCGACGGCGGCGGGCGGACCGGGGCCGTCCTGCCGAGCCCGCCAGGGATCAGGCGCGGGCCAGGAGGAAGCCGCCCATGGTGACCATCGTCGCCGCGACGAGGCCGTCCAGGACCCGCCAGGCCGAGGGGCGGGCGAGCAGGCCGCTCAGCAGCCGGGCCCCGTAGCCCAGGCCGGCGAACCAGGTCAGGCTGGCCAGGCCGGCCCCGACGCCGAAGGCCCAGCGCAGGTCGCCGCGGTCGGCGGCGAGGGATCCGACGAGCAGCACGGTGTCGAGGTAGACGTGCGGGTTGAGCCAGGTCATGGCCAGGCAGGTCAGTACGGCCCGGCGGGCGGATCCGGCGGACGCTCCCTCCGTGGTGAGGGCGGCACCGGGGACGGGCCGCAGCACCCGGCGCGCGGCGAGGACCCCGTAACAGACGAGGAAGACGCCCCCGGCCAGCCCCACGACCGTCAGGGCGGCCGGCCAGGCGGTCACGAACGCCCCGACGCCGGCGACGCCGAGGGCGATGAGGAGCGCGTCGGAGACGGCGCAGATGGCGACCACGGCGAGGACCGCGTGTCGGCGCACGCCCTGGCGGAGGACGAAGGCGTTCTGCGCGCCGATGGCGACGATGAGGGAGAGCCCGGTGCCGAAGCCGGCCAGGGCGGCGGTGATGATGCCGTGTGTCATGGCTCCGACCGTAGGCAGCCGACACTTTTCAGTACAGCTAAAGATTTTTACGTACCATTAGTGTTTGTGATGGATGAGCTTCCCCTGGACCAGGTACGCACCCTCCTCGCCGTGGTCGACGAGGGCACTTTCGACGCGGCGGCGGCCGCCCTGCACGTGACGCCTTCGGCGGTCAGCCAGCGCGTCAAGGCCCTCGAACAGCGCACCGGCCGGGTGCTGCTGATGCGGACCAAGCCGGTGCGGGCGACGGAGTCCGGTGAGGTGGTGGTCCGCTTCGCCCGGCAGCTGGCCCGGCTGGAGCGGGACGCGCGCGCCGAGCTGGGCATGGCCGACGAGCGGGGCCCCGTGCGGCTGCCGATCGCGGTGAACGCCGACTCCCTCGCGACATGGTTCCTGCCGGCGCTGACGAGGGTGCCGCAGGACCCGCCGATCTGCGTCGAGCTGCACCGCGAGGACGAGTCGCACACGACTGCGCTGCTGCGCGAGGGGCAGGTCATGGCGGCGGTGACCTCCTCACCGGACCCGGTGGCCGGGTGCAGCGTACGGATGCTGGGTCTGGCCCGGTACCTGCCGGCGGCCAGCCCCGCCTTCGCCGCCCGGTATCTGACGGGCACGCCGGAGCGGGACCTGCGGGAGGCTCCGACGATCGTCTTCGACCGCAAGGACGACCTCCAGGACGCCTTCGTCCGCTCCCTGACCGGGGACGGGGCAGCCGGCGCGGGGCCGGTGCGGCACCACGTGCCGACCTCGGAGGGCTTCCGCGACGCGGTCGTCGCCGGGCTGGGGTGGGGGCTGGTGCCCGAGCAGCAGGCGGGCCCGCTGGTACGCGCGGGTGAGCTGGTACTGGTGGTGCCCCGGCGGCCGCTGGACGTACCGCTGTACTGGCAGCAGTGGAAGCTGGACTCACCGGCCCTGTCGCTGGTGGCCGACATCGTCGCGGCGGCGGCCGCGGAGGCACTGCGCAACGCTTCGGCGTGATCGCCCGCGCCGACGCATAGGCTTGCCGGCCATGGAGTCCTACACGATCGGCCAGGCCGCCCGGCTGCTCGGCGTCAGCATCGACACCGCCCGGCGGTGGGCGGATGCCGAACGCTTCCCCACCCGCCGCGAGGGCACCCGCAGGATGGTGGACGGGCCGGACCTGGCCGCGTTCTGCGTCGAGGCCGCGCGGGAGGGTGCCGAAGACGAGGAGGCCGCCCACACCTCGGCGCGCAACGCCTTCCCCGGGATCGTCACCGGGGTGAAGCTGGGCACGGTCGACGCACAGGTGGAGATCCAGGCCGGCCCGCACCGCATCGTGTCGCTGCTGACGCGGGAGGCGGTGGAGGAACTCGGCCTGGAGGTGGGCGCGCGGGCCACGGCACGGGTGAAGTCGACCAGCGTGTTCATCGACCGGGCCTGAGGCCCCGCCCTCCGGCGGGCGGGCGGTGAGCCCGGGCACGGGCGCTCCGGCGGCGATGGCAGACTGGCCGGTGATCCGCCGAAGGGGAGTACGCCGTTGTCCATGTTCAGCAACCTGCGCCGGGCCGTGCGCCGCGGCTACCGGCGGGCCGTCGACCTCAGCCACCCCGCCCGCTCCCCGCTCGGCAGCTCGGTGGTCAACTGCCTGGTCTACCGGGACGGCGTACGGCAGGAGGACTGCGCGGAGGCCGAGGAGGCGCTGCGCCGGGTCCGCAAGGCGGGCGACGGCTTCGTCTGGATCGGCCTGCACGAGCCGGCGCAGGACGAACTCGCCGGGCTCGCGGAGCTGTTCGGCCTGCACCCCCTCGCCGTCGAGGACGCCGTGAACGCGCACCAGCGTCCCAAGGTGGAGCGCTACGGCGACACGCTGTTCTCCGTCTTCCGGACCGTGCGCTACGTCGAGCACGAGGAACTGACCGCGACCAGCGAGGTGGTGGAGAGCGGCGAGCTGATGGCCTTCACCGGCCCTGACTTCGTCATCACCATCCGGCACGGCGGCCGCGGCACCCTCGGGCCGGTACGCGAGGAGCTGGAAGCCGCCCCGGACCAGCTGGGCAAGGGCCCCGCGGCGGTCCTGCACGCCGTGGTCGACCACGTGGTCGACGACTACATGGCCGTCACGGACGCCGTGCAGAACGACATCGACGCCGTCGAGACCGCGGTGTTCAGCGAGAACGGCGGCCGCGGCGACGCCGGCCGGATCTACCAGCTCAAGCGCGAACTCCTGCAGCTGCGGCGGGCGGTGGCCCCGCTGGGCCGCCCGCTGGAGCAGCTGGCCACCCAGCCGATACCGGTCATCCCGCCGGAGATCCGCGCGTACTTCCGGGACGTGGCGGACCACGTGACCCGGGCCACCGAGCAGATCGGCGCCTACGACAACCTCCTGGACTCCATCCTCCAGGCCCACCTCGCGCAGGTGACGGTCGCCCAGAACGAGGACATGCGCAAGATCACCGCGTGGGCGGCGATCGTGGCCGTCCCCACCATGGTCTGCGGGGTCTACGGCATGAACTTCGACCACATGCCGGAACTGCACTGGACGTACGGCTACCCGCTCGTCCTCGGCGTCATGGCGCTCGCCTGCTTCGTCATCCACCGGGGCTTCCGCCGCAACGGCTGGCTCTGATCCCGGACCCATCGGCTGACGGCATCCGCCGGCGAGCGGGCCGGGGAGTCGCGAGGCGGTAACGATGTGAATAACGATCCGGGTGGCTCACGGGGTGTCAAGTAGGCCTCGCGTGCGGACGATTCGGACGTCCGGGGACATGGCGCCGCGGTGGTGTCCCGAACGCGTAACTCCGGTGCCGGAAATCGGGCGGTTCAGCCGATTTGGCTTCCCCGTAAGTGGCTTGACCCCGACGTAAGGGGGGCATAAGTTCTGCCCCGGCTTGCTCCAGCAGGACGGGCCGAACCAACCGTCCTCTGGGGGGACCCATGAACTACTACCTCGACGTCCTGAAGAAGTACGCCGACTTCTCCGGCCGCGCGCGCCGCCAGGAGTACTGGATGTTCGTACTCTTCCAGGTCGCCGCCATCATCATCGTCTCGATCCTGGACGCCGTCCTCGGTACGTCCCCGTGGCTGTACGCGCTCTACGCGCTCGGCACCCTCCTCCCGAACCTGGCCGTCGCCGTGCGCCGTCTGCACGACATCGGCAAGTCCGGCTGGTGGCTGCTCATCTCCCTCGTGCCCATCGTCGGCGGCATCTGGCTGCTGGTCCTGCTGGCCACCGCCGGCCAGCAGCAGCCCAACCAGTACGGCCAGGACCCGAAGGTCCTCGCCGCCTGATCAGGCGCGCAGGCCCGATCGCGGCCTGACTGCCAGAGCGTCGTCCCGGCTGGAAACAGCCGCGGGCGGCGCTCTCGCCGTTTGGCGGGGGCCGCAGGGGCCCGCGTGACGTGCGTCTCGCCGACTGGCGGCCGGGGGCTGTGCTGACCGGCCCGATCACGAGATATCTTGATGTCGAGCAATGTTGCAGACGAGAGACGCAGACTGTGGAGCGGAGCATCCGGTGACTGACTCGACCATCATCTACACGCACACTGACGAGGCCCCGGCCCTCGCGACGTATTCCTTCCTGCCTGTGGTCCAGGCGTACGCGTCGACGGCCGGTGTGAATGTCGAGACCCGTGACATCTCCCTGGCCGGTCGGATCATCGCCGTGTTCCCCGAGTACCTCCAGGAGAACCAGCGGATCGCCGACGCCCTCGCCGAGCTCGGCGAGCTGGCGAAGACCCCGGAAGCCAACATCATCAAGCTTCCGAACATCTCGGCTTCGATCCCGCAGCTGAAGGCCGCGGTCGCCGAGCTCCAGGGCCAGGGCTACGCCCTCCCCGACTACCCGGACGACCCGAAGACCGACGAGGAGCGCGACATCCGCGCCCGCTACGACAAGGTCAAGGGCAGCGCCGTCAACCCGGTCCTGCGCGAGGGCAACTCCGACCGCCGCGCCCCCGGCTCGGTCAAGAACTACGCCAAGACGCACCCGCACCGCATGGGCGCCTGGGTCCCCGAGTCGAAGACGAACGTCGCCACCATGGGCGAGAACGACTTCCGCTCCACCGAGAAGTCCGCCGTCATCGCCGAGGCCGGCACCCTGCGCATCGAGCACGTCGCCGCCGACGGCGCCACCACCGTGCTGCGCGAGTCCGTACCGGTCCTCGCCGGCGAGGTCGTCGACGCGTCCGTCCTGCACGTCGACGCGCTGCGCACCTTCCTCAACGACCAGATCGAGCGTGCCAAGGCCGAGCACGTCCTGTTCTCCGTGCACCTCAAGGCCACGATGATGAAGGTCTCCGACCCGATCATCTTCGGCCACGTGGTCCGCGCCTTCCTCCCGAAGACCTTCGCCCGCTACGGCGAGACCCTCGCCGCCGCCGGCCTGTCGCCCAACGACGGCCTCGGAGCCATCCTGAACGGCCTGGGCGCCCTGCCCGACGGCGACGCGATCAAGGCCTCCATCGACGCCGAGATCGCCGAGGGCCCGGCCCTCGCCATGGTCGACTCCGACAAGGGCATCACCAACCTGCACGTGCCGTCCGACGTCATCGTCGACGCCTCCATGCCGGCCATGATCCGCACCTCCGGCCACATGTGGGGCCCCGACGGCAACGAGGCCGACACCCTCGCCGTCCTCCCGGACAGCAGCTACGCCGGCGTCTACCAGGTCGTCGTCGACGACTGCCGCGCCCACGGCGCCTTCGACCCGTCCACCATGGGCTCGGTCCCGAACGTCGGTCTCATGGCGCAGAAGGCCGAGGAGTACGGCAGCCACGACAAGACCTTCGAGATCGCCGCCGCGGGCACCGTCCGCCTCGTCGACGCCGCCGGCAACACGGTCCTGGAGCAGGAGGTCGCCGCCGGCGACATCTTCCGCGCCTGCCAGACCAAGGACCTGCCGATCCAGGACTGGGTCAAGCTCGCCGTGACCCGCGCCCGCGCCACCGGCGTCCCGGCCGTTTTCTGGCTGGACGAGGACCGCGCCCACGACGCGCAGCTGATCGCCAAGGTCAAGACCTACCTCGCCGAGCACGACACCGAGGGCCTGACCATCAAGATCCTCTCCCCGGTCGAGGCCACCGCCTTCTCCCTGGAGCGCATCCGCCGCGGCGAGGACACCATCTCGGTGACCGGCAACGTGCTGCGCGACTACCTGACCGACCTGTTCCCGATCCTGGAGCTGGGTACCAGCGCCAAGATGCTGTCGGTCGTCCCGCTCATGAACGGCGGCGGCCTCTTCGAGACGGGCGCCGGCGGCTCCGCCCCGAAGCACGTGCAGCAGCTCGTCAAGGAGAACTACCTGCGCTGGGACAGCCTGGGCGAGTTCTTCGCGCTGGCCGCCAGCTTCGAGCACCTCGCGACCACCACGGGCAACGCCCGCGCCCAGGTGCTGGCCGACACCCTGGACCGCGCGACCGGCACCTTCCTCAACGAGGACAAGTCGCCGAGCCGCAAGCTGGGCGGCATCGACAACCGCGGCAGCCACTTCTACCTCGCCATGTACTGGGCGCAGGAGCTGTCCCGGCAGATCGACGACCCGAAGCTGGCCGCAGCCTTCGAGCCGCTCGCCAAGACCCTCGCCGAGCGTGAGGAGACCATCGTCGCCGAGCTCATCGCGGTGCAGGGCTCCCCGGCGGAGATCGGCGGGTACTACCAGCCCGACGCCACGAAGGCCGCGGCGATCATGCGCCCGTCCGCGACCTTCAACGAGGCGCTCGGCCTCCTCGGCTGACACCCGTTGACGCGCTCCGCCCCGGCCGGCTCCGTGCCCGGCCGGGGCGGACCCGTTTCCGGACCCGCCTCCAACGCCGTTTCCGGACCCGCCTCCGGCGCTGTTCCGGGACCCGTCTGCTGGATCAGAGCCGGTGGATGCTCTCCTGGTCGAACGCCAGCGGGGACCGGCCGGCGGCCAGGATCCGCAGCCCGGGAGCCACGGCCAGCAGCTTGCGCAGCCAGGCCAGGGCGTCCTGGCCGAGCTGTTCGGTACCGTCCAGGACGAGCAGCATGTCCCGCTCGGCCAGCCAGGACGCGGCGTACGTCGTCGTCCCGCAGGGCGGTGCGGGCACGCCGGGTACGGAGCCCAGTTCGGCCGTCAGTTCGCGGACGCCGTAGCCGCCCTCCAGCGGGTCGAGGTCGACGACTGCCACCCCGTCGTAGAAGTTGGACGCGAGCCGCCGCGCGATCTCCCGCACCAGCAGGCTCCGCGGCTCGCGGAAGCCGCCCGCCACGGTGAGCACCCGCCCCCTCCGGACGGCGGTGAGCAGCCGGGACATCTCGGCGGACGTCGCAGGAAGTCTTGCGGTCGACCCTGATTCCCTCATCGGCACGATGCCCCCCATCGCATGCGTGACCAGGCGCGGCCGCGACTGCAGGGATCTTTCGGCCGTGTGACGATGATTATGCGCCATTTGCGCCGCATCGCCAGGGGAATGTCGCATTCCGATCAGAGGGTCCGCTGCCGCCCAGGTCAGGCCCATCGGCCGCCCCTGCACCGGGACTTCACCACCGCCACCGGCCGGGCTGCGGCGCGCCTACGGGCCGGCCCCCTGCGGACCGTACCGCGGATCGGCGCGGGGGGTGGCCGGCCTCTACTGCGACGCGATGAACCGGTCCGGGCGACAACCGCGCCCAGCCGTCGGCGCCACGCGGCGCACGCGGGGAGTCCGAACCCTCGGCGAACGGGAGTCCGGCCTCGTGCAGCACGCCGACCCCGGGTAGCGCATCCGTATACGCCGCCTCGCGTACCGCGAGGCCGTCGTCGTCCTCCTGCGCGTGTCCCAGCGGCGGCGAACCCGGTCCGGAGGCGGTGGAGCGCCCCGGCACGCCCGACCCCGGCCCCCGGGAACGGTTGTCCGGAAGCCGGTAATGGGCTCTACTGCTGTCCAGCCCCACCGGGGCATATTCGCGGGAGGGACCAGCGGGAGGGACCAGAATGACAGCGGACCGGCGCACGGACCGGCGAGCGCGACGAAGAACGCCCGGAGCGGAGCGGCCGGCTCGACCGGTGTCGCACCGGCGCCGGCCGGCCGTGCGCGGCGGACGGCCGCTGCTGGCCCTGCTGCTCTCCGCCTTCCTCCTCGTCGGCGTGTGCGCTGCCACCGGCATCGCCTGGGACCCGCTCGGCGGCGAACCCGCACAGCACGCAACCGCCCACGGCCCCGCAGCCCCACAGGCCACCGGGCCCGACTCCGCATCCGGCGCCGCCGATCCGGCCGCCCCCGCGCAGCCGGAGCAGAGCCCGCCGCCCGCCCAGGACGCGGCGGGCAAGGGCGATACCGAGGGCGCGGCGGACTCCGGGACCGGGCGCCCCGCCGGGGCCCTGCCCTTCGACATGCCCCAGCCGGCCGTCCTGCGCTCCGGCGAAGCGGGCAAGAAGCTGGTGTTCGCCCACTACTTCACCCCGTACCCGCTCTCCCTCGACAACGCGAGCGCGGACAACGACTACTACACCCGCAACTACCTCAACCCCGACGGGGAGAGCGGCAAACACGGCCGGTACGGCGGCCTGCTGCGCGACCGCCCCCTGCCCGTGGCACCCAAGACCGGCGACTGGGAGTACGCCAACCTCCAGCAGGAGGTGCGCACCGCCCGGGCCGCCGGCATCGACGGCTTCACCCTCGACCTGCTCTCCCTCTCCGGCAAGAACTGGGACCGCTCCAACCTGCTGATGGCGGCGGCCCGTTCGGTGGACCCGGGCTTCAAGATCATGCTGATGCCGGACATGACCTCGCTGAAGACCGACGACCCCCGCGTACTCGCCGAGGCGCTCGCCACGCTCGCCGACGCCTCCGCCGCGCACCGGCTCCCCGACGGCCGGCTCGTCGTCTCCCCCTTCAAGGCGGAGGCGAAGAACGCGGCCTGGTGGACCGAGGTCATCCGCGTCCTCAAGGCGGACCACGGCATCCGCACCGCCTTCGTACCGCTCTTCCTCGACTTCGGCGCCCACAGCGGCGATTTCGCCCCGATCAGCTACGGCTTCTCCGAGTGGGGCAGCCGCAGCTACGTCGGCCAGGAGAGCTCCACGCGCGACGTCCGGCGCGCCCACGGGATGGGCAAGATCTGGATGCAGCCCGTCTCGGTCCAGGACGCCCGCCCCAACCAAGGCATCTACGACGAGGCCGGCAACACCGCGACGCTGCGCGCCACATGGACGCGCGCCATCGAGGACGACGCCGACTGGGTCCAGCTCACCACCTGGAACGACTACTCCGAGGGCAGCCAGTTCGCACCGTCCCTGCACAACGGCCACACCTACCTCGACCTGACCTCGTACTACCTGACCCGGTTCAAGACGGGCGGCTGGCCGAAGATCGTCCGGGACACCCTGTACCTCAGCGCGCGCACGCAGTTCGCGGACGCCCGCCCCACGGGCGAGCAGTCGCTGGTGATGTCACTGCGCAAGGGCAGCGCCCCCGCCCGGGACACGGTGGAGGTGCTCAGCTTCCTCACCGGACCGGCGGTCGTGCGCACGACGGTCGGTGCCTCCCGGGGAAGCCACGACGCCCCCGCCGGGATCCACTCCGAGCTGCTGCCGCTGAAGGCGGGCACCAGCTCGGCCCACGTCGCCCGGGACGGGGAGACGGCGGCGAAGGTCGACCTCCCCTACCGGGTGGAACCCAAGGCGGAGGTCCAGGACCTCCAGTACTACGCGGCGACCAGCGGCCGCGAACCGTAGAGGCTCAGGGCGGGCGGCGCCGTACGCTTCCGGCCGGGGTGACGGCGGTGGTGTTCCCACGACCGCAGGCGCCGGGGGATGATCCGGGCGACAGCCGCGCCGCACCCCGGAGGTCCCGTGACCGAGACGACACGCCCCGCAGACCGCCCCGCCGAGCCGCCCGCGGGGCAGTCGGCCGAGCCGCCCGCCGGGCAACCCGCTCCCGCGGGCGAAGGGCCCGGAGAGTTCCCCGGCGGGGCCGCCCTGTTCCGCCTGGACCCGGCCGTCGCCCACCTCAACCACGGCTCCTTCGGCGCGGTCCCCGTGCCCGTCCAGGAGGCCCAGGCCACGCTGCGCGCCGAGGTGCACGCCGACCCCGACGCGTTCTTCACCGCCGTACCGGACCGCCTCGAACAGGCCCGCGCCCGGATCGCCGCCCGCCTCGCCGCCGACCCCGACGGCCTCGCCTTCATCGCCAACGCCACCGAAGGCGCCAACCTCGCCCTGGACGCCGTCCCGCTCGACGACGGCGACGAGATCCTGGTGACCGACCACGGCTACGGCACCGTGACCGCGGCCGCCGCCCGCCGCGCCCCGGTCACCACCGTCGCCCTGGACCCCGCCCTGCCCGACGAGGACGCCGTACGGGAGACCGTGCTGGCCGCGCTGACGCCCCGGACCCGGGTCGCCGTACTCGACCACGTCAGCTCGCCCACCGCCCGGATCATCGCCTCGCCACGGCTCCTCGCCGCACTGCGCGAGCGCGGCGTCACCACCGTCGTCGACGGCGCCCACGCCCCGGGCATGCTCGCCGACCCGCTCGCCGGCGGCGCCGACTTCTGGTTCGGCAACCTGCACAAATGGGGCTACGCCCCCTCCGGTACCGCCCTGCTCGCCGTCGCCCCGCAGCACCGCCACCGGATCCGCGCGCTCGTACCCTCCTGGGAGGACGGGCACGGCTTCCCGCGCTCCGTCGAGAACCGCGCCACCGCCGACTACACCGGCTGGCTCGCCGCCCCCGGGGGACTCGACCTCATCGAAACCCTCGACGCGGCCAAGCTCCGGGCCCACAACAGCGCCCTCGCCGCCCACGGCGCCGCGCTGCTCGCCCGGATCCCCGGGCTCACACCGCTCCCGCACACCGCTGGCCTCGCCATGCGCACCCTGCGCCTGCCGCCCGGCGTCGCCGAGACCCCGGACGGCGCCCGCGCGCTGCGCGAGGACATCGCGGCCCGTGAACGCATCCGGGTACTGATCTGGCCCTGGCCGGGCGGCGGCGGCATCCGGATCTGCGGGCAGATCTACAACCGGCCCGAGGAGTACGAACGCCTCGCCGCCGCCCTCCCGGCGTACCTCAGGTGCGCCTGAGCAGGTAGGTGTCCATGATCCAGCCCTTGCGGGCGCGGGCCTGCGTCCGCAGCTCCTCGATCCGCCCCGCGACCTCCGCCAGCCTGCCCTGCACCAGGATCTCGTCCGGGGTGCCCACGTAGGCCCCCCAGTAGATGTAGAGGTCCTGGTCCAAGTGGGCGGTGAAGGCGTGCCGCGCGTCCAGCATCACCACCACGTCGTCGACGTCGGCCGGCCAGCCCTCGGCAAGCCGGCGCCCGGTGGTGATCTGGACCGGCCGCCCGACCCGGTTCAGGTTCGTCCGGTGGCGCGCCAGCAGCGCGGAGACGCTGCTGATGCCGGGCACGACCTCGTGCTCGAAGGCCACCCGGCCGCGCTCCAGCACCTCGTCGAGGATCGCGAGCGTGGAGTCGTAGAGCGACGGGTCGCCCCACACCAGGAACGCCCCGGTCTCGCCCTCCGCCAGGTCCTGCGCGATGAACCGCTCGAAGAGCTCGGCCCGCGCGCTGCGCCAGCCGTCCACCGTCGGGGTGTAGTCGGCGGGCGCCCGGTCCCGGTCCGGGTCCCGGCCCTCCACCAGCCGGTGGCCGGGGCGGGCGTGCGCGTCGAGCATCGCGCGCCGCAGCCCGGTCAGATCCGCCTTCTCCTCGCCCTTCTCCAGGATGAGGAATGCGTCCGCCGCGCCGATCGCCCTGACCGCCTGGAGGGTCAGATGGTCCGGGTCGCCCGCGCCTATGCCGATCACTGAGAACTTCTTCACCCGGCTATTGTGCCCACCTCGCGTGTCGCCCTGTTCGCCACCTGCGTCAACGACGCGCTGCACCCGCGGACCGGCATCGCCGCCCCCGGCTGCGCCCCGGCCGTCGCCGAGACCGGAACCGACGTCCTCGACGGCGCACAATGAGGGCATGCCATCCCACATCGCCCTGACCGCCCTCGTGGTGCACGACTACGACGAGGCGATCGACTTCTACACGCGCGCCCTCGGCTTCGACCTGGCCGAGGACACGGCCCGCCCGGACGGCTCCCGCTGGGTGGTCGTCCGCCCGCCCGGCGCCACCGAGTCCGCCCTCCTGCTGGCCCGCGCCAAGGACGACGCCCAGCGCTCCCGCGTCGGCGACCAGACCGGCGGCCGCGTCGGCTTCTTCCTCCACACGGACGACTTCGCCCGTGACCACGCCCGCATGACCGCCGAGGGCGTCCGCTTCCTGGAAACCCCCCGCCACGAGCCGTACGGCTCCGTAGCCGTCTTCGAAGACCTGTACGGCAACCGCTGGGACCTCCTCCAGCCGGCCCTTCCGTAGAACCTCTCCGGCTACAGCGCTAGGGTCTGTATCGAGTTGCCCCGTGGAGCAAGGAGCGGCGTTCGGTGCGTGCCCTCGGCGTGCGGGACGCATGTCCTCGTAGCGGAGCTACCAGGGCATGTGGCTCGTGCGCCGAGGGTGCGTGCCGGGCGTCGCGACGCCGCGGGGCAACTCGATACAGACCCTAGGAGGTACCGCCCAGCCGCGGGGCCTCCCGTGCGGCGTCGACGGCCGGGCCGGCCCGCTCCACCCGGCCCGCCAGTTCCAGGGCCCACCGGACCAGACCCGGTACGTCGATCCCGTACGGGGCTCCGGCCAGCCCCTCGATCCCGGCGGCCCCGCGCCGCAGCAGCCGCGCCCCGCCCACGGCGTTGCCCCGGGCGGCGTGCGTCAGCCCGACCGCGAGCTGCGCGAGCCCCCGCCAGAGCGGGGCCGCGGCCTCGGGCCCCGACTTCCAGGCGTCCTCGAACACCTCGTGCGCATGGAACGGCATCCCGGCGTCCAGCAGCCGCTGCGCCTCCCGCACCGTCTCCGCGGGCGAGCGCACGACCCCCTCGGGCTGCCGCTCCACACCGGACGCCCCGTACTCCAGCGGCCGCCCCAGCCCATCCCTCGGCCGGGCGCTCCTCGCCCGCCCCTCCACGTCCCGATCCCGTGCGTTCACGACCCCATCCTCCCGCTCGCCGATTACCCGTGCATGCACACCCCTCGGCGTGGGGTAATGTTCTGCATGTACCACCGAGCACGGGGAAACCCGCAGGTCGACGGTACATCGGGACGTGGCGCAGCTTGGTAGCGCACTTGACTGGGGGTCAAGGGGTCGCAGGTTCAAATCCTGTCGTCCCGACTGTGCGGAAACGCAGGTCGGAGGCCGTTCTCTCATACATGGGAGGGCGGCCTTTGGTGCGTCCGGGGTCATGGTGGTCGCAATGTGGTCGCGTGGTGGGCGCAGCCGTGCCGGGGGTCTCTCTAGGGTCTGTATCGAGTTGCCCCGCGGCGTCGCGACGCCCGGGGCAACTCGATACAGACCCTAGCCGCAGCGGTGCAGATCCGGCCGCGGCCGACGCACGGCACGGTGGGCGGGCGACCGGGCGGGCTCGATGGGGGCGCTGCGGATGGCGGTGCGTTCGGTGACCGCGAGCGTTCCGGCGCTGCGGGAGGGCTGATTGCCGATCCGGAGGAAGAGGTCGCGCTCGTGAGCGCGCTCCCTTCCTGCCTGGTGACCGGCGCACGGCTGCTTCGGTGCGCGGCGTGCCGCTCCTCGCGGTCGCGGGGTCCTCTGCCATGCTTCTGCGGTTGCGGAGACCGCCGTGGCGCCTCCTGCTGCCGTACAGAGGACGCGGGGGCGGACGTTCGGCTGTGGGAGCAGGAGCTCGACGTGGGTGAGAGAGGCCGGGTGGAGACGGACCGGACCGTCGGGCGTGTGGCGCACGTGCTTCGGCTGGCTCACGACGCGTTGCGCTCGGCCACGGCCGTTCTCGTGGGGAGCGGGCCCGGCGCGGAGCGGGAGATGACCGCGCTCGGAAGAGCCTTGACCGAACTGCGCAGCGGTGCAGACGACCTCGCCGCGACCGACGAGGTTGCAGATCTGCGCTTCGTCCTCACGAGCCTGTATGTCGGTCAGGACGTGGGCCGTATCGACCTCTTGACCCGGCAGGTGGGTGACATCGCCTGGGAGCGGCGGTCGATGCGGCCGCTCCCGCAGGAGCTGCGGCTCGCCGTTCGGGAGATCGGCGAGGTCTGTCACACGTTGATCGGCCGGACGAGCGACATCGTCGCGCTCTGCGCGCCCCCTGCGGTCGTCTACAGGGAACTGGCGGACATCAGCCGTCGCCAGCAAGCGCTGGGCCGCCTGCTGCTGGGGAGGGAGCAGACGATCGCAGTGGCGGATGCCGTCGACGCGGCGGTGATCGGCCGCTGCTACGAGGAGTGCGCGTACCGGGCCGTCGCCGTGGCCCGTCACGCGGCCCTGCTCAGTGAGACCACGCCTGGGCGGTGACGAGCGCGCCCGAGGCTGTCAGGGCAGGCCTGCCAGGGCGGTTTGGTCGAGGATCAGCTGCCACACGGCTCTGTGGAGGACGAGGCCGCCGTGGGTGACGACCATGACGGCCAGGACCGGGTCGGCCGGGTCGATCCGCAGTCTGCCGTCTCGCACGATGCGCTCAAGCACCGCGGTGACGTTCCGTGCGTACACCGTGGAGGCTGCTCGGGGGGAGTGCGCGGCGAGTCGGCCCGCACCGATGACGGTGACTCCGGGGCCCGCGGTCGACGTGCTCTCGGGTCGTACGCCCTCGACGTTGCCGATCCGGTCCGGGGAGGCGGCAGCATCCATCGGGTCGGCCGCCACCCGCGCGGTCGGCGCGAGATCCAGGCCGATCGTGGTGAGCCCCTCATCAGCCCACCGCCGGACCTGGAAGGGGATGCTCAGCGGGTCCAGGAGCGCGATCAGTACCTGCCCCCGCCGGAACCGGCAGCCTGCCGGGAGGACGGGCGGCCGTACGCCCGCGAGGACGTCGCACCGGGCCAGGAGTTCCTCGCGCGTGGTGACGCCGGCACCTGTCTCCCGGTAGAGGCGGTCAGGCATCCCCGCCGATGCGCCGGCGCCTGACTCCAACAGCACGCCGAGACCCAGCGTCCGCGCCGCGCCGACGAGACCGGGCACGAGAGCGACCCGCTTCTCGCCCGGCGCTTTCTCCCGGCAGATGCCTACAGTCAGGGGAGTCACCACTGGCCCACCTCCACCCGAAGGCGTCCCAGTCCCCGTATGAATCCCACGCACCGCGAGTCGCACCGTCACCGGATGAGTGCACAGAGTCATGCTGGGACGCCTGCGGCTCGGCTCAGGCACGAAGGGACAGCGCGCGATGGCTTCCGGCACCGGTCACGGCTGGCAGTTCTGGATCGACCGGGGCGGCACCTTCACCGACATCGTCGCCCGGACCCCGGACGGTCGCCTCCTGTCCCGCAAGCTCCTGTCCGAGAACCCGGCCCGCTATCGCGACGCCGCCCTCGCTGGGATCCGCATGCTGCTGGGGCTGAAGCAGGGCGGAGAGATGCCCCATGCCGCGATCGACGCCGTGCGGATGGGTACCACCGTGGCCACCAACGCCCTGCTGGAACGCACCGGCGAGCGCACAGCGCTGGTCATCACGCGTGGCTTCCGCGACGCTCTGCGCATCGGATACCAGAACCGCCCCCGCCTCTTCGACCGGCAGATCCTCCTCCCTGAAGCCCTCCACGAGCGGGTCATCGAGGTCGCCGAACGCATCACCGGTGACGGTACGGTGCTGAGCCCGCCCGATCTGGACGGCCTCGCCGTCGAGCTGACACGCGCGTACGACGACGGCATCCGCGCCGTCGCGGTGGTGTGCCTGCACAGCGCGCTGTATCCGGGGCACGAGCGGGCGATCGGCGAACTGGCCGAGCGCATCGGGTTTCCCCAGATCTCGCTGTCCAGCGAAGTGAGCCCCCTGGTGAAGCTGGTGCCCCGTGGAGACACCGCGGTCGTCGACGCCTATCTCTCCCCCGTCCTGCGCCGCTACGTCCGGCAGGTCGCGGACCGGATGGGAGGCGTGCGGCTGATGTTCATGCAGTCCAACGGCGGTCTGGCCGAGGCGGGGCACTTCCGGGGCAAGGACGCCGTCCTGTCCGGTCCGGCCGGTGGCATCGTCGGGATGGCACGCCTGTCGCAGCTGGCCGGATTCGACAAGGTCATCGGCTTCGACATGGGCGGTACCTCCACCGACGTGTCCCACTTCGCGGGAAGCTATGAGCGGGTGTCCACCTCCCAGGTGGCGGGAGTCCGTCTCCAGGCGCCCATGCTCGACATCCACACCGTCGCGGCGGGAGGCGGGTCCATCCTGCACTTCGACGGGAGCCGCTACCGCGTGGGCCCCGACTCCGCCGGGGCGGACCCCGGCCCCGCGTGCTACCGCGCGCAGGGCCCGCTGACGGTGACCGACGCCAATGTGATGCTCGGCCGCATCCAGCCGGCCTGGTTCCCCAGCGTTTTCGGACCGGACGGACATCAGCCCCTCGACCACCACGTCGTACGGCGGGGGTTCACCGAGCTGGCCGGGCAGATCCGCTCGCGCACCGGTGACCGGCGGTCACCCGAGCAGGTGGCCGAAGGCTTTCTACAGGTGGCGGTGGCGAACATGGCGGCCGCCGTCAAGCGGATCTCCGTGCAGCGGGGGCACGACGTCACGCGGTACGCACTGACCTCCTTCGGCGGGGCCGGCGGCCAGCACGCGTGCGCCGTCGCCGACGCCCTGGGGATCCGCACCGTCCTCGTACCGCCCATGGCCGGGGTGCTCTCCGCGTTGGGCATCGGCCTCGCCGACACCGTCACCGTGCGCGAGCGGTCGGTCGAACTGCCCCTGGAAGAGGCGAGCATGCGGAGGATCCACGTCGTCGTCGAGGAGCTGGAGACCGCAGCACGCGCCGTGCTGCACGCGGAGGACGTCCCTGCCGAACGCATCCTGGTCACGCAGACCGCACGGCTGCGATACGACGGCACCGACACGGCGGTCACGGTGGCACTGGCCGACGCCCCGGCCATGACCGAGGCCTTCGAGGCGAGCCACCGGGCGATGTACTCGTTCCTCATGGACCGCCCCGTCATCGTCGAAGCCCTCTCCGTCGAAGCAACGGGTCTCACCCCGCAACCCGACCTGAGCCACCTCGCCGAGACCGGCCCGGCCGACGACGACGCCTCCCCGGACACCGTCCCCCTCTACACGGACGGCGCGTGGCGCGAGGTGTCCCTGCGGCGACGTGAACTCCTGCGCCCGGGCGCCGTCGTGACCGGCCCCGCCGTGATCACCGAAGCCCAGGCGACCACGGTCGTGGACTCCGGCTGGCGGGCGACCGTGAACAGCACCGGGCATCTGCTCGTCGAACGCGTCACCGTGCCGGCGGAGGCCGACGTGGAGACCGCGGCCGACCCCGTGATGCTGGAGATCTTCAACAGCCTCTTCGTGTCGATCGCCGAGCAGATGGGAGCACGGCTGGCTGCGACGGCGCAGTCCGTCAACATCAAGGAACGGTTGGACTTCTCCTGCGCGCTGTTCGACCCCGACGGCAACCTGGTCGCCAACGCACCGCACATCCCGGTGCACCTGGGCTCCATGGGCACCGCCGTCAGGGAGGTCGTCCGCCGCCGGTCCGGGACGATGCGGCCCGGCGAGGCCTACGCGGTCAACGACCCGTACCACGGGGGCACCCACCTGCCCGACATCACCGTGGTGACCCCGGTCTTCGACGAGCGGGGCGACGTGCCCGGTGCGGAGATCCTGTTCTTCGTCGCCTCACGGGGCCACCATGCCGAGATCGGCGGTCTGACGCCGGGGTCCATGCCGGCCGACAGCCGGGAGATCGACGAGGAGGGCGTCCTCTTCGACAACTGGCTGCTCGTCGAAGGCGGCAGGCTGCGGGAGGCCGAGACCCTCGCGCTCCTGGCCGGGGCGAGATACCCCTCGCGCGCCCCGGAGACCAACCTCGCCGACCTGCGGGCCCAGATCGCCGCCAATCGCAAGGGCGTCGAGGAAGTCGGCAAGATGATCGACCACTTCGGGCTGGACGTGGTGCGGGCGTACATGCGTCACGTCCAGGACAACGCGGAGGAGGCCGTCCGCAGAGCGGTCGTGACCCTCGCCGACGGCGGATACCGCTACGAGATGGACTCCGGAGCGGTCATCTCCGTACGGGTGACGGTGGACCGGCAGGAGCGGTCGGCGACGATCGACTTCACCGGCACATCGGCCCAGTTGAGCACCAACTTCAACGCGCCCACATCCGTGGTGAACGCGGCTGTGCTGTACGTCTTCCGCACCCTGCTCGCCGAGGACATCCCGCTGAACGACGGCTGTCTCAGGCCCTTGCGGATCATCGTTCCGCCCGGGTCGATGCTCGCGCCGGTCCATCCCGCCGCCGTGGTGGCCGGGAACGTCGAGACGTCCCAGGCGATCACCGGGGCCCTCTACGCCGCCCTGGGCTCGCAGGCCGAGGGCAGCGGCACCATGAACAACGTGACCTTCGGCAACGACCGGCACCAGTACTACGAAACCGTGGCCTCGGGCTCCGGCGCCGGACCGGGGTTCGACGGCGCGTCAGCCGTGCAGACCCACATGACCAACTCCCGCCTCACCGACCCCGAGATCCTCGAACTGCGCCTCCCCGTCCTCGTGCAGGAGTTCTCCGTTCGTACCGGCAGTGGCGGCGCGGGACGCTGGCGGGGCGGCGACGGCACCGTACGCAAGATCCGCTTCCGTGAACCCATGACGGTCAGCACCCTGTCCGGTCACCGCCGGATCCCGCCCTACGGCATGGCCGGCGGGGACCCCGGCGCACTGGGCACCCACCACGTGGAGCGAGCCGACGGCACCCCCACGCCAATGGCCGCATGCGACTCCGTCGCCGTGCAGCCCGGCGACCTGCTGGTCATCGAGACACCGGGCGGAGGCGGCTACGGCAAGCCCTCCTGAACCGCCTGGTGTCTGCTGCCGCAGGCGGGGTCCTCATCGGCACGCACAACAGCTCATGCCGGTGAGGCGAGCTCTGATCGAGGCGGACTCCTGCAGCCCGCCGCCGAAGCGGGGCCGCGCACGCCGAAGGGTGTGGACGCGGAAGGCCCGCCGTCGGTGATCAGCTCGGCGGCCCCGTGGTGCCGCACGGCAGGCCGGTCCCGATCGAGGCGGTGATGTGCCGCCTCACCTCGTCTGTCAAGGCGGCCAGGCGGGGCGACACGGCGGCCACCGGCGCCCGGGGGCCGTCGATACGGCGTGCCGCCTCCGGTGCCTGTGCGAGATCCGTCTCGAACCGGGCGCGCGCCGACGCCAGGGAGGAGTGCGGACCGATCCTGCGCCCGCCCCGCATCACGGTGCGCAGCAGCGGCTCCGCCCCCTCGGGGATGTCCTCGTCGCGCAGGCCGACGGTGTCCTGGAGGCCCGGCCGGCGGAAGACCTGCTTGGGCGCGGGTGCGGTCACCTTGGCGGAGGAGAGCTTCATCACCGGGCGGCCGTCGTACGCGACGAGCTTGTACGCCGCGTCGAGGTACGGGGCGTCGGCGGACACGCCCATCTTCGTACCGACCGCGTACACGTCGATCGGCGCCCCGGACCGCACGAGAACGTCGACCGCGTACTCGTCCAGGCCGCCGCTCGCGGTGATCCGCACGCCCGTCAGCCCCTCGGCGTCGAGCAGGGCGCGGGCGCGCCGGGCGAGGGCGCCGAGATCCCCGCTGTCGAGCCTCACCGCGCAGCCGGCCGGGTCGCCCAGCTCGTGGAAGACCCGCGCGGCGGCCTCGACCCCGCGCTCGGTGTCGTAGGTGTCGACGAGCAGGGTGACAGGGCCGGGGTGGGCCCGGGCGAAGGCCCGGAACGCGTCGTGCTCCGTGGGGAAGGATTCGACGTACGAGTGCGCCATCGTGCCGGAGGCGGGAAGGCCGTACTGCACAGCGGCGGCCACGTTGCTGGTTCCGGCGAACCCCACCATCGCGCTGAGCCGGGCCGACGCCCTGCCTGCCTCGGGGCCGTGGCTGCGGCGCAGCGAGAAGTCGATCACGGGGTGTTCGGCGGCGGCCAGGACGCACCGGGCCGCCTTGGACGCGACCGCGGTCTGGTGGCAGACCAACGTGAGCAGGTACGTCTCCACCAGCTGCGCCTGCGGCAACGGCGCGGTCACCTCCAGCAGGGGCTCCCCGGCCAGGACGAGTCGTCCCTCCGGTACCGCCCGCACCTCCCCGTCGAACCGCAGTCCGAGGAGCTGTCGGAGCTCATCCGGCCGCCGGTGCAGTGCCTCCGCGAAGTCCCGCACATCGGCCGGGCCGACCGTGAAGCCGGAAAGGTAGTCGAGCGCGGACTCCAGCCCGGCCGCCACCAGGAACCCGCGGCTTTCGGGCAGATCCCGTACGAAGAGACTGAACGTGGCCGGCTCCTGCATCCCCTCGCGGAGGTACGACAGGGCCATGGTGACCTCGTAGAGGTCCGTGGTCGTCACCCTGGACATGCTTCCTCCTCTGCGTCGGCCCTTCCGTCAGGCGGCTTCCCGCTCAGTGCGCGGGCAGGCACGAGGGGGTACCGGCCCCGCGGTGATCCGGGTCAGCTGTGGCGGCACAGCGCCCCGATGCCCTGCGCGGGGGCGTCGGCCCGGCCCGCGTCGAGGACGCGCACGTCGGCGCCGGTGAGCAGGGCCGCGCGGACGGCCACATCGGCCAACGGGGCGCCTGTCATGTCCAGTGCCGGGCCCCCGGGCTCCAGCGCCTTGCGGCGGCGGACGGAGACGTCGGTGGGAGCCGGGCCGAACCAGGCCGTACGTCCGTCCGGCCCGTCGTGGGTGACGAGCAGCGTGCTCACCTGCCTGTGGGTGAGCGCGGTGAGTGTTGCCTGCATCCCCTCGACGGCGTGCCCGCCCGGTCGGCGTTCCTCGGCCAGGTTCCGCAAGGTCTCGGAGGTTTCCTCGGCCGCAGCGGCGAGCGTGGCCGCCTCGACCTGTGCCGAGCGCAGCGTGCCGGCTCCGTCGTGGCCGCGCCCGCCGCTGACCGTGCGGATGGGCACCTCGTGGCGGACGGCCTTGGGAAGGTGCTTGGTCAGGTACTGCAGGGCGCGGACGTCTCCGCCGAGCAGGACCAGGTGCGCGGAGACGCGGGCGACGGCACGGCTCAGTGCTGCGGCGACCCGCGTCGCGTTGTGTTCCCAGGAGTCCTCCGCCCGGTTCTGGAAGCGGCCCTGGGACATGCCCCCGGGAGCGTTGCGTACGATCTCGTCGTCGGCGCCCGTGATCGTCTGCCGTAGCGCCTCCGTGCCTCCGTTCGCGTAGATCTCCAGGTCCGCCCCCGAGCGGTCGACGAGGGCCAGGACGTGTGCGGGATGGTTCTGCCGCCACTCCAGCACCGGCAGCAGACGCGGCAGGGCGGCCCTGATCGCCGTGTCGGCCAGGTCCGCTCCCGGCAACTCGGTGGCGAAGAGGATTTCGCCCTCGGCCGCGAAGGCGGCCAGGACACCGGATCCCGGCAGGGCCGCGCGGACCCGGTCGCCGAGGGCTTCGATCGTGGCGGTGTCGACCCGCTGGGCGGACAGGCTCCGGGCCAGGGCGTGCCAGCGCTGCTGGGCGTCGTCTTCCCGCTCGGGCCGCGCTTCCAGACGGAAGTACACCGAGCACACGGGACCCTCGTGGCGCAGCAGGGACTGCAGGGCGTCCTCCGTGATCGCGGTCATCGGGCTCATCACTGCCTCCTCGGCGGTGTCATGCCGCCTGTCGTACGGGGCGCTCCCGGCGGGGCGGCCGGGGCGCTGGATGTGATCTGGCTGTCGGCACACTCCTCGTCCGACCCCCACGGTCGATGTGGCCGCCTGCTTCACCGCGCGGCTTTCCGGCATGTCCCACCCGGTCACTGGAAGCGGCGCCGGAGCAGTTCCCGTACGACATCAGCGCCCTCGTCCTGGAGTCCCTCTCCTGACGCGGTACGGCTCGGCCGGCGGATGTCACGCTCGGATGCTCCCCTCGACCCTCGGTACGACCGCGACGGGGCAGAGCGCGTGGTGCAGCAGGGCGTGGGCGACGTGGCCGAGTTGCAGGCCCAGGTGGCGCTCGTGGCGGTGTGCGCCGACGACCACGAGGTCGGCCGCCGCGGTGCGTTCGACGAGGATCTTGTGCGCGGGCCCCTCCACCAGAGCCCTGTGCAGTCGGACCGGCGGGTGGTCCCGCAGCAGCCCGGTGAGGGCCTCGTCCAGCTCGGTGTCGGCACGTGCCCGGTGGTAGATGCACGTGCCGTCGGGAAGGGAAGGGTGGTCGACGGTCTCGTGTGCGGGGCAGCGCCAGGCACGGACCGCGTGGAGCTCGCAGTCGCGCGTGGTGGCCTCGCGCAGGGCGAACCGTACGGCCTCCGGGCCTCCGGGGGTGTCGGCGACGCCGAGCAGGACGCGGTCGTGCGTGCCGTGGAGGCCGGGCTCGTCGCCGCGGACGATGACGACCGGGCACAGGGCGCGGGCGGCGACGGACAGGCTGACCGAGCCCAGGAGGAGGTTTGCGATCTCGCCCCGCCCCCGTGAACCGGTGACCAGGGCCCATGAGGTGCGGCTCTCCCGGAGCAGCGCGTGTACCGGGTCGTCGGCGAGTACCTCGGTCTCCACCTTGAGGTCCGGGTTCCGCCGCTCGGCGAGTCTGGCGGCGACTCCCACGAGGTCATGGCCGACCACCTGTCCGGCCGACCGGACCTGGCCGGGAGCCGGGCTCTCGTACCGCTCCCACCGGGAGGCGTACACGATCCGCAGAGGGCGCTCGTGCAACGCGGCCTCGTCCACGGCCCAGTCCAGGGCCTCGAAGCCGGAGTCGGAGCCGTCGACGCCGACGGTCAGGGGACGTTCCATCGGGGCCGCCGCCTCCTCATCCGTCCCGTACGGTCAGTTCGTCGATCACGGCGGTCACCACGTCGAGCCCTTTCACATCGGCGAGCAGCCGCGCGGCGTCGTCACCTGCCACGGGGCCCCGGAGACGGACCACTCCGTCCTCGACCGTGACCTCCACCGTGTCGGCGGCCTCGGGGAAGGTCTCCCGGAGGCGGCCCTCCACGCCCTCGCGGATGGCCGCGTCGTCCTGGAGCAGGGCGTCCAGCAGGGTGTGCCGCTCGACGGTACCCACGAGCCGCCCGTCCGCCTCGGTGACCGGAAGGCGCTTGAGGCGGGTGAGAGCCACCAGCCATGCCGCCTCGGCGACCGTCGTGTCCGCCAGGACGGTGATGGCAGGGCTGGTCATCAGGGCCTCAGCCGTCTCCTTGGCGGGCTCGACCGCCGGCCCGGTCTCCCGCAGCCGGCGCACGGCGCTGGGACGGAACGCCTGCGCGGCGACCACGGCGAGGAGATCGGCCTCGGAGACCACGCCCAGAACCCGGTCGTCGGTGTCGACGACGGGCAGTGACCCGGTGCCGTGCTCGGAGAGGGCTCGGGCGATGTCGGGGAGGGCGGTGTCGGCGGTGACCGAGGGATGGGGCACGGCCATCAGGTCGCGTACGAGGAGGGCGGTGCGGGGCGCCCGGGCGGCAGGCCGGGCCGACTTCGTGGCCGACACGGCCGTGATCGCGCCGAGGTACCGCATGAGGGCGTCCTGCCGCAGCGGCTCGTCAGGCGTCGAGGGACGCCCCGGCACGCCTCGGCGGGCCTCGGCGCCCGCTGAGTACTTCTCACGCTCGTTCATGGCGTTCGCTCCAGATGTGGTCGCCGTGGTCCCGTGGTCCCGGCTTCGCGCCGCTCGCCGGGGTGCGTCGAGTGCCTGTTCCTCCGGATTCCTCTCACGCCCCTCGGCGGGGGACTCGCACGGCCTGTGCCGGGATCTGGGCGTGTGCCTTGAGGACGCTCAACCGGTCCTCGGGCTGGTCGATGTCCGATGGCGCCTGTTCACGGGCGACCTCGGACCCATGGATGACGGCATCGACGGACACGCCATGGAAAGGCGCGCACGCTGTGTGCCGGGTGTCTCGTCGCTCACTTCCCAAGGCCCATGCCGCCAAGGCCCCCTCGTCCTGCGCGCCCTTGCTTCACCGTGCTCGACGATCTCGCGGATCCGAGGAGCCTTCCAGGGCGTCGTCGAGCACGGCCTGGGGCAGGGTCTGATCAGGAGGGGGAGCACCGGATCGCGCTGCACACATTGCTGTGGGGGTACTCGCGCCCTGCCGACAGGAGGTATCCGCAAGAGCCTGCCTCGCTTCGGGTCCGGACTCCGTCATCCGTAGTGAGAAGCCGACCTACGGGCGGTGTGCTCGTCCGCGGTTTCAATGTGGGCTTCGGGCCCGGGGAAGAAGACGGTCTCCCGGTCATCCTCCGTCCAGCGCACGACATATGGCGGTGTGCCGTCCGGATGCTCAAGGCGCAGGATCTGACCCTGGCGGCGCTGCCCGCCCAAGTGCACGGACTCCACCACGATCCAGTCTCCGACGTTTGCGTGCATGGGGTGCTCCCTCCGCCTGTTGCCCGCCCACCCTTCCACCAGTTCGAGCGTACGCTTCCAGAGCCTCTGCCGACGCGCCGAGGCCGTGCCGATGATGATGGACGCCGCCCCTGCCCTCGGGGCTCGCAATCGGCCATGGGGCGGGCAGGTGTGCGCCCACCGGCCTCTCGCCGCACACGGATCCCCAGGTGTCCGACTCTCGTCCGGGCTTGCAGACTGGTAAGAGCGGAACCCGCGGTGACGGGGGCCGGTGAGAGGGGCGGTGGCGATGGATGCGAGGTACGTCCCTCGGGCTCTAGGCGGTCAGCCGTTCGATCTGGACATCGCTCTGGACCGCATCGCGGACCGGGCCAGGGCTCTCGCAGAGACCGAGGAACGGCTTCGGGGTCTGCTCGACGCGGTACTCGCCGTCAGCGGGGAGAAGGAGCTGCCGGGTGTGCTGCGCAGGATCGTCTCCAGTGCGATGGCACTCGTCGACGCCCGCTACGGAGCCATCGGCATCCTCGACGACCGCCGCGAGGGGCTTCAGGACTTCATCACGCTGGGCCTGACCAAGCAGGAGAAGCGCCGCCTTGCGGGCATCGGGAAGCCGCAGGGCAGGGGCCTGCTGGGCCATGTGATCCGCCACCCCGAACCCCTGCGGGTCGATGACATCGGGGCGCACCCGGAGTCCGCCGGCTTCCCGCCCGGACACCCGCCGATGCGCACACTGCTGGGAACGGCGATCAGGGTCCAGGGCGAGGTGTACGGAGATCTCTACCTCGCCGACCGCCGCGACGGCAGGCCCTTCGACGCCGATGACCAGGCCGTGGTCCTCGCCCTGGCGGGCGCAGCGGGGGTGGCCATCGAAAAGGCACGCCTGCTCACCCAGATCCGGGCCGGCGCCGAACGGTTTCAGCGCCTGCTGCTGCCCACGCTGCCGGACCTGGCTCCCTTCACCGCCGCAGCGCACTACCGCCCGGCCGAGGGAGCCAAACTCGGCGGCGACTGGTACGACGCGGTGCTCGTGCCCGGGGGAGCCTGCGCGGTGGTCATCGGGGACGTCGTCGGGCACGACCTGAAGGCGGCGGCGTCGATGGCTCAGATCCGCAACATGCTGCGTGCCCTGCTCTACGCATGCCACACCCCGCCCAGCACGGTGCTCACCCAGCTGGACCGCACGCTGGAGGCGATCACCGACAACCCGGTCACCACGGTGTGCCTGGCCCTGGTCGAGCCGGCGGGCCGCGCCTGGGAGGCGCACTGGAGCACCGCGGGGCACCTGCCTCCAGCGCTCGTCATCCCGGGAGAGGAGGCCCGGTACCTCCACGGCGAACCGGGTCTGCCCCTCGGCGTGGACACGGGCCGTCCCCGCCGGGACCACCGCTGTTCCCTGCCTGCGAACGCGTCCTTGGTCTTCTACACGGACGGTCTCGTCGAGCACCGCTACCGGCCGCTCGATGAAGGACTGACCGCGCTCGCCCGCATCCTGACCGAGCACGCGGACCTTCCCCCGAAGAGGCTCTGCAAGACCTTGGTCGGCAGTCAGCTGGGCGACGGACACGACGACATCGCCCTGCTCGTCCTCCGTACCCCGCCGGGCCACGATCTTTGATCCGCCCAGCCCGGTCGTTCCAGCGGAGCGGACCGGCATGGGCCCCCCGGTCCCCTTGAGGGGCCCGACCGGCACCTGCCCGTGGCGCCCGGCCAGGGCCATGCTGGATGTCCGGGACAAGACCACAGGACGCGGCGAAGGGAGCCGGGCATGAGATCGGCGACACACCCTCAGGCGCAGCCCCCACCAGACGGTCCGGACACGCCCGTGACGACCTGGACCGTCGGGGAGGTCATGCGAACGGACGTGGTGGCCATCGCCGCCGGGGAGACCGTGCTCATGGCCTGGGAGCTGCTGGAAAGGACCGGTGCCGCGCACCTTCCCGTCCTGTTGCCGGACGGCCGGTGTGCCGGACTCCTCGACCGCTGCGACATCGCGGTCGCGTGCTCTGCGCCTGCCGTCGTGCTCTCGGCACGGGACGTCGGCACATTGGTGTCGGGGCGTCGTCGGGTGGCGGTCCGCGGGCAGGAAAGCGTACGCAAGGCGGCGTTCGCCATGACGGAGAACGGTTGCGACGCCGTGCCGGTGCTCGGCAGCGGAGGCAGGCTGGTCGGACTGCTCACAGCCTCCGACATCGTCGCCGCCCTCGTACGGCAGCCGGCCCCCGGGCGCCGGACCGCGGAGGGGGAACCGATCGGACCGTTCACGTTGACCCCGGGACTCGGGCCCCGCCGTGACGACCGGGTGAACCCCGTTCCCTGAGCGGCATCCCCCCAGTGGGGTGACGTACGTGCCTGCTGAGCGGATACGACGCTGGAGGAGCTGTGAAGCCGACATTCACGCTGGGCCGGATCGCGGGGGTCCGGGTCGGTGTGCACTGGAGCATCCTGGTCATCTTCACGCTGATCGCACTCGGGCTGGCCGACGGACGGTTGCCGGACGCCTACCCGGGGCGTTCCGGGTGGATCTACTGGCTGGTGGGGTTGGTCACCGCCGCCGTGTTCTTCGCGTCTCTGCTCGCCCACGAACTGGCCCATGCCGTGGTGGCCCGGCGGAACAAGGTGGATGTCGACGACATCGTGCTGTGGCTGTTGGGGGGTGTGGCCAGGCTCAGATCGGAAGCGTCGACGCCCGCCGCCGAGCTGCGCATCGCGGGCGTCGGCCCGCTGGTGAGCCTGGGCCTGAGCGGCGGCTTCGCGCTGCTTGCGTGGCTGGTCGATGCGGCAGCGGGGCCCGGGCTGGTGAGTGAGGCGCTGGTATGGCTCGCGGTGATCAATCTCCTGCTGGCCCTGTTCAACTCGGTGCCGGCCGCTCCGCTGGACGGAGGCCGACTGCTGCGCGCCTTCCTGTGGTGGCGGACGGGTGACCGGCTGAGGGCTGCGGCAGGTGCGGCTGCGACGGGGCGCGGGTTCGGCTGGTTCCTCCTCCTGGCCGGTCTGTTGTTGTTCGCGCGCGGTGACGTGGTCGGCGGGCTGTGGCTCGTCATGATCGCCTGGTTCCTGATCGCCGCCGCGACCGCGGAGGGGCAGCAGGCGCAGTTGCGCGCGGTCCTGGCCGGTGTGCCGGTGCGGGATGCCATGACGACCTCTCCGGTCACCGTTCCCGCCGGGTTGACCATCGGGGCGCTCCTGGGAGATCCCCGCTACCGCTACCGCCACTCCGTCTTCCCCGTCATCGGTGACGACGGGCACTGTCCGGTGGGGCTGCTGACGCTCGCCGCGGCAGGGCGGGTTGCCGAGGGGCAACGGGGGTCGGTGACGGTCCAGGAGGTCATGGTCCCGCTCTCGGACGTCACCGTCGTCGGCCCGGACGCCCAGCTGGCCGAGTTGCTGGCCCGGATGCCGGCGGGAGGCGGGCAGCGGGCTCTCGTCGTGGACGAGAGCGGCAGCCTCGTCGGCATCGTCGCGTACGCGGACATCAGCCGTACCGTGTCCTGGCTGATGAAAGCCGAAGGGCCCCCGCACACCGGCGGTGTGCCGTGAGACGCGCAGCTCCCTCTCTCACCGGCTCTCGCCTCTCTCACCGGCTTTCGTGCGGGGTGTGGGGCGCGGTGGTGTACCGGCTCGGGTCGGCGTCGAAGGCGGCGGCGCAATGCGCGGAGCAGAAGAAGTACGCGCCGCTGTCGGTCCGGCGGCGCTCCGCGGCGCCCGCCGGGTCTGTACGCATGCCGCATACGGGGTCCACGGCCTGTCGTGCGGTGCCGGCGCTGCCCTGGGGCGCGTGCGGGCCCGTATCCGTGGGGTGGCGGTGGGCCGGCGCGGGGTCGCCCGGAGTCTCGACCCGGACCTCGACGCGGGCCGGCACGGTGTGCGGTAGGGGATCGGGGTGCCAGCGGCGAAGGCGGGAGGCGTTGGTCACCACGGACAGGGAGCTCAGCGCCATGGCACCGGCGGCGATGATCGGGCTGAGACGGATGCCCCACACGGGGTAGAGGGCGCCGGCAGCGAGGGGGACGCCGATGGCGTTGTAGATCAGGGCGAAGAACAGGTTCTGCCGGATGTTGCGCAGGGTGGCGCGGGAGAGGCGGACGGCGGTGACGACTCCGGTGAGGGAGCCGGAGATCAGGGTGATGTCAGCGGCTTCGATGGCGACGTCGGTGCCGGTGCCGATCGCCAGGCCCACGTCGGCGGCGGCCAGGGCGGGGGCGTCGTTGATGCCGTCGCCGACCATGCCGACGGTGCGGCCTTCGGCTTGAAGCCGGCGGATCTCGTCGGCCTTGTGCTCGGGCAGCACTTCGGCCAGCACCCGGCCGATGCCGACCTGGGAGGCGATCGCTGCGGCGGTACGCGCGTTGTCGCCGGTGAGCATGACCACCTCGATGCCGAGGTGCTGCAGGGCGGCGATGGCGGCCGCGGAGTCGTCCTTGACGGTGTCGGCCACTGCGAGGACCCCCGCCGGCCTGCCGTCGATCCCGGCCAGTACGGGCGTCTTCCCCTCGGCCGACAGGCGCGCCGCCTCGGCGCTCAGCGAGCCGGTGTCGATGCCGGCTGCCGACAGGAGGCGGGGTGCGCCCACGAGGACGGCGCGGCCGTCGACGGTCGCCTTGACGCCTTGGCCGGTGACGGAGTCGAAGTCGGAGACGGAAGCGGCCGGCGAGGTCACGCCGCGTTCGCGGGCGCCGGCGACGACAGCCTGGGCGAGTGGGTGTTCGCTCAGTTCCTCGGCCGCGGCCACCAGGCGCAGCAGCTCGTCCTCGTCGGTGCCGTCGGCGGTGTGGACGTCGGTGAGGACGGGCTTTCCGGCGGTGACGGTGCCGGTCTTGTCGAGGACGACGGTGTCGATCTTGTGGGCGGTCTCCAGGGCCTCGGCGGAGCGGATGAGGATGCCGGCCTGGGCACCCTTGCCGGTGCCTACCATGACCGACAGCGGGGTGGCCAGCCCGAGCGCGCAGGGGCAGGCGATGATGAGGACGGCGACGGCCGAGACGAGGGCCAGGGTGAGGGCCGGCGCCGGCCCGACGGTGAACCAGATGGCGAACGTGGCGACGGCGATGGCGATGACCGCGGGCACGAAGTAGGCGGAGACGGCGTCGGCCAGGCGCTGGATGGGGGCCTTGGACGCCTGCGCGGCCTGTACGAGGCGGATGATCTGGGCGAGCATCGTGTCCGAGCCGACCTTGGCGGCCCGTACACGCAGGGAGCCGGTGGTGTTGACGGTGGCGCCGATGACCGTGTCCCCGGTGCGCTTGGTGGCCGGCATGGGCTCGCCGGTGACCATCGACTCGTCGACGGCGGAGGATCCGCTCAGGACCTCGGCGTCGACGGGGATCTTCTCTCCGGGCCGGATCACGATCTCGTCGCCGACGGCGACGTCCTCGATGGGGATCTCGCTCTCGGTACCGTCCCGTACGACGCGCGCGGTGCGGGCCTGGAGGCCCAGCAGGGAACGGATCGCCTCACCCGTGCCGGCCTTCGCACGGGCCTCCAGCAGTCTGCCGAGCAGGATGAGAGTGAGGATCACCCCGACGGCCTCGTAGTACACCTCGCGCACGTCCTCGGGCAGCAGGCCGGGGGCGAAGGTGACGAGGAGGCTGTAGCCGTAGGCGGCGCTCGTACCGAGGGTGATCAGCGAGTTCATGTCGGCGCTGCGGTGGCGCAGCGCGAGCCAGCCGGTCACGTGGATCGGCCACCCGGTGTAGAACATCACCGGTGTGATCAGGGCCAGCTGGACCCAGTGGTCCAGCATCCATTCCGGTACCCAGTCGGCCCCGAACAGCTCGTGGGCCATGACCGCGAACAGCACCGGGGCGGTGAGGACCGCACCGGTCACGACCCGGCGGGTCAGGTCCACGATCTCCGCCTGCCGCTCGGCGACGTCGGCGGCCTCCGCCTCGGCCGCCGACCGCTCCACGGCGGCTGCCGGGGCGCTGGCGGGCCCGGTGGCGGCCCCGTGGCCGGAGGCGGGTGGTTGCGCGGGCTCCGGCTGCCCGACCGGTTCGACGAGCAGGGTGCCGTGGATCATGTTCATTCCGCAGGCGAAGCCGAACGAGCCCGGCCGGTCCGGGCTCAGCCGCACCGTGGTACGCGTGTGGGCGGGCAGCCCGGCGCTCACGTGCAGGTCCGGGAACACGACCCGGGAGGTGCACTCGCCGGACTCCTGCCGGTCGAAGACCAGCTCCAGCGGAGTGCCCTGCCGGACCTTGATCAGGTTCGGGCTGTAGCCACCCCGGACGACCACGTCCACGCGCTGCACACCGTCCTCCAACCGGGCCGATCCGGCCCGGCGAGGACCGAAGAAGTACCAGCCCAGGCCGCCGATCACCAGCACAGCGGCAACGACGACCACCACATCGAGGGCACCCATCGGCTCTCGCCTCCCTCTTCGAACCATCCCTTCCAGCATGCGCCCCGTGGTGGTGCGCGGCAGGGGCCGGGCGGTCGCCGGAGGGACCCGTTCGGCCCGTCCGTCGCAGCCGGGTCGGCGCGACGATGCAGGTAGGACGAGCCCCGTCGGCGACGAAGCCTGGCTCGCCGCGCCGGTCCCTGGCCGCCGCCGCACTGTTCCACGGCGCCCGCGGCCCCGTCCGCCGACTCACCACAGGAGGCACACCATGACCGCCAACCGTTGGAACGGCCGCCGCGCGGCCCTGACCGCAGCTGCCGCCGCGTTCGCCCTGACCACCTCCGGCGGCGCCATGGCCGCCGCCTCGGCGGAACCGGCTCGCCCCGCCGGTGTGGTGGTGCCGGCCCGAACGCAGGCCGACGAGCACAACCAGGCCGACGTCACCTTCGCCCAGGAGATGATCCCGCACCACCGCCAGGCCATCGTGATGGCGCAGATGGCCCGCAGTCACGACTCCTCACCGCAGGTCAAGGCACTGGCCGAGAGGATCGGGAGGGCACAGGCCACGGAGATCGAGACGATGACCGGATGGCTGAGGGCGTGGGGCGAAACGGTGCCTCGGGGCATGGGAAGCATGGAGGACATGGCGGGGATGGGGCATGACGACGATGACGCGCCGTCCATGCCCGGCATGATGGGCAGGGCGCAGATGATGGACCTGGATCGCGCTTCTGGACGGGCGTTCGACACGATGTTCCTGACCATGATGATCCCCCACCACGAGGGCGCCATCGAGATGGCCGAGTCCGAGCTTCGGCACGGTTCCCATGGCCCGGCGAAGGACCTCGCCACCGACATCATCCGCAGCCAGACCGCTGAGATCGCCCAGATGCGCGCGATGCTCACGGCGCGGTGACGCCGCCGTACCGGCCGGGGCGGGGCGGGCTGCGGCGGTGAACTGGCACCGCCGCAGCCCCGACATCCCCGCCCAGGTCGGCGGTGGGGACGGGCACCTGGGCGGGCAGTGAGCACCGCCCGGGTTGCCCGCCGTTGCGCGCCGGCGTTGCGCGTCAGTGGCCGTGGGAGTGCCCGTCCTGCGCCGGCTCGGCGGGTGCCTTGGACGGAGAGGCCGACTCAACGGGAGCCTGGTCCGGCTGTGCAGGTGTCCCCGTCGTGGTGCCGTGGTCGTGGCTGTGGCCATCGGAACCGATGGTGCCGGCCAGAGCGGTCATGCCCAGCCACGTGAGGGCCGCGATGACGACGACGACCGCCGCGAACGGGCTGATCAGGTGCCGCCAGCGGCCCTTGGAGTCCTTGGCCACGAACGCCGCGTACGACATGACCAGGCCGATGGGGGTCATCCAGGCGCTGCGCTCGGGGAACTGCTCGAAGTGCTGGATGCCGCCGCCGACCAGGCCGACGCCGAAGGACAGCAGCAGGGAGAACGCGACCAGCGAGACTGCCTGGCTCACCGCCGGACGCTCATCAGACAGCACGAACTCGTTGACGATGGTGCCGAGGAGGAAGACGACGGCGCCGACGCCGCAGATGATCGCGTACAGCGAGGGGTCGATCGGGTAGTGGACGACGGCGCCGGCGATGAGGGCGGCGCCCATGAAGTAGAGCATCTGGCCGGTGTAGCGGGCCGGGAGCGACTTCTTGTCGAAGGCGGGACGACGATGCCTTGCGGGGGAGGTCTGGGGCAGCTCGGGCTTGAGAGCGGTGGTCACGCGGGCAGGGGCCTTTCGGATCTTGGTGGATGAGAGCAGGCGAAAGCAGCGCCGGCACCGGTGGTGCGGCGTCACGCTGGTGAGCTCTCAGCAGCGCAGGATCGAAAGTCGGTGAAGGCAGGGTGGGCCGCCGGTGCGGCTGGTCCAGGAGTGCGTGCGTGCTGCCCGTGCGTGCAGGACTCCGCTGCTGCCTGCGCGCCTGAGGGCGAACGTGAAGAGGGCGGCGACGATGTACAGCAGCGCCAGGCAGCTCTCTCCGACTCCGCCGTGGTCGCACTCGCCGTCCGGGCTGTGCGGTGGTGCGGTGGCATCGGCGGGAGCGGCGTGAGAGTGAGTGTGCTCGGTCGTCCCACTTGCGTCGACGAGCGGGAACGATGCGGCGTGGCCGCTGTGGACTGGCTGATGGGAGGCCAGGACGTGCATCGCGAAGAGGGCAAGCACCACCGCGAGGAGCGTTGCCCGCAGCAACGTTCCCCTGCGACGGTCGCGACGGTTGCCTGAGATCACGCCTCACGACCATGGGAGGGCTTGGCAGTGGGAAGGCCAGCAGGGCGTCCCCACCCGGACTGGAAGGAAGATAGCACCGGGTGGGGATGCGTCTGCGCGGCGTCCACACCGTGGGCTGTGGCGGCTGAGGGTCAGCCGAGGGCGCCGAGGAGGTCGTTGCACGCCTGCTGGCAGGAGCGGCAGGCTTCGGCGCAGATGCGGCAGTGCTCGTGCGTGTCCGCGTGGCGGACGCACTCGTCTGCGCATGCCCTGCAGGCGGCGGCGCAGGCGGTGAGGATCGCGGCCGTGATGTTGGCGTCGTAGCCGGTGTGGCGGGAGAGGACCGCGGCAGTGGCGGTGCAGATGTCGGCGCAGTCCATGTCGGTGCGGATGCACTTGGCCAGGTCGCCGACCATGCCTTCGGAGAGGCAGGCGTCTGCGCACGCGGTACACGCCTGCGCGCAGGCGATGCACTCCTCGATGCAGCGGGTCAGCTTGGTCTGGTCGATGTCGCCGAGGTCGGCGGGGTAGGTCGCGAGCATGTCCTTGACGGTGCTGGACATCGCGGCAGCCTCCTTCGCGCCGCGCGGGCCGGCGTGGCCGGGGCTGCCGCGCCTGTGGGCAACCCGGTGTGTGCGGCTCCCCACCTGCGTGGCCCGCCGAAACGTCCGGGGCACCCCAGTACACCGTGTAGGTGGTTTCGGCCGCCAGGGGGCGACCAGGGGTGACCGCGGTCAGCACGGTGGGCTTGCCACCCGGGGCAGGGTGCCTGTGTGCTGCCAGATGCCGTCGCGGGCGGTGAGGATGCGGCCGTCGGTGCCGAGAACGATGAGCCGGCCGGGCTCGGGCTGCTCCACGGCGGCGGCCGTCGGCGCGCCGGTGACGGGCTGGAAGGTGGCGGCGCCGTCGCCGCTGCGTAGCAGGCCCGTGCTGGTGGCTGCCCCCGGTTTCGTCGGTCCGCAGGACTGCAGGGCCTTGGACAACGCCGGGCGACGGCTCAGCAGGCGAGGAGTACGGCCAGCAGCCGCTGCGTGGTCGTTTCGGTGTCCTCGCCCCGTCCGGGGCTGCGGGTCATCAGCAGGTGGTGGGTCGTGCCGACGAGCGCGAGCGCGATGGCCGCGGCGTCGCTGCCTGCCAGACTCCGGTCCCGGGCGTCACCTGCTCGACCGGGTGACCCCGCCCGCGCAGGACGCGGCGCGTCAGGCCCTGACGGCCGCCCTGCGGCGCCACGAGGCGGACGGCGGGGTGTGGCTGCGGAGCAGTTCCTGGCTGGTCACGGCGGTGCGCGGCGGGGCGACACGGAGCTGACCGCAGCCGCGACCGGGCCCGGGCGGGGCGGGACGGTTCAGGTGCGGACCGTGCAGGCCGGCCGGGATGTGCAGCACGGCAGAACGCCCCCGCCTGGCAGTGACCGGCGGGGGTGTTCAGTGCGTCGGGCAGGCGAGCGTACGGGAACGGGACGCCCCTTCGCGGTAGCGGCGGCTGCGGCGGGCAGGCCCCCGCCCCGCCCCCCCCACGTGACAGCGGGCGCATGACGTGCGACGACGGGCGGGGCGTACGGCTGCCCAGACGGTTTGGCGTCGGCCCGCGAGGGCCGGGCGTGGCAGGAGGGGCGTGGTGCGTGGTGATCCCGTGTTGATCGGTCGTAGAGCCGGGACGGCGACCATCGCGACAAGGGGAACACGGCTCGGAGGTCACCACCGGTCGCAGCCGCCCTCGGCGGGCCGTACGGCCCGCCGGGCCCCTCGGTCCCCGGTACTTGGCCAACCCACGGAAGGTGGACGCGGCATGCACGGTGTTACGTCTCCGCAGTCGACGACGGGCTTCGGCGAGCTGCTCAGGGTCCGGCGCGAACGCGTCGGGCTGACCCAGCAGGTGCTCGCCGATCACGCGACCCTGAGCGTCCGGGCGATCCGGGACATGGAGAGCGGTCGGGTGCAGCGTCCCCGGCAGGAGACGGTCCGGCTGCTGGCCGACGCGCTGCGGCTGGAGGGCCACCACCGGTCGAGCTTCGAGGCGGCCGCGCGCCGGCAGGCGCTCCTGGAGGAGCCGCGCGACGAACCGACCGCGCCGCCGGTGGCCAGGGGCGCGATCGTCGGCCGGGAGCTGGAGGCCGAGGTGCTCACCGACGCCCTCGCCGTGCACGGCGACCGGCTGGTCACGGTGGCGGGCCTGGGCGGGGTCGGCAAGACCCGGCTGGTGTTGGAGGTCGCGAGACGGCTGCACCTCGCCGCAGGGTGGTCGGTGCGCTGGATCGACTGCGGCCGGCAGGGCGCCGCCGGACTCGAACGCCGTGCGGACCTCGCCCGCGCGACGGGGGAGCGGCCCACCCTGCTGGTGCTCGACGGCGCCGCCCCCGGAGTGGACACCGCCTTCCTCGACGAGCTGTTCCACCGCTGCCCCGGCCTGCGCGTGCTGATCACCGCCCGGGTCCCGCAGCCGCTGCCCGGCGGGCAGGTGATCCCGCTCGCCCCGCTGCCCACACCGGGGCCGGAGCTCGACCATGATCCGGTGGCACTGGCCGAGGTGGGCGCCGTACGGCTGCTGCTCTCCCACCTGCGCCGGCTGCGGCCCGGCTTCCGCCTGGACTCCGAGGAGGCGCCGGCCGTGGCCTCGATATGCCGCCAGCTCGACGGGCTGCCCGGGGCGCTGGAGCTGGTGGCCGGCTGGTCGACGGTACTCTCGCCGCGCCAGCTGGTGGCGCGGCTGACGGACGGGCCGTTCCATCTGGGGCCGCCCCCGGCGGGCTTCGGCGGCAGGGCGGACGTGGGGGCGGCGCTCGGAGCCGCACTGGACCGGTTGACGCCGGGCCAGCGCGACCTGCTGGAGCGGCTCGCGGCCACACCGGGGGACTGGTCCGGCGAGGACGCCGTCGCGCTGAGCGGCCGACCGCCGCGGGAGTGCCTGGCGGCGGTGCACGAGCTGCTGGCGAGCGGCCTGATCCGCAGCGTCCCGGCCCGGGACGGCGTCCGGTTCACCGTGCTGAACCTGTGCCGGCGGCTGTGCGGGACCGGCGTGTACGCGGAACTGGCGGCGGCGAGCTGAGACCCGCCCCACGGTCTCGTACGCGGTCTCGTACGAGGTCGCGCCCGCGGTCTCCTACGAGGTCGCGCCCACCGTCTCGCAGGCCCGCTCCGGACCGGGCCGATACTGCCCGCATCCTGCCGGACGAGCTGCCGGTCCGGTGTCCGGAACCTCCCTAGCGTTCTGTCCACGGCCGGGCGAGCCGGACCCGTACAGCGGAGGTCCGACCCACCCCGGGCACCTGGAGTCCCGCCCCTGGCCGGGGCTCCCCACCACCTACCGACACAGAGGGTTTGCGCCGTGGAGCAGCATGCCGTGGAGCAGCACGGAAAGGCCGAGCCGACCGGTCTGGACGTCGTCGTGACGACCATGGCCTCGGACTCGCACACCTGGAACCTGGTCTTCCTCCAGCTGCTGCTGGAAGAGCTCGGCCACCGGGTCACCAACCTGGGCGCGTGCGTGCCGGACGAGCTGCTGGTCGCCGAGTGCCGCCGGATCGAGCCGGACCTCATCGTCGTGAGCAGTGTCAACGGGCACGGCTTCAACGACGGACTGCGGGTGATCGAGGCGTTGCGCGCCCGCCCCGAACTGGCCCGCACGCCGACCGTGATCGGCGGCAAGCTCGGGATCTGCGGATCCGGCACGCCGGCCCGGCAGCGGGCGCTGCTGACGGCGGGCTTCGACGGGGTCTTCGAAGAGGGCGGCTCGGTGCTGGAGTTCCGGTCGTTCGTCGGTTCGCTGCCCGCCGCCGCGTCGCGCGCGCTGCCCGAGGGGTCCGTGGCCGCCGGGACCGGGGCGCTGCCCGCCGGGTCCGGGGTGCTGCTGTGACCGGCCACGGGGGCGGGGTGGGCGATGCTCCCGCAGCGTGGGCGGGAGCGTCCGCCGCCTCCGCCCCTGTCGCCGCCTCCGCCGTGCCCGCCGCCCCGGCGGCCGGCTTCGGGGCCTTCGTCGCCCGGGCCCGCGCGGCCGGCGTCCTCGTCGTCCAGCCCCGGATGGGCATGGCCGATCCGCTGCGGATGCGCGACGGCCTGCGGGCGACCCGGGACGCGGACGCCGTCACCGTCGGCACCATCACCCTCGACAGCTACACCCGCACCGGTGACCTCGAAGCCACTCGG
The DNA here is from genome assembly GCF_042726555.1 of Streptomyces sp. NPDC060232. Lineage (NCBI taxonomy): Bacteria > Bacillati > Actinomycetota > Actinomycetes > Kitasatosporales > Streptomycetaceae > Streptomyces > Streptomyces sp. NPDC060232. Next base: position 79,867 of record NZ_JBHXAG010000008.1, on the reverse strand, counting down.
CGCGCGCTCGCCGAGGGTGTCGGCCTGAACGGGTACCCGATCGCCACCCACCCCGCCGACACCACCCGCGCGGTCCTGAGCGGCATCGCGGACGCCCGCTTCCCGGTGCAGGTCCGGCACGGTTCGGCGATGCCCGAGCACATCGTCCGGGCGCTGCTGGCGGTCGGCCTGGACGCCACCGAGGGCGGCCCGGTGTCGTACTGCCTGCCCTACAGCCGTACGCCGCTGCGGGAGGCGGTCTCCGCCTGGCAGCGCAGCTGCGAACTGCTGGCCTCCACGCGGGAGTACGGAGCCTCGCCGCACCTGGAGACCTTCGGCGGCTGCCTGATGGGCCAGCTCTGTCCGCCGAGCCTGCTGATCGCGGTCAGCGTGCTGGAGGCGCTGTTCTTCCGGCAGCACGGGCTGACCTCGGTCTCGCTCAGCTACGCCCAGCAGGCCGATCCGCGTCAGGACGAGGAGGCGCTCACCGTACTCGGGAGGCTGGCCGGCGAACTGCTGCCGGACATCGACCACCACGTCGTGCTCTACGCCTACATGGGCGTCTTCCCGCGCTCGCCCGGCGGGGCCCGGCTGCTGCTGGAGGACGCGGCCCGGCTGGCGGTACGGGCCGGCGCGGCCCGCCTGATCGTCAAGACGACCGCCGAGGCGCACCGGATACCGACCGTGGCCGAGAACCTCCGGGCGCTGGAGGAGGCCGCCGCGGCCGCCGCCGCCGAGCGCGCCCGCCCGGCGCCGTGCGCCGACGCGCCCGGCCCGTACGCCGGCGACACCGGCATCGAGGCGGAGGCGCGGGCACTGATCGGCGCCGTGCTGGAGCTGGACGCGGACATCGGCCGGGCGCTGGTACGGGCCTTCGCCGCCGGCTACCTGGACGTCCCCTACTGCCTGCACCCCGACAACGCCGGCCGGGCCCGCACCTCGCTCGCGCCCGACGGCCGCCTGCTCTGGTCGGGCGTCGGCTCGATGCCGATCTCCAGGGGCGCGGACGGCGGCGGCCCGCGTCCGCCGATCCTCGGCTCGGCCGGGCTGATCGCGGCGCTCTCCCACGTCCAACGCACCTACGACGACCGCGCCGCCGGCCTGCTCCGCACCCTCCTGCCTCCGCCCGTACCACCGCGTACGACGTCCACGCCACGACGAGAGTTGGGACTGACCACACCATGACCACCGACGGGCCCTCCGCCTCCGCCGCCTCCGCCCCTGTCCCCGCCTCCGCGCCGATCCCGGACCCCGGGCGCCACCTGACCGCCCCGTCCACCCGCAGCGCGCTCCGGATCCAGCACCAACTCCTCTTCTCTGCACGCGAGTTCCTGCGCGGTCACGGCTTCACCGAGCTGCTCCCACCCATCGTCGGGCCCGTCACCGACCCCGGCTCGCGCGGCTCCAAGCAGGTCGACGTCGACTTCTACGGACACCGCTACAAGCTGATGACGAGCGCCATCCTCTACAAACAGGCCTCGCTGCTCGCCTTCGACAAGATCTTCTGCATCGCCCCCAACGTCCGGCTGGAGCCGCTGGAGACGGCCGGCACCAGCCGCCACCTGGTCGAGTTCCACCAACTCGACGTGGAGATGGCGGGCGCCACCAGGGACGACGCCGTACGGCTCGTCGAGGAGCTGGTGGTCCACATGGTCGACGGCGCGCTTCGCGAGCTGCCCAAGGAGTTCGCCGAACTGGGGCGGGACGTCGATGCCTTCACCGAACTGCTGACGGGCTCCTTCGGTCGGATGCGCCACGCCGAGGCCGTCGCCGCACTCCAGGGGCTCGGCCACCCGCAGAGCCCCGACGCCGAACTCGACTGGGACGGGGAGGCGTTGCTGTCCGCCCAGCGGGACCGGCCGTTCTTCGTCACCGACTACCCCAAGGGCTCGCGCGGCTTCTACGACCGGGAAGACCCCGAACAGCCCGGCCTGCTGCGGAACTTCGACCTCATCGCCGCCGAGGGCTACGGCGAACTGTGCAGCGGCAGCCAGCGCACCAACGACTACGCGGAGATCGTCACCCGGATGCGGGAGACCGGCGAGAACCCGCAGAAGTACCGCTGGTACCTCGACCTGGTCCGCGGGGGCGTGCCCGGCAGTGCCGGCTTCGGCATCGGCGTCGAGCGGCTGACCCGCTACGTCGCCGGGCTGGACGCGGTCTGGCAGGCCAGCGCCTTCCCCAAGCTCGCCGGGGTGGTGTCGCCGTGAGCGACGTCTCGGCACCCGGCTTCCCCGAGGAGGAGGTCCGGCGGCGCGCCCGGGCCGGCGCGGCGGCGGCCTTCCCGCCGCCCGGCGAGTACGGGCGGGTCCTGTTCGGCGCGGAGCCCGGCGGCTGCCGGCGGCCGGACGGGGAGCGCGATCCGCTCGACGCACTGCGGATCATCCCGCCGGTCCTCATGCCGCAGCGGCTCGCCCGGCTGATCGACCTCGGCCGCGAGCCGGACTACCGGGACGTCGAACTCACCACCGAAATCGGCGGGTTCACCTCCGACCTGCCGGTGTACGTGTCGGCGCTCGGCTCCACCCGGGCGGCCGGCGGCGATCTCGGACTCGCCCTCAGCCGGCAGGCGGGCGCGCTCGGCATCCCCATGGTGATCGGCGAGAACGTGGTCCCGGTGAACGGCTACGGCAGACAGGGCGAGGCGGCCGACCGGGCGCTCCTCGGCCGGCTCCGCGCCTACGCCGAAGAACTTCCTGACGGGCGGGGCGGCGTCGCCGTGCAGCAGTCCACGGAGGACGCCGACGCCGAGGTGTGGAACCTCCTCTACAGCGACCCGGCGGCGCTGCCGCTCCTCGAATCCGGGCGACTGGCCTTCGAACTGAAGCTGGGGCAGGGGGCCAAGCCGGGCCTCGGCGGGATGACAGTACTGGACGCGGAAGCGGCCGCCCGGGTCGCAGACCGGTACGGGCTGGACGACGTGTTCGGCGACGGCCGGGTCCTGCGCTCCAGTACGCCGGGCACCTTCACGGCGGAGATCCTGCGCCAGCAGGTCCGGCTGATGCGCAACAACTTCCCCCGGGCCCGGGTCTGGGTGAAGCTGCACCCGGGCCGGGACGTCGCCGAGGCAGCCCGGGTGGCCGCCGAGGCTGGGGCGGACGCCGTCACGGTCGACGGCGCCGAAGGCGGCACCGGCTGGGCGCCGGAGGCCTTCCCGGCGCAGGTCGGCCTGCCGCTCGCGGAGTGCCTGCGCCGGCTGGCGGCCGCCGGACCGCCGCCGTGCCTGCTGGTCTCCGGACGGATGTGGGAGGGCGGCCGCGCGGTGAAGAGCCTGGCGCTCGGCGCCCGCGCGGTGGGTCTGGGCCGGGCGGCCCTGCTCGCCACGGCCGAGGATGCGCAGGCCGGGCTGATCCGGTTCGCGGAGTGCCTCGCGCTCGAACTCCGGCTGCTGATCAGCGCGCTCGGGAAATACACCCCGGCCGCGCTGGACCGGGACGACGTATGGGCGCCGTATTTCCCTGGAATTCCCCTCGCCGAATAAAAGAGAAGAACCGGGAAGGTTTTTGCCGCAGCCCGTCCGGGCGCCCTGGTGCGCCCGGACGGGCTTCTCGTGTCTGCACGTCAACCGCGTTTCCGAGCGGCAGTTGAAACTGCCGATCGCCTTCCGGGCAATCTGCCGATCGGCCCGGAAGAGCGGGCCTATCGTCGAGACGACTACCCGCAGCGTCGTTAATTCATCGGGGTTGGATGATGGAATCTCGCGGTTTTCCCTTCATATCCGTCGCACGCCGGTTCCCGGACCGCCCGGCCCTGAGGCTGGGCGGTCGGACCGTCGCCTACCGGGAGCTGGAGGAGCTGAGCGGCGCCCTCGCCGCCCGGATCGCCGCCCGGACCGCGCCCGGCGCGACGGTGGCCGTCACCGGCAGGGACCGGCTCGACCACGTGGTCGGGCTGCTCGCCGCGCTCCGCGCCGGCGCCACGTACCTGCCGCTGGACCGGGAGGCTCCGCAGGAGCGCAACCGCTGGATCCGTGCCGACGCAGGCGCCGCCCTCGCCTACACCGACGGCGAACTCGACCCGGCCACGGACCCACACCCGGCCACGGACCCCCCGCCGGCCGAGGGCCGGGAGGCGACCACGGCCGCCGGCCCGGGCCGGCCGGGCCCCGGCGGTGCCGCGGGCTACCTCCTCTACACCTCCGGCACCACCGGCCGCCCCAAGGGCGTGCACGTCCCCCTCGCCGCGCTGGCCGGCCACCTGGCCGCCGCCGTCGAGTCCTTCGGCCTCACCGAGGACGACGTGGTGCTGCACCTCGCCCGTCCGACCGTGGACGTCGCCGTCGAACAGGTGCTCACCGCCCTCTCGGTCGGCGCCTGCATCGTCGTACCGGAGGAGCGACTCCTCGCCCCGGCCGCCCTGCTGGAACTGCTGGACACCGAGCGGGTCACCGTGGCCAACCTCGCCGCCGGCTACTTCCAGGAGGTGGTGGCCGCGCTGCGCGACGACGCCGGCCCGCCGCACACCCTCCGCCTGATGATCTCCGGCAGCGACCGGCTCTACCCGGACACCGCGGCGCGCTGGCGGGCCGCCACCGGGGTGCCTCTGCTCAACGCCTACGGCCCGACCGAGACCGTCGTCACCGCGACCGTCCACCAGCCGACCGCCCCGGCCCGCGGCGAGGCCGAGGCCGACACGGTCCCGATCGGCCGCCCGCTCGGCGGACGCCGCGCGTACGTGCTGGACGACCGGCTGCGGCCGGTGGCGCCCGGTGCCTCCGGCGAGCTGTACCTCGGCGGTCCCGTGCTGGCCTCCGGCTACCACGGCCGCCCGGGCCTGACCGCGGGCCGGTTCGTCGCGGACCCCTTCGCGCCGGAGCCGGGCGCCCGGATGTACCGCACCGGTGACGTGGTCCGGCGGTCGGGCCCCTGCGCCCCGCTGGAGTTCGTCGGCCGTACGGACCACCAGGTGAAGGTCCGCGGCTTCCGGGTGGAGCCCGGCGAGATCGAGCAGGTGCTGGCCGGGTACCCGGGCGTCGCCGGAGCGGTCGTGGTGGCGCACGAGGGCCGGCTCGCCGCCTACGTGACCGCCGGCGCCCCGGACGCCGCCGATCCCGCCGCGCTGCGCGCCCACCTGGCCGAGCGGCTCCCCGAGCACATGGTCCCGGCGACCGTCACCCCGCTGGACGCCTTCCCGCTGACCGCCGGCGGCAAGGTGGACCGGGCGGCGCTGCCCAAACCCAAGCCCCAGGTCCGGTCCCAGGTCCGGTCCCGGGTCCAGGTCCAGGACCAGGCCGAGGCCGCCGTGCCGGCCGCCGCCCGCCGCGCCCCGCGCACCGCCGCCGAGCAGCTGATCGCCGCCGTCTGGGCCGACGTACTCGGCGTGCCCGAGGTCGGCCCCGACGACAACTTCTTCCACCTGGGCGGCGATTCGCTCACCGCCGTGCGCGTGGTCGGCCGCGTCTTCGACGTGTTCGGCATGATCTCCCCCTACACCATCTTCGACGCGCCGACCCTCGCCGAGTTCGCCGCCGCGGTCACCGCTGCTTCGGACGACGGCGACCGTCCGGCCCTGACCCGGACCGGTGCCACCGAGGCGCCGCTGGCGAACTTCCAGCGCGGACTCTGGTTCCTCGACCAATGGAACCCGGGTGCGCCCACCTACATCGTGCCCTGGGTGTTCCGCTTCGCCGGGCCGGTCGACCCGGAGCTGCTCCGCCGGGCCCTGTCGGGCGTGGTCGACCGGCACGAAGCACTGCGCACCACCTTCGAGCTGGGCGAGGACGGCCCCCGGCAGGTGGTCCACCCGTGCGTGGAGCTGCCGTTCACCGTCGAGGAGACCACCGCCGCCGCGCTGGACGAGCTGCTCGCCGAAGCCGCTCTGGTGCCCTTCGACCTGGAGACCGGCCCGCTGGTCCGCGCCCACCTCTACCGCACCGGCGGGACGTCCACCCTGCTGCTCCTCTGCCACCACATCGTCTGGGACGAGGGCTCGCTCCCCGTCCTGGAGGCTGAACTGGCCGCCCTGTACGAGTCCCTGGCCGCGGGTCGGCCCGCCGGACTTCCCGAACTCGCGTTCCAGTACGCCGACTACAGCACCTGGCAGCACCACGACGGCACCGCCGAGCGTCACCTCGACTACTGGCGCGGTCACCTGCGTGAGGCGCCCACCGAGCCCCCGCTGCCCACCGACCGGCCCCGCCCCGAACTCCAGTCCTTCCGCGGCGCGTTCCACCGGTTCGCGATGCCCCGGCCGGTCACCGAGGCCGTCCGGGCGCTGGCCCGCAGCGAGGACGCGACGCCGTTCATGGTGCTGCTCGCCGGGCTCGCGCTCACCCTCCACCGGCGGACCGGCCTGCGCGACCTGGTGCTCGGCACCCCGGTGAGCGTCCGTGGCCGCGCCGAACTCGACTCCCTGATCGGCTACTTCGTCAACCTGCTGCCGCTGCGCGTCCGGCTCGACGAAGGGGCGGACTTCCGCGACCTGGTCCGTCATGTCCGGGAGGTGGCCATCGACGGCTACCGGCACCAGGAGGCCCCTTTCGACGCCATCGCGGGCGCCGTCATGGAGGAGCGCCCCGACGACCGGACCGAGGACCGCAACCCGCTCTGCCAGGTACTGCTGGAACTGCACCCGCTGGACGACCGGCCGCTGACCATCGGCGGCACCCCGGTCACCCGGGAGCTGCACTCCAACCCGGTCTCCCGTTTCGACCTGTCCGTCTCCGTCGACGACCGGGGGACCGACTTCACCGGACGCTTCGAGTACGACTCCGACCTGTTCGACCCCGCCACCATGGCCGAGGTGTGCGAGGCCTGGCTCGGCACCCTCGCCACCGCGGTCGAGGCACCCGTACACACGCTGTTCGAGGACCGGGCTGCCCGCGCCCCGCACGCCCCCGCCGTGGTCTGCGGCGAGGAGCGCCTCGACTACGGCACGCTGAACGAGCGCGCCAACCGCCTCGCCCACCACCTCGGGGCCCTGGGCATCGGCCGCGGCGACACCGTCGCCGTCCTGGTCGAACGCGGACCGGACCTGGTGGTCGCCCTGCTCGCCGCGCTGAAGGCCGGCGCCGCCTACACCCTGCTCGACCCGGACTTCCCCGCCGAACGGCTGGCCGGCGCGGTCACCGACAGCGGCGCCGCCCTGCTGATCACGCACCGCGAGGCGAGCCCGCCGTTCCCCGTCGCCCGCCACCTCGACCTGGACGCCGCGGCGGCCGCCGTCGCGGCCCGCCCCGGCCACGACCCGGGCCAGCCGGTCACCGGCGCCGACCTCGCCTGCGTGATGTTCACCTCCGGCTCCACCGGCCGCCCCAAGGGTGTCGCCGTCCCGCACCGCGCCCTCACCACCACCTACCTCGGCCAGGACTACGCCCGCTTCGGAACCGACGAGGTCTGGCTGCAGTGCTCCCCGGTCTCCTGGGACGCCTTCGCGCTGGAGCTGTACGGCGCGCTGGCGTTCGGCGGGGTATGCGTGCTCCAGCCCGGCCAGCGGCCCGACCCGCAGGCCGTCGCCGAACTCACCCGCCGCCACGGCGTCACCCAACTCCAGCTCTCGGCAAGCCTGTTCAACTTCCTCCTGGAGGAGTTCCCGGAGACCTACGACGACCTCAAGGTGGCCTTCACCGCAGGCGAGCGGGCGTCCGTCACCCACGTCGGGAAGGCCCTCGACCAGTACCCGGACCTGGTCGTCGCCAACGGCTACGGCCCCGTCGAGAGCCTCGGCCTCACCACCTGCCATCGCGCCACCCCGCAGGACGCCGCCGGCGGCTCCATACCGATCGGCCTGCCGCTGCACGGCAAGGCCGTCCACGTCCTCGACGAGCGGCTGCGGCCCGTCCCGGACGGCACCGGCGGCGAGCTGTACGCGGCTGGCGGCGGCCTCGCCCTCGGCTACGTCGGCCGGCCCGGGCTGACCGCCGAGCGGTTCGTCGCGTCCCCGTTCGGCGCGCCCGGCGAACGCCTGTACCGCACAGGCGACCTCGGCCACCGGACGGCGGAGGGAGTACTGGAGATCACCGGCCGGATCGACGACCAGGTGAAGATCCGCGGCTTCCGGGTCGAACCGGGCGAGATCGAGGACGCGCTCACCCGCCATCCGTCCGTGGGCGAGGCCGCCGTCAGCGTCCACGAGCCCGCCCCGGGCGACCTGCGGCTCGCCGCCTACGTCACCGCCGCCGCCGGCGTGACAGGGGCGCCCGACCCGGACGCGCTGCTGGACCACCTGGCCGGGCTGCTGCCCGAGCACATGGTGCCGGCCACGCTCGACGTGCTGGAGGCGCTGCCGCTCAACCAGAACGGCAAGGTCGACCGCCGGGCCCTGCCGGCCCCGGCCGAGCGCTCCACGGCCGCCCCGGCGGACCCGGCCGACCCGCTGCCCCGCGACCAGCGGCTGGTCGCCGACGCCGTGCGAGACGTCCTGAAGCTGGCCGAAGACCCCGGCCCGGACGCCGACTTCTTCCGGATGGGGGGCAACTCGCTGGCCGCCGTACGGGTCGCCATGCGGCTCTCCCAGGAGACCGGCACCCGGGTCCCGCCCCAGGTGGTCTTCCGCGGCCGGACCGTCGCGGCCATCGCCGAACGGCTGGCCCCGCGGTGAGGCGCCACGCAGCCCGCCCACCCGTCAGCCCGACCGCCAGCCCGCCCCTACGAGCGAAGGGAACGAGGCCGTGAGCCCGTCCGCCGACCTGCCCGCCACCGTGCCCCCGGACCTGCCCGCCACCGTGCCCCCGGACCTGCCCGCCACCGTGCCCCCGGACCTGCCCGCCACCGTGCCCCCGGACCTGCCCGCCGTGCCGCCCGCCGGCGTGCTCCGTACCGCCCCGGTCACGGGCCTCCAGCGCGGACTCTGGTTCCTCGACCGGTGGAACCCGCAGGCCGCCACCTACACCACCCCCTGGACCTATGACGTCACCGGTCCGCTCGACCTCGTCCTGCTCCAGCGGGCGCTGGACGGCGTGACCGCCCGGCACGAGGCCCTGCGCACCACCTTCGCCCTGCACCCCGACGGCCCGCGCCAGCACGTCCACGCCGGCCTCGCCGTACCGCTCGCCGTCACCGACCTCCGCGAACTCCCCGAGGACCAACGGGCCTGCCGGGCAGAGGAGTTGATTGCCGCGCGGGCGGCCGAGCCCTTCGACCTGGCCACCGGACCCCTGCTGCGCGCCGAGGCGTTCCGGCTCGCCGACGAGCGCACCACGCTCCTGTTCGTGGTCCACCACATCGTCTGGGACGGCTGGTCGGCCGAGCTCTTCGACCACGAACTCGGCGCGCTCTACCGCGCATCCGCCGAGCACCGGGCCCCCGTCCTGCCGGCGCTCACCACCCAGTACGCCGACTGGGCCGAAGTGGAACAGCACACCTCCTACGAGGAGCACCTCGCGCACTGGAAGCAGAGGCTCGACGGCGCTCCCACCCTGCTGGAGCTGCCCGGCGACCGGCCCAGGCCCGCCGAGCGCAGCCAGCGCGGCGCCACCGAGCCGTTCGGCCTCGCCCCCGGCGCCGCCGCCAGGGTCCGGGAACTCGCCGAACGCGAGGGGGTCACCCCGTACACCGTCCAACTCGCCGCCTTCGCCCTGCTGATGGGCCGCTGGACCGGGAGGGACGACCTCCTCGTCGGCACGCCCGTCACCACCCGCAACCGCCCCGAACTCGCAGACCTGCTGGGCTACTTCGTCAACCTGCTGCCCCTGCGCGTCCGGCTCGCGCCCGACGCCACCTTCCGCAGGCTGCTCACCGACCTCCAGGACAGCGCCTTCGACGCCTTCGGCTACCTCGACGTCCCCTTCGACCAGCTCGTCGACCTGCTCGGCACGACCCGCACCCCGCAGCACCCGCCCCTGGTCCAGGTGGTGTTCGGCGCCCACACCGAGGACCCCACGCCGCTCGCGCTCGCCACCGGGGTCACCGCCGTGCGCACCGTCCGCTCCAACGGCACCAGCAAGTTCGACCTGACCTGGTCCGTCTTCGAGGACACCGTCGGCGGGGACTTGCGCGGCGAAGCCGAGTACAGCACCGACCTCTTCGACGCCGGCACCGTACGCCGCCTCGCCGCCGACTACGCCGACCTGCTGGACGCCGCCCTCGCCGACCCGGACGCCACCGTGCTCCGGCTCACCTCGGCCGGGCGGCCGCACCGCCCCGCACGGCTCGACCGGGGCCACTGCCTGCACCAGCTCTTCGAGCGTGCCGCCGACGCGTACCCGGACCGGCCCGCCGTGAGCGACCCGGACGGCACCCTCACCTACGCCGAACTCGACCGCCGCGCCAACCGGCTGGCCCACACCCTCCTCGCCCGCGGCGTCCGCCCCGGCGACCGGGTGGGCCTGCTGCTGGAACGCACCACCGCCGTGCCCGCCGCGATCCTGGCCGTGCTCAAGACCGGCGCCGCCTACGTCCCGGTCGACCTGGCCGCGCCGGCCGACAGGGCGGCCCTGGTCTTCGGCGACACCGCCGTCACCCTGGTGCTCACCGACCGGCCCGACCGCGTACCGGACGGCCCCTGGCAGACCCTCGACCTCGACGCCGACGCCGCCGAGACCGCCGCCCGGCCGGCCGTCCGGCCCCCCGCCGCCGGCCGCCCCGGCGACATCGCCTATCTCATCTTCACCTCGGGTTCCACCGGCCGCCCCAAGGGCGTCGCCGTCGCCCACGAACACGTCAGCCGCCTCCTCGACTCCGGCCGGGACCACTTCGGCTTCGGCCCGGACACGGTCTGGACGCTCTTCCACAGCTACGCCTTCGACTGGACGGTCTGGGAACTGTGGGGCGCCCTGCTGCACGGCGCCCGCCTGGTCGTCGTACCCCACCTCACCAGCCGCTCGCCCGAGGAGTTCGCCGGCCTGCTCGACGAGGAACGGGTCACCCACCTCTGCCTCACCCCCTCCGCGCTGCGTCAGCTCGAACCGGCGCTGCGCCGCCGGCCACGCGCCCTGCCCGCACTGCGGTGGATCATGCTCGGCGGGGAGGCGCTCGATCCCGGCGTGGTCCAGCGCTGGCACGACCTCGACCCGCTGCGGCCCGCCCGGCTCTGCAACCTCTACGGCATCACCGAGACCACTGTGCACGTCACGACGCACGACATCGCCGAAGGCGGCGCGGCGTTCGAACGCAGCCTCGTCGGCGAACCCATGCCGCACCTCACCGCGCTCGTCCTCGACGACTGGCTGCGCCCCAGCCCGCCCGGCGTCCCCGGCGAGCTCTACATCGGCGGCGGCAGCCTCGCGCACGGCTACTGGGGCCGCCCCGGCCTCACCGCCGGACGCTTCGTCGCCGACCCGTACGGGCCGCCCGGCGCCCGGCTCTACCGGACCGGCGACATCGCCAGGCGGCTGCCCGGCGGCGGACTGGAGTACGTCGGCCGGGCGGACTTCCAGGTGAAGCTGCGCGGCTTCCGGATCGAGCTCGGCGAGATCGAGAACGCCGTCGCCGCACACCCCGAGGTGGACGCCTGCGTCGTCTCCGTGCACGACGACCGGCTCGCCGCCTACATCACCGGGAGCCGCCGGGCAGAACCCGCAGAACCCGCAGAACCCCCAGAACCCGCGGACCTGCGGGCCTTCCTCGGCCGCTCGCTGCCCGAGTACATGATCCCGGCGAGCGTCACCGTGCTGGACGCGCTGCCGCTCACCGTCAATGGCAAGGTCGACCGGTCCGCACTGCCCGACCCCGATCGGGCCGCACCCGGGGCGCCCGGCCGGCACGTCGAGCCGCGCACCCCGCAGGAGGAGCTGTTCGCCGGCGTCTGGACGCAGGTGCTCGGGGTCGCAGGGATCGGCGTCCACGACGACTTCTTCCACCTCGGCGGGGACTCCATCCGAGCCGTCCAGCTCGCCGGCGCCCTGCACGACAGGGGCTGGCAGGTCAGCCTCCGCGACGTCTTCAACGCGCCGACCGTCGCCGAACTCCTGCCACTGGCACGGCCGGTGGCCGCCGACCCCGCCGCGGACCGGCCGTTCGCGCTGATCGCCGAGGAGGACCGGGCCGAGCTGCCGCCCGGGATCGTCGACGCCTACCCGATGGTCTCGATGCAGCTCTCCATGGTCTTCCACATGGAGGTCGCGGGCGGCACCGACAGCTACCACAACGTCAACTCCTACCGGATCACCGGAGACCTCGACGAGAGCGCGCTGCGGCGCTCCGTGGAGGACGCCACGGCCCGGCACGCCGTCCTGCGCACCGGCCTCGACCTCTCCGGCTACGGCGAACCGCTCCAAATCGTGCATGGCACGCTGCCCGCGCCCGTGGAGTTCGCCGACCTGCGCGGAGCGGCCCCGGACGAGCAGGACGACACCGTCCGCGCGGTCTTCGAACACCACCGGGACCGGCCCTTCGACCTCGCCGAACCGCCGCTCTTCCGCATCACCGTCCAGCGGCTGGCCGACGACGTCTTCCAGCTCACCATCTCCGAGCACCACGCCATCCTCGACGGCTGGAGCTTCACCTCGCTGCTCGCCGAGATCCTCGAACGGCACACCGCACTCACCGCCGACCCGGCCTGCCCGCCCGCCCCGCCGCCACGCACCACCTTCCGGGACTTCGCCGCCGTGGAACGCGAGGCCGCCGCCGACCCGGCCTCCCTGGCCTACTGGCGGAGCCGGCTCGACGGCGCCACCGGCCAGCTGTGGCCCGGCAGCGAGGAGGTCCACGAACTGCCGCGCACGGTGGAGCGGGTGCTGCCGGACGCCCCCGCGCAGCTGCGCGCGGTCGCCGACGCGCTCGCCGTCCCGGTCAAGTCGGTCGCGCTCGCCGCCCACCTGTACGCGCTGGCCGAGATCACCGGACGCCGCCGGGTCACCACCGGGCTGGCGATGAACGGCCGACTGGAACGGCTGGGCGGTACGGAGGTGTACGGGCTGTTCCTCAACACCGTGCCGCTGGTCGCGGAGCCGGACGGGGACGACCTGGCCGCGCTGGTACGGCACGTGCACCGGGAGGAGCTGGACATGATGCCGCACCGCCGGGTGCCGTTCGCCCGGCTGGCCCGGATGATGGCCGACACCGCGCTGGACAGCCAGTTCGGCTACCTGCGCTTCCACGCGCTGGGGCGGCTGAGCGCGGCCCGGATCGAGGACGGCCGGATCGGCTGCGAGCCGACGCTGCGGCACGAGCCCAACAGTTTCGCCTTCGGCGCCTCGCTGATCCAGGACCCGGTGTCGCAGCGCGTCCTGCTCGCCGTGGACCACCAGCGGGCGGTGGTGGACGACGCCACGGCGGAGCACTTCATCGACGCCTACGTGGAAGCCCTGACCCGCCTGTCGGCCCACGCGTGACCCACCGCCGCCACGGCTCCGCCGGTCCTGGGGTGCGGGGCCGTGGCGGGCTCCGGCTCGCCGGCCCGTGGCCGAACGGCCCGCGTGAGGCCGACCGGTCCGGCCGGTGTACGCAGCCGTCAGCGGCCGATCGGCCCGGCCCGCCCCCGCGGACCGCCGGCCCGGCCCGCCCCGCCTGCGGCGGGCGGCGCCGGATCCGTCCGCGCCCGGCCCCGCCGGGGCGGGCCGGAACCCCCGGGCGGCGCCGGACCCGGCGGCCGTTGGCCGAGCGGCCGGGTCGGCCCTCGTACGGGCAACCGGCCCATCGGCTCCGCCCTGGCCGGTACAGCGGGCCGCTGAGCGGTTGGGGCCGTACAGCGATCCATCCCTTTCGAACAACCGACGAACGAGGAGTTCCGCATGACCACCTTCGCCGAGCCGGCCGTCACGACCGCCGCCGTCGATCTGTTGTCCCGTCTGGCGGCAGCCGTCGACGCTCATCCCGGGCGGGCCGCCGTGCATGCCGTGGACGGGAGTCTCGACTTCGCCGAGTTGGACCGGCGAACCGCCGGACTGGCCCGCGCTCTGCGGGGGGCCGGGGTGCGGCGGGGGGACCGGGTCGGGGTCCACCTCGCCCGGACCGCCGATCTGCCGGTCGCGCTGCTCGCCGCCTGGCGGGCTGGCGCCGCGTACGTTCCCCTCGACCCGGCCTACCCCGCCGAGCGGATCGCCTTCATGGCCGCCGACGCCCGCCTCGCCGCCGTCGTCAGCGCCGACGCCGCGCCTCCCGTACCGGCCGGCGTACCGGTGCTCCGGCCCGGCGCACACGCAGACGCCGATGCCCACACCGACGAGGACCGGGCGCCCGAGTACGTACCGCACCCGCTCGACTCCGCCTACGTCATCTACACCTCCGGCTCCACCGGCCGCCCCAAGGGCGTGGAGGTCCCGCACCGCGCCGTGGCCGGCCTCGCCGCCGCCCTGGAACTCAGCGGCGCCTACCGACCGGAGCCCGGCGTCGTCGCCTGGAACGCCAGCGTCTCCTTCGACGCCTCCGTCCAGCAGTGGATCCGGATCTGCCGGGGCGACACGCTGGTGGTGATCGACGACGCGCAGCGGGCCGAACCGGCCCGCCTCGTGCGGCTGCTCGCCGAACACGGCGTCACCGAGCTCGACCTGACCCCCTCGCACTGGCAGCTGCTCCGCGAGCCCCTGGCCGGCGCCCGCGTTCCGCGCCTGTTCATGGGCGGCGAGCCGGTCCCCGCCCGGACCTGGCGCGAACTGGCCGACGCCCGGATCGACGCCCTCAACCTGTACGGCCCCACCGAGTGCACCGTCGACGCCCTCACCACCCCGATCGCCGGCTCCGGCCCGCACCTGGGCGAACCGCTGCCCGGCGTCCGCGCCTACCTGCTGGACGCCCGCCTCGCCGCCGTGACGGCGGCCGGCGCGGTCGGCGAGCTGTACCTGGCCGGGCCCGGCCTCGCGCACGGCTACCCGGGCCACCCCGGCCTGACCGCGGGCCGGTTCCTCGCCGACCCGTTCGCGCCGGAGCCGGGCGCCCGCATGTACCGCACCGGCGACCAGGCGCGCCGCTCCGCCGAAGGCCTGCTGGAGTACGTCGGCCGGGTCGACCGCCAGGTCAAGCTGCGCGGCTTCCGGATCGAGCTCGGCGAGATCGAGTACGCGCTGGGCGCCGTCGCCGGGGTCACCGCTGCCGCCGTCAGGTTGTACGAGGCCGCGCCCGGGGACCACCGGCTGGCCGGCTACGTCACCGCAGCGGCCCTCCGCCCCGCCGACCTGCTGTCCGAGCTGCGCCGTACCCTGCCCGCCCACCTGGTGCCGTCCACCGTGAGCGTCCTGGACGCCCTGCCGCTCACCCCCAACGGAAAGGTGGACCACTCGGCCCTGCCCGCCCCGGCGGCAGCGCCGGCCGCGGCCGAGCCGACCGCGCAGGGCGGAATGGACGAGCGGGGCGGGGTGGACGAGCAGGTCGCCGAGGTCTGGCGCACCGTGCTCGGCGTGCCCGAGGTCGAGCGGACCGACGACTTCCTCTCCCTCGGCGGCCACTCGCTCGCCGCCCTGCGGGTCGTCCACCTGCTGCGCCGCAAGCTCAACGTGGAACTCCAGCTCCGCGACCTGCTGGACGCCGCCGACCTGGCCGGCTTCACCGCCGCGGTCCGGCGCGCCGCCGCGGCCGGCCCGGCCGCGGCCCGTCCCGTCCTCACCGCCCGCCGCGAGGCCGTCCGATGACCACTGCCCCCACTGCCACCCCTGCCGCCGCGCGGACCGCCCGCCCCCGGGTCGAGGGGGACTGGCTGTTCGTCCCCGCGCCCCAGCACCACCGGCCCGTACGGCTGTTCTGCTTCCCGCAGGCCGGCGGCGACGCCACGGCCTACACGCCGCTCGCCCGCGCCCTGGCCCCCGTGGCCGAGGTCTGGGCGCTGCGCCCGCCGGCCCGGGGCGGCCGCAGCCGGCACCCCATGCCGCCCGACTTCGACACCCTGGCGGCGGCCGTCACCGAGGCGCTGGCCCCGCACCTGACCGGCGGCGAGGGCGGCCGGTTCGCCTTCTACGGACAGAGCTTCGGCGCCCTGCTCGCCTACGAGGTCGCCCGCGCGCTGCCCGCCGACCGCCGCCCCGAACTGGTGGTCGCCGTGGGCGCGCCCAGCCCCGCCGAGTGGAGCGAACGCGAGACCAGGGACCTGGAGGCGCCCGAACTCCTGCGGCTCACCGGACTGGAGGACTCGGTCCGGGCCCATCCGGACCTGGCCGAGCTCGCCCTCGGTGCCCTCCGCGCCGACCTCGCCGTCAGCGCCACCTACCGCCACCGCCCGCACGCGCCGATCGGCTCCGCGATCCACGCCCTGGCCGGCGCCGACGACCCGATGCTCGCCACCACCGGCCTCACCGGCTGGGCCGCCCACACCCGCGGAGCCTTCGGCCACCGCGTCGTCCCCGGCGGGCACCTGCTCGCCACCGTGGACCGTCCCGGACCGGCCGACCTGCTGACGTCCCTCCTGACCCCTCACCCGGCCCCTCACCCGGTCTCTCACCCGACTCCTCCTCCGGCGGACCGCCAGATGCCCGCCGCGCCCCGCCACGCCCCCAGGGAGCAGTGATGCCGACCACCACCGCCGCCACCGCGGCCACCGCCGCCAGCACCGCCGCCGCCGTCGACCTCACCGACCCCGACCTGTGGGCCCGCCCCGACACCCCGGCCCTGATCGCCGAGCTGCGCCGCGAGGCGCCCGTCCACCGCACCGAGACCGTCGACGACGGTCCGGTCTGGTCGGTCCTCACCTACCGGGAGTCGGCGGACGTACTGCGCAACGCGGCCGTGTTCAGCTCGGAGTCCGGCTCGCTGCTCGGTGCGGGGGAGGGCAACGTGCCCGTCGGCTCGGGCCGGATGATGGCCCTCACCGATCCGCCCCGCCACCGCGAACTACGCGCCCCCGCGAACCCGTTCTTCTCCAAGGGCGGGGTGCGCGGCGCCGCCCGCTCGATCACCGAACGGGCCGGCGAGCTCTTCGACCGGGCAGTGGAGCAGGGCGACGTGGACCTCGTCGACGTGGTCTCGGCCCTCCCGCTCGCGGTCATGTGCGACCTGCTGGACGTCCCCGAGAAGGACCGCGACATGGTGGTCCGCGTCTGCGACGTCGCCTTCCTCGGCCGCACCCCCGAGGAACGGCGCGCCGGTCACCAGAAGTTGATCCCCTACCTGATGCACCAGGTGATGCTGCGCCGCTCCGACCCGCGCGACGACCTGATCTCCATGATGGCCACGTACAAGGTCGGCGGGCGGCTGCTGCCGATCGAGGACGTCGTGCTCAACCTGGACAACATCGTGGTGGGCGGTGTCCAGACGGTCCGCCACACGGCCGCCATGGGCCTGCACACCCTGGTCCAGCGCCCCGACCTGTGGCGGAAGCTGCAACAGGGCGAGGTGTCCATGGACTCCGCCGTCGACGAACTCCTGCGCTGGACCTCGGTGGGCCTGCACACGCTGCGCACCGCCACCCGGGACATCGAGCTCGCAGGACGGCGGATCCGCCGCGGCGACCGGGTCGCGGTGTGGGTGTGGTCCGCCGACCGGGACCCGGAGGCCTTCGACCGGCCCGAGGAGATCCGGCTCGACCGCTCGCCCAACAAGCACCTGGCGCTGGGCCTCGGTGCCCACTACTGCATCGGCGCGCCGCTGGCCAAGGCCGAGCTGAGCGCGCTCTACGCGGCCGCACTGGAGAAGGCCGCCGTCATCGAGCCGACCGGGCCCGTCACCTACAACCGCTCGATCATCAACTTCGGCCTGGACCACCTCCCGGTCCGCCTCACCCCCCGCTGAGCGGGATCCGGCAGTGCCGCAACTGCCGCTCACCTGCCGGAACTTGTGCCGCTCGGAGCGGTCCGGCGCCCATACCTTCGAATCGCACCCCAGAGCACCTTTCACCCTACGGAGACCACCATGAGCAATCCGTTCGAGGACGACAACTCCGGCTACCTGGTCCTGGTCAACGACGAGAACCAGCACTCGCTCTGGCCGGTCTGGATCGACGTGCCGGCCGGCTGGACCACCGTCCACGGTGAGGCCTCCCGCCAGGAGTGCCTCGACTGGATCGAGGCCAACTGGACCGACATCCGCCCCGCGAGCCTGCTCGCCACACTCGACCAGCGGTGAGCGCCGCCATGCCGAAGTGGGAGCTGAACCCCGGCCGCCCCGCCCTCACCCGCGTGCCGGCCACCACCGACCTCGCCGAGGCGTGCGCGTGGCTGCGCGAGAACGAGACCGCGCTGAGCGCCGCCCTGCACGAGCACGGCGCGATCTTCCTGCGCGGACTGCCGGTGGCGCAGGCCGCCGACGTCGCCGCCGTCCGCGACGTGCTCATCCCCGAACCCACCCCGTACCGGGAGAAGGCCACCCCGCGCAGCGACTTCGGCGACGGCGTCTTCTCCTCCACCGACCTGCCGCCCGCCCAGTCCATCCGGATGCACAACGAGAACAGCTACACCCTGACCTTCCCCGGCCGGCTGCTGTTCGCCTGCCTGACCGCCCCCACGACCGGCGGGGCCACCCCCACCGCCGACGTCCGCAAGGTCCTCGCCGCCCTCCCCGACCACCTGGCCGAGCGGGGCCGGGCCTCCGGCTGGACGCTCACCCGCACCTACTCGGACTACATCTCCCTCGGCTGGCGCACCGCCTTCGGCACCGAGGACCGCGCCGGCGTCGAGCGGTACTGCCGGGAGAACGGCATCGCCTGGGAGTGGCAGCCCGACGGCAACCTGCGCACCAGCCAGCTGCGTTCGGCCACGATCCACCACCCGCAGACCGGCGAGGAGGTCTGGTTCAACCACCTGGCCTTCTGGAACGAGTGGTCCCTCGACCCGGACATCCGTGAGGCCATGGCCGAGGAGTTCGGCCCCGAAGGCCTCCCCTTCAACACCGGCTTCGGCGACGGCGCACCGCTCTCCCGCGAGGACGTGGACGCCCTCAACGCGGCCTACGACGCCGCCACCGTCCGCGAGACCTGGCAGGTCGGCGACGTGATGCTGGTCGACAACGTGCTCTGCGCACACGGCCGCGACCCCTTCTGCGGCGACCGGAAGATCGCCGTCGCGATGGGCCGCCCCGTGGACCTCTCCGACTGCCGTCCCACCGTGCGCCCGACGACCGCAGTCCCCGCCTGACCATCCACGCCGTGACGTGAGCAGAGGAAGCACCGTGATCCCGGTTTCGTACGCACAACAGCGTCTCTGGCTGATCGACCAGATCGAAGGGCCGACCGCGCTCTACAACCTGCCGTTCGCGGTCCGCCTGCGCGGCACGCTCGACACCGGGGCGCTGCGCGCCGCGACGGCGGACGTGGTCGCCCGGCACGAGGCCCTGCGCACGGTGTTCCCGGTCGCCGGGGGAGTCCCGGTGCAGCGGATCCTGCCGTCCGCGGAGGCGGAGATCGCCTTCGACACGGTGGACTGCGCACCGGGCGAGTACCCCGCCCTGCGGGACCGGGCCGCCGCCCGCACCTTCGACCTGAGTGCCGAACTGCCCATCCGGGTCACGGTCTTCTCGCTCACCCCGGCCGAGCACGTGCTCCTCGTCGTGCTGCACCACATCGCCGGCGACGGCTGGTCACTCGGCCCGCTGCTGCGCGACCTCGCCACCGCCTACGCCGCCCGCCGCGCCGGCCGCACCCCCGCGTGGGAGCCGCTGCCGGTCCAGTACGCCGACTACGCGCTCTGGCAGCGCGAACTGCTCGGCGACGAGAGCGACCCCGGCAGCGTGCTGAGCCGGCAACTCGACCACTGGCGCGAGGCCCTGGCCGGCCTGCCCGAGGAACTGGAGCTGCCGACGGACCGCCCCCGGCCGCCCGCCCCGACTGGCGCCGCCGACGCCGTCGCGTTCGGCTACGGCCCCGAACTGCACGCCGCACTGGCCGACCTGGCACGCCGGCACCGCGCCACCCTGTTCTGCGTACTCCAAGCCGGACTCGCCGCACTGTTCACCCGGCTCGGCGCGGGCACCGACATCCCCCTCGGCACCGGCGTCGCCGGCCGCTCCGACGAAGCACTGAACGACCTGGTCGGCTTCTTCGTCAACACCCTCGTCCTGCGCACCGACACCTCCGGCGACCCCTCCTTCACCGAACTGCTCGGCCGGGCCCGGGAAGCCCAGCTCGACGCCTTCGCCCACCAGGACGTGCCGTTCGAGCGGCTGGTCGAGGAGGTCAACCCGGCCCGCGCACTCGGCCGCCACCCGCTCTTCCAGACCCTCCTCGTGCTCCAGAACCACGAGGAAGGCGAACTCGGCCTGCCCGGACTGCAGACGCAGCCCGAGGAACTCGGCCTGCGGGTCGCCAAGTTCGACCTCAACATCGGCATCACCGAGCGCCACACCCCCGACGGCGCCCCCGCCGGCCTCACCGGATCCGTCGAATACGCCGCCGACCTCTACGACCGCGCCACCGTCACCACCCTCTTCGAGCGCCTGGGCCGGCTGCTGGCCGCCGCGGCCGCCGCCCCCGAGGCGCCGATCGGCGCCCTCGACGTCCTCGCCCCCGAGGAGCGAGGCCGCCTGCGCGACGAGTGGAACGCCACCGCCGCGCCCGTCCCCACCGGCTCGCTGCCCGAACTGTTCGAGGCCCAGGCCGCCCGCACCCCGGACGCCGTCGCGCTCGCCCACGACGGCCCCGCCGTCTCCTACGCCGAGCTCGACACCCGCGCCAACCGGCTGGCACACCACCTCACCGCCTGCGGCGTCGGCCCCGAGTCCCCGGTCGCCCTGCTGATGGAACGCTCGGCCGACCTGGTCGTCGCCACCCTGGCCGTGGCCAAGGCCGGCGGCGTCTACGTCCCCCTGCACGCGAGCCTGCCCCCGGAGCGGATGGCCGCCCTCCTCGCCGACACCGGCGCCCCCGTCCTGCTCACCGACCGCACCGACCCGGGTTTCGCGCACGACGCCGTCGTGGTCCGCCCCGGCGACGACAAGGACGCCCCGGAGCACGCCCCGGGCCTCCCCGTCCACCCCGACCGGCTCGCCTACGTGATGTTCACCTCGGGCTCCACCGGCACCCCCAAGGGCGTCGCCGTCCGCCACCGCGACGTCGTCGACCTCGCCGCCGACCGCCGCTGGCAGGACGGCCGGCACCGGCGGATCCTGCTGCACTCCCCGCACGCCTTCGACGCCGCCACCTACGAGCTGTGGACACCCCTGCTGGCCGGCGGCACGGTGGTCATCGCCCCGCCCGGCAGCCTGGACGCCGCCGCCCTGCACGCCGTCGCCACCCGCCACCAGGTCACCGCCGTCTTCCTCACCAAGGCCCTCTTCGACCTGGTCGCCGAGCAGGCCCCGGAGACCTTCCGCGCCCTGCGGACCGTCTGCACCGGCGGCGAGGCCGCCTCCGGCACCCTCATGCGGCGCGTCCTCGACCACTGCCCCGACCTGCTGCTCGCCCACGTCTACGGGCCGACCGAAGCCACCACCTTCGCCACCCACCACCCCCTCGCCCCCGCCGACCTGACCGGCCCCCGGCCGCCCATCGGCGCCCCGCTCGACAACATGCGCGCCCACGTCCTCGACACCCGGCTGCGGCCCGTACCGCCCGGCGTCCCCGGCGAGCTGTACGTCGCCGGCGCCGGCCTGGCCCGCGGCTACTGGCGCCGGCCCGCCCTGACCGCCGAGCGCTTCGTCGCCGACCCGTACGCACCGGGCGAGCGCATGTACCGCACCGGCGACCTGGTACGCCGCCGCGCCGACGGCGCGATCGAGTTCCTCGGCAGGATCGACGGCCAGGTCAAGCTGCGCGGCTTCCGCATCGAGCTCGGCGAGATCGAGGCCGTGCTCTCCCACCACCCCGCCGTCCGCCAGGTCATCGTGGTCCCCCGGGAGGACCGCCCCGGCGACACCCGGCTCGTCGGCTACTGCTCGGTGCACGGCCCCGCCCTCGACGACAACCCCGGACTCGACGCCGAACTCAAGCAGTTCGCCGCCGCCACCCTCCCCGGCTACATGGTCCCGTCCGCCGTCGTCGTCCTGCCCGCCCTGCCGCTCAACGCCAACGGCAAGGTCGACCGGCGCGCCCTGCCCGCCCCCGAACAGGCCGCCGACACCACCGGCCGCGCCCCGCGCGACGAACGCGAACGCGCCCTGTGCACCCTCTTCGGCGAGATCCTCGGCATCGACGACATCACCATCGACGACGACTTCTTCGAACTCGGCGGCCACTCCCTGCTGGCCACCCGCCTGGTCGGCCGGGCACGCACCGAACTGGGCGCCGAACTCGCCATCGCCGACCTCTTCCAGGCCCCGACCGTCGCCGCCCTCGCCGACCGGCTCGCCACCGGCCCGGCCCGGCCCGCGCTGCGCCCCGAGCCCCGGCCCGAGCACCTGCCCGTCTCCTTCGCCCAACGCCGGCTGTGGTTCCTCGGCCAGGCCGAGGGCCCCGCCGCCACCTACAACGTCACCCTCGCCCTCCGCCTCACCGGCCCCCTCGACGCGGCCGCCCTCGAAAGCGCCCTCGGCGACGTCGTCGCCCGCCACGAGAGCCTGCGTACGGTCTTCGGCGCGCACGACGGCGTCCCCTACCAGCGGATCCTGCCCGCGCCCCCGGCCCCGCTGCTCACCGTCACCGACCGCCCGGTGCAGGAGCTGACCGGCCACACCTTCGACCTGTCCCACGACGTCCCCCTGCACGCCTACCTGCGCCCCGAAGCCCCCGACGAGCACGTGCTGCTCCTCGTTCTGCACCACATCGCCAGCGACGGATGGTCCCTGCGGCCGCTCTTCCGCGACCTCGCCGACGCCTACACCGCCCGGCTCGGCGGCGAGGGGCCGGTGTGGCAGCCGCTGCCGGTCCAGTACGCCGACTACACCCTGTGGCAGTACCGGCTGCTCGGCGCGGACACCGACCCGCAGTCCCCGCTCTCCCGCCAGCTCGACCACTGGAGGCAGGCGCTGGCCGGCCTGCCGGACGAGCTGCCGCTGCCGCTGGACCGCCCCCGCCCGGCGACCCCCAGCCACCGCGGCGACGTCGTGCCGCTGGAGCTGGACGCGGACCTGCACGCACGGCTCGCCGACCTGGCCGCCGGGCACGGGGCCACCCTCTTCATGGTGCTCCAGGCCGCCTACGCCACCCTGCTGCACCGCTTCGGCGCCGGCGAGGACCTGCCCATCGGCACCCCGCTGGCCGGCCGCCTCGACCCGGCCCTCGACGAACTGGTCGGCTTCTTCGCCAACACCCTCGTGCTGCGCACCGACCTCACCGGCCGGCCCAGCTTTGCCGAACTGCTGACCCGTGTACGGGAAGCCGACCTGGCCGCCTACGCCCACCAGGACGTGCCCTTCGAGCGGCTCGTCGAAGAACTCAACCCGGCCCGCACCCTGGCCCGGCACCCGCTCTTCCAGGTGATGATCGCCTTCGACAACACCGCCGGCGCCGGCCCCGCGTTCCCCGGCACCCGCACCGTCTACGAGCCGCTCGGGCTGCCCACCACCGCCTTCGACCTCACCCTCAACCTCTCCGAACGCCACCACCCGGACGGCGCCCCCGCCGGCATCGAGGGCGGCCTGGAGTTCGCCACCGACCTGTTCGACCGGGCCACCGCCGAACGCCTCGCCGACGCCCTGCCGCGCCTGCTCGCCCAGGCCGCCGAGCACCCGCACCGCCCCGTCGCCGAACTGGACGTCCTGGGCGAGGCCGGCCGGACCGCGCTGGCCGGATGGCACGACACCGCCCGGCCGGGCGGGGCGGACGTCCTCCTGCCGGAGGCCTTCGCCGCCCAGGTCGCCGCGACCCCCGACGCCACCGCGCTCGTCTTCGGGGAGACCCGGCTGACGTACGCCGAGCTGGACGCCCGCGCGAACCGTCTCGCCCACGGCCTGACCGCCTCCGGCGCAGGCCCCGAGGACGTGGTCGCGCTCGCCCTGCCCCGCTCCGCAGAGTCCCTGGTCGCCGTCCTCGCCGTACTCAAGGCCGGTGCCGCCTTCCTCCCGCTGGACGCCGACCACCCGCTGGAACGCACCGCCCACATGCTGGCCGACGCCCGCCCCGCGGCCGTCCTCACCCACACCGCGTGGCCGCTGCCCGAGGCACTGGACGGGCTCACCGGAGCCACCGTCCTGGACATCGACGGGCAGGAACGGGCCGAGCGGCCCGCCGGAGCCCCGCCCGTCCGCGTCACCGCCGCCAACGCCGCCTACGTCATCTACACCTCGGGCTCCACCGGCCGCCCCAAGGGCGTCGTGGTCCGCCACGGCGGCCTCGCCAACCTGCTCGCCTTCCACCGCGACGAGACCATCGCCGCCGCCCTGCGGGCCCACCCGGAGCGCAGGTTCAGGTTCGCCCAGGCCGCCTCGCTCTCCTTCGACACCGCCCTGGAAGCGCTGCTGTGGATGGTCGCCGGCCACGAACTCCACCTCCTCGACGACGACGTGCGCCGCGACGCCGCCGCGATCGTCCGCTACGCCGAGCACACCGGCGCCGACGTCCTCGACGTCACCCCCGGCCAGGCCGAGCGGCTGGTCGAGGAAGGCCTGCTGGACCGCTGCCCGCCGGCCCTGCTGATGGTCGGCGGCGAAGCCCTCGGCCAGAGCCTCTCGGCCACCCTCACCGCCGCCGCGGACACCGTCGTGCTCAACATGTACGGCCCCACCGAGTGCACCGTCGACGCCCTGTACCACCGGCTCTCCGGCGACCCGCGCCCGCTCGTCGGCCGCCCGCTGCCCAACATCCGCGCGCACGTCCTGGACACCGGCCTGCGGCCCGTACCGCCCGGCGTCCCCGGCGAGCTGTACCTCAGCGGCGCGGGCCTCGCCCGCGGCTACCTGGGCCGGCCCGGGCTGACCGCCGAGCGGTTCGTCGCCGACCCGTTCGCGCCGGGGGAGCGGATGTACCGCACCGGCGACCTCGCCCGGCGCCGCCCCGACGGGCGCGTCGAGTACCTGGGCCGCACCGACCACCAGGTCAAGGTCCGCGGCTTCCGTATCGAACCCGGCGAGATCGAGACCGTCCTGGCCGCCCACCCCGACGTCCTCCAGGCCGCCGTCCTGCCCTACCAGGACGGCGCCGACGGCGCCGCCGGCACCCGGCTGGTCGCCTACCTCGTGGCGCGCACCCCGCTCGACCCCGCCGCGCTGCGCGCCCACGCGGCCGCCGCACTGCCCGACTACATGGTCCCGGCGGCCTTCACCACACTCGACGCGCTGCCGCTCAACGTCAACGGCAAGCTCGACCGGTCCGCGCTGCCCGCGCCCGACTTCGCCGCGGCCACCGGCGGCCGGGCCGCCCGTACGGCGCGCGAGGAGATCCTCTGCGGACTGTTCGGCGAGATCCTCGGCCTCACCGGACCGGTCTCGGCCGACGACGACTTCTTCGCCCTCGGCGGGCACTCCCTGCTCGCCACCCGGCTGCTCAGCCGCGTCCGTACCATCCTCGGCGCCGAACTCGGCATCCGCGACGTCTTCGAGACGCCCACGGTGGCCGGCCTGGCCCAACGGCTCGACGGCGCCGCGGCCCGCCCCGCGCTGACCGCCCGCGAGCGCCCCGAACGCCTGCCGCTCTCCTCCGCCCAGCAGCGGCTCTGGCTGATCGACCGGATGGAGGGCCCCAGCGCGCTCTACAACATGCCCCTCGCCCTGCGCCTCACCGGCCCGCTCGACCGCCCCGCCCTGCAACTCGCCCTCGGCGACCTCGTCGCCCGCCACGAGATCCTGCGCACGCTGATCGCCGAGCACGACGGCGAGCCCCACCAGCTGGTCCTCCCCCCGGCCGGCGCGGACCTCCCCGTCGAACTGCTCGACTGCGCACCGGAGTCGGTGGACACCGAGGTGGACCGGGCCGCCCGCCACCCCTTCGACCTGGCCGCCGAACCGCCCGTACGCGTCACCCTCCTGCGGGTCGGACCCGAGGAGCACGTCCTCGTCGTCGCCCTCCACCACATCGTCGGCGACGGCTGGTCCATGGGCCCGCTGCTGCGCGACCTGGCGGACGCGTACGCCGCCCGCCGGGGCGGCTCCGCGCCCGACCGGCAGCCGCTGCCGGTCCAGTACGCGGACTACGCGCTCTGGCAGCGCGAGCTGCTCGGCGACGAGGCCGACCCCGACAGCCTGGTGGCGATCCAGCTCGCCTACTGGCGCGACACCCTCGCCGGCCTCCCCGAGGAGCTCACGCTCCCCGTCGACCGGCCGCGCGGCGCCCGCGCCGACCACCACGGCGACCGCGTCGCCCTGCCCATCGACGGCGCACTGCACCGCTCGCTCACCGGGCTGGCGCGCGAGCACCGCGTCACGATGTTCATGACCTTCCAGGCCGCGCTGGCGGCGCTGCTCACCCGGCTCGGGGCCGGCACCGACGTGCCGATCGGCTCGGTGGTCGCCGGCCGCTCGGACGAGGCCCTCGACGACCTGGTCGGCTTCTTCGTCAACACCCTCGTCCTGCGCACCGACACCTCCGGCGACCCGACCTTCACCGAACTCCTCGGCCGCGTCCGGGAGATCGGACTCGGCGCCTACGCCCATCAGGACGTGCCCTTCGAGCGGCTGGTCGAGGAACTCAACCCGGCCCGCTCCCTCGCCCGCCACCCGCTCTTCCAGGTGGCGATGGTCCTGCAGTCCGACACCGGAGGCGGGCCGGAGCTGTCCGGCCTGCGCGCCGAGGCGCTGCCGGCGGACACCGGGGTCGCCAAGTTCGACCTGAACGTGACGCTGGAGGAGTTCTTCGGACCGGACGGCGAGCCCGCGGGAGTGGATTGCGCGATCGACTACGCCACCGACCTGTTCGACCGGGAGACCGTCGAGGCCCTCGCCGCCCGCTTCGGCCGGCTGCTGACGGAGATGACGGCCCGGCCCGAGCAGCGGATCGGCCGCGCCGACCTGCTCGCCGAGGGCGAGCGCGCCGCACTCCTGGGCGGCCACCGGCCGCTGCCCGCCGAACTGCCCCTGGTGCCTCAGGCCTTCGCCGCCCAGGCGGCGGCCACACCCGACCTGACCGCGCTCGTCTTCGGGGAGACCCGGCTGACGTACGCCGAGCTGGACGCCCGCGCGAACCGCCTCGCCCACGGCCTGACCGCCGCGGGCATCGGCCCCGAGGACGTGGTCGCCCTCGCCCTGCCCCGCTCGGCGGAGACGGTCGTCTCCCAGCTCGCCGTACTCAAGGCCGGAGCGGCCTTCCTCCCGCTGGACGCCGAGTACCCGCTGGAACGCACCGCCCACATGCTGGCCGACGCCCGCCCCGCCGCCGTCCTCACCGACGCCGCCTGGCCGCTGCCCGAGACACTGGACGGCCTCACCGGAGCCACCGTCCTGGACGCCGGCGAACGGCACTGGGCCGACCGGCCCGCCGGGCCGCCGCCCGCCCGCGCCACCGCCGCCAACGCCGCCTACGTCATCTACACCTCCGGCTCCACCGGCCGCCCCAAGGGCGTCGTGGTCAGCCACGGTTCCCTCGCCGGCCTGCTGGCCGCCCACCGGGCCGAGACCTTCGCCGAACCCGAACGCACGCACGGCCGGATGCGCGCCGCGCTGACCGCCTCGCTCTGCTTCGACGCCTCCTGGAACGGCCTCCTGTGGATGGTCGCCGGCCACGAGCTGCACCTGATCGGCGACGACCTGCGCCGCGACCCGGCCGCCCTGGTCCGGCACCTGCGCACGGCCGGAGTCGACGCCGTCCAGTTCACCCCCACCTACGCCGAACAGCTCATCGCCGAGGGCCTCCTGGACGCGCCCGCCCCGCGGGTGGTGCTGCTCGGCGGCGAACCGATCGGGCAGGCGCTGTGGACCCGCCTGCGGGAGGCCCCGGCCACCACCGGCCACAACCTCTACGGGCCCACCGAGTGCACCGTCGACACCCTGCTCCAGGCGTACGCCGGCTCGGAGCGCCCCACCATGGGCCGCACCGTCCTGGGCACCCGCGCCCACGTCCTCGACGCCTGCCTGAACCCGGTCCCCGCCGGCGTCCCCGGGGAGCTGTACCTGTCCGGGGACAGCCTGGCCCGCGGCTACCTGGGCCGGCCCGCGCTCACCGCGGAACGCTTCGTCGCCGACCCGTTCACGCCGGGGGAGCGGATGTACCGCACCGGAGACCTGGTCCGCCGCACCCGCGACGGCCGGATCGACTACCTGGGCCGCACCGACCACCAGGTCAAGATCCGCGGCTTCCGTATCGAGCCCGGCGAGATCGAACAGGCGCTGGCCCGGCACCCGGCCGTCCGCCAGGCCGTGGTCACCCCGCACGAGAGCGCCGACGGCGACCGCCGGCTGGCCGCCCACTGCGCGGTCGCCGCCCCTAGCCCCGAACTCGCCCTGGAACTGCGCAGGTTCGTGGCGCGGACGCTGCCCGCCCACATGGTCCCGGCCGCCGTCGTCACCCTCGACGCGCTGCCGCTGACCGGCAGCGGGAAGGTCGACCGGCGCGCCCTGCCCGCCCCCGACTTCCCGCTCCTCGCCGGCGGCCGGGCCGCCCGCACCGCGCGCGAGGAACTCCTCTGCGGCCTGTTCGGCGAAGTCCTCGGCGCGAGTGGACAGGTCTCGGTCGACGACGACTTCTTCGCGCTCGGCGGGCACTCCCTGCTCGCCATGCAGCTCGTCAGCCGGGTCCGCACGGTGTTCGCGGCCGAGATCGGCGTCCGGGACGTCTTCGAGGCTCCGACGGTGGCCGGCCTCGCCCAGCGGCTCGACGGCGCCGACGCGCGGCTCGCCCTGACCGCCCGCGAGCGCCCGGAGAACCTGCCGCTCTCCTTCGCCCAGCAGCGGCTGTGGCTGGTCGACCGGATGGAAGGGCCCAGCGCCCTCTACAACCTCCCGCTCGCCCTGCGCGTGAACGGTCCGCTCGACCCGGCCGCCCTCGAACTCGCCCTCGGCGACCTCGTCGCCCGCCACGAGATCCTGCGCACGCTCATCACCGAGCAGGACGGCGAGCCGCGGCAGCGGATCGTCCCGCCCGCCCAGGCCCGGATCCCCTTCGACCGCAGCCCCGCCGCGCCCGCCGACACGGCGGCCGCCCTGGCCGAGTACGCCGCCGCCCCCTTCGACCTCGCCCGTGAACTCCCCCTCCGCGCCCACCTGTTCCCGCTCGCCGCCGACGAACACCTCCTCGTGCTCGTCCTGCACCACATAGCGGGCGACGGCTGGTCGATGGACCCGCTGCTGCGCGACCTCTCCGCCGCCTACGCCGCCCGCCGGGGCGGCTCCGCGCCCGACTGGCAGCCGCTGCCGGTCCAGTACGCGGACTACGCGCTCTGGCAGCGCGAGCTGCTCGGCGACGAGGCCGACCCCGACAGTCCGGCGGCCCGCCAACTCGCCTACTGGCGCGAAGCCCTGGCGGGCCTCCCCGAGGAGCTGTCCCTCCCCGTCGACCGCGCCCGGCGGCCGGACAGCGGCCACCGCGGCGACCGCGTCGTCCTCGCGCTCGGCGGCGAACTGCACCGCACCCTGGCCGAGCTGTCCCGCGAGCACCGCGTCACCATGTTCATGACCCTGCAGGCCGCGCTGGCGGCGCTGCTCACCCGGCTCGGGGCCGGCACCGACGTCCCGATCGGCTCGGTGGTCGCCGGCCGCTCGGACGAGGCCCTCGACGATCTCGTCGGCTTCTTCGTCAACACCCTCGTCCTGCGCACCGACACCTCCGGCGACCCGACCTTCACGGACCTGCTCCACCGGGTCCGGGAGACGCAGCTCGACGCCCACGCCCACCAGGACGTGCCCTTCGAGCGGCTGGTCGAGGAACTCAACCCGGCCCGCTCCCTCGCCCGCCACCCGCTCTTCCAGGTCATGCTGCTGCTCCAGGGCGCGGGCCGGGCCGGCGGCCCCGGCGAGGCCCCGCTCGACCTGGCCGGCCTGCCGGCCGCCGTCGAACCGGTCGGCGGGTGCGCGGCCAAGTTCGACCTCTCCATCGCCATGGGCGAGTCCTTCGACGCCGACGGCGCGCCCGCCGGGCTGGAATGCGCGATCGACTACGCCACCGACCTCTTCGACCGGGAGACCGCCGAGGCCGTCGCCACCCGGTTCGGCCGGCTGCTGACGGCGGTCGCCGCCCACCCCGACCGGCCCATCGGCCGCGCCGACCTGCTCGGCGACGAAGAACGCGCCGAACTCCTCGGCCACAGCCAGGCGTTGCCGCCGGCCGTGCCGCTGCTGCCCGCCGCCTTCGAGGCCCAGGCGGCCCGCACCCCCGACGCGACCGCCCTGGTCGCCGGGGACACCCGACTCAGCTTCTACGAGCTGAACGCACGCGCCAACGAACTCGCCCACCGCCTGACGGCCGCGGGCGCCGGCCCGGAGACGCTGGTCGCCCTGGCCCTGCCGCGCTCCGCGGAGACCGTGATCGCCCTCCTCGCCGTACTCAAGGCAGGCGCCGCATCCCTCCCGCTGGACGCCCAACACCCGGCCGACCGTACCGCGGCCATGCTGGCCGACGCCGCACCCGCCCTGGCCGTGACCGGCGACGGCTGGCCCCTGCCCGAACTCCTCACCGACCTGACCGTCCTGGCCGCGGCCCCGGCGGCCCGCCCTGACGGTGACCGCCCCGCCGCGGACAACCCGCCGCCCCGGGCAGCCGCCCCCCACTCCGCCTACGTCATCCACACCTCCGGCTCCACCGGCCGCCCCAAGGGCGTCGTGGTCAGCCACGGCTCGATCGCCGCGCTGCTCGCCTCGCACCGCTCGGCCACCGGCCCGATCGGCGCCACCGAACGCGAGCACGGCCGCAGCCGCGTCGCGCTCACCGCCTCGCTCTGCTTCGACGCCTCGTGGGACGGCCTGCTCTGGCTGATCGCCGGCCACGAACTGCACCTCATAGGCGACGAGATCCGCCGCGACGCCGCCGCCCTGGTCCGCCACCTGCGCACGGAGTCCGTCGACGTCGTCGAGGTCACCCCCTCCTACGCCGAACAGCTCCTCGACGAAGGCCTGCTGGACGCGCCCGCCCCCCGCGTGGTGCTGCTCGGCGGCGAGGCCGTCGGCCAGACCCTGTGGGCCCGCCTGCGCGAGGCCCCCGCGACCACCGCCCACAACCTCTACGGCCCCACCGAGTCCACCGTCGACGCGCTCACCCAGCCCCTCACGGCCACCCGACGCCCCAGCCTCGGCCGCAGCGTCCTCGGCACCCGCGCCCACGTGCTCGACGAGCACCTGAGCCCCGTCCCGCCCGGCGTCCCCGGCGAGCTGTACCTCTCCGGCGCCGGCCTCGCCCGCGGCTACCTCGGCCGCCCCGCGCTCACCGCCGAGCGGTTCGTCGCCGACCCGTACGTGCCGGGGGAGCGGATGTACCGCACCGGCGACCTGGTCCGCCGCACCCGCGACGGAGACCTCGACTACCTCGGCCGCACCGACCACCAGGTCAAGATCCGCGGCTTCCGCATCGAACCCGGCGAGATCGAGCACGTCCTCACGCGCCACCCCCGGGTCCTCGCCGCGACCGTGACGGTCCACGACGACGCCGCCGGTCCCCGGCTCGTCGCCCACGTCGTGCCGGACGGCCCGCTCGACCAGGCCGAACTGCGCGCCTTCGCCGCCGAGTCGCTGCCCGGCCACATGCTCCCGGCCGCCGTCGTCCCGCTCGACGCGCTCCCGCTGACCGAGAGCGGCAAGGTCGACCGGCGCGCCCTCCCCGCCCCCGACTTCACCGCCCCGACCACCGGGCGGGCACCCAGGACACCGCACGAGGAACTGCTCAGCGGCCTCTTCGCCGAGGTGCTGGGCCTGCCCGGCCCGGTCCGCATCGACGACGGCTTCTTCGACCTCGGCGGCCACTCCCTCCTCGCGATGAAACTGCTCGGCCGGATCCGCACCGAGGCCGGCGCCGACCTCGGTATGCGGGCCCTCTTCGAGGCCCCCACCGTGGCCGCCCTCGGCCGGCGCCTGGCCCGTCACCTCGACCCGTCCGCCGCGGCCCCGGCCGACGCAACGCACACCGCCCCCAGCGCCCTGGACGTACTCCTCCCGCTGCGCACGGGCGGCACCCGAGCCCCGCTGTTCTGCGTCCACCCCGCCGCGGGCATCAGCTGGGTCTATTCCGGGCTGCTGCGCCACCTCGACCCCGACCGCCCCGTCCACGGCCTCCAGGCCCGCGGCCTGCGCGGGGGCTCCCCCGCCTCCGTCACCGAGATCGCCGAGGACTACGTACGCCAGATCCGCGCCGTCCAGCCCGAGGGCCCGTACCACCTGCTCGGCTGGTCCTTCGGCGCCGTCGTCGCCCAGGCCATGGCCGTCGCCCTCCAGGCGGCGGGCCGGGAAGTCGCCCTGCTCGCCCTCCTCGACGGCCTCCCGGCCGACCCCGCCCGGTACGCCGCCGACGGCACCCCGGCCTCCGGCGAACCGGGCGACACCCTCGCCGCGCTGCTCGCCTCGCTCGGCTACGACCCGGCCGGCGGACGCGGCCAGTCCGACCTGACCGCACTCCTCGGCGAGGCCGCCGGCGTCCTGCCCGACGTCTTCGAGCAGAACGCCAAGCTGATGGCCGAGCACGTCCCCGGCCGCTACCGCGGCGACGCCGTCTTCTTCGGCGCCACCCTCGACAAGCCCGCCGGCTGGCCCTACGGGGAGGCCTGGCGGCCGTACGTCGACGGCCGCGTCGAGCAGCACCGCATCACCTGCACGCACGGCGCCATGACGCAGCCGGAGCCCGTCGCACGGATCGCCGCCGTGCTCGCCGACAAGCTGGGAGAGTGACCCGCCATGACCACAGCTTCCGTGAAGCCGCCGCCGCCCCCGGAGGGCGACGCGCCGCCCAAGAGCCGCTGGGGCCTCTGGGCGCAGGGCAACTTCCGCAAGCTCTGGATCGGTGAGACGACCAGCGGCCTGGGCACGGCCGTCGGCAACGTCGCCCTCGCCCTGGTGGCCGTCGTCACCCTGGAGGCCTCGCCGTTCATGGTCGGCCTGCTGACCGCCTCCGCCTGGGTCCCGTGGCTCTTCCTCGGCCTGCTGGCCGGCGCCTGGGTGGACCGCTGGCCCCGGCTGAAGGTGATGCTGATCTGCGACCTGCTGCTGCTGTTGCTGTTCGCCAGCGTGCCGGTGGCCGGCTGGCTCGGCCTGCTGACCATGGCTCAGCTGGTGGTGGTGGCGCTGCTGGCCGGCGCCGTCAAGGTGTTCCTGTCCACCGCGAACAGCGCCGTGCTGCCCGTCCTGGTCGCCAAGCCCGACCTGCTGGAGGCCAACGTCAAGCTGCGCTCCGGGGACGCGGCCGCCGAGATCGCCGGCCCCGGCCTGGCCGGCCTGCTCTCCCAGGCGTTCGGCGCCGTCAGCGGGCTGCTCGCCGACGCGGTGACCTACCTGGTGGCGGCGGTCTGCGTGGGGTCCATCCGGGCCGAGGAGAAGCCGCCGCCGGTCTCCGAACGGCGCGGGATCCTGCGCGAGATCGGCGAAGGGGTCCGGTTCCTGTCCCGCGACCCGTACCTGCGTACCCTGGCGAGCTTCGCGGCCGTCGGCAACCTCGGCCTCAACGGCATCCAGGCCGTACAGACCATCTTCCTCGTCCGCAGCGTGGGCGTGACGCCCGGCGGCGTCGGAGCCGTCTTCGCGGTGGTCTCGGTCGGCGGCCTGGCCGGCGCCGCGCTCGCCGGACGGATCGCCCGCCGGTTCGGGACGGCCCGCGGGCTGCTGCTCTGCGAGCTGGTGGGCGCGCCGTTCATCCTGCTGCTGCCGATGGCCGGGGACCGGCTGCCGCTGGCGGTCAGCGCGGTGGCCTGGTCGGTCGCGGTCTGCGGGGTGATCGCAGGGAACGTCATCGCCGGCAGCTTCTACCAGGCCTACTGCCCGCCCGCGATGATCGGCCGGATCCGGGCCAGCGCCTCCACCGTCAACTTCAGCGCCATCCCGATGGGCGCCCTGCTCGGCGGCTGGCTCGGCGAGGTGCTCGGCGCCCGCACCACCCTGTGGATCATGGCGAGCGTGCTGCTGTCCGCCGGGCTGGTCCTGCTGGCCAGCCCCTTGCGCGGCCTGCGCAGCTTCCCCGAGCGCCCCGCGCCGTCCTGACCGGCCCCGCCCGTCTGCCGGCTCCCCGCCGCCCGCGTCCCGCCCCCGCCCGCACTCCTCCCGGAGCCCCCGATGCCCCGCACCGCCCGCCCCCGCCGCTTCCTGATGTGCCGTCCGACCCACTTCGAGGTCAGCTACGCGATCAACCCGTGGATGGATCCGGCCGAGCCGGTCGACACCGGCCTCGCCGTCGCCCAGTGGGAGCGGCTGTACGAGCTGTACGTCGGCCTCGGCCACCGCGTCGACCTGATCGACCCGCTGCCCGGCCTGCCCGACATGGTCTACGCGGCGAACGGCGCCACCGTCGTCGACGGCAAGGTGCTCGGCGCCCGGTTCCGCAACGCCGAGCGCGCCGCCGAGGGCCCCGCCTACCTGGAGTGGTTCCGCGCCCACGGATTCACCACCCACGAGGCGGTCCACGTCAACGAGGGTGAGGGAGACCTGCTGCTGACGGGTGGTCACCTGCTCGCCGGCCGCGGCTTCCGCAGCGTCAGCGCAGGCCACGCGGAGGCACAGGAGTTCCTCGGCCGCCCGGTGATCGGCCTGGACCTGGTCGACCCGCGCTTCTACCACCTCGACACCGCCCTCAGCGTGCTCGACGACGACCAGGTCATGTACTACCCGGGCGCGTTCTCGGCGGGCAGCCGGCAGGTGCTGCGCCGGCTCTTCCCGGACGCGGTGCTGGTGGAGGAGGCCGACGCGGCGGTGTTTGGGCTCAACCTGATGAGCGACGGGCTGAACGTGGTGCTGCCCCAGGCGGCGACCGGGGTCGCGGCGAGGCTGCGCGAACGGGGCTTCCGGCCGATCGGGGTCGACCTCTCCGAGCTGTTCAAGGGCGGCGGCAGCGTGAAGTGCTGCACCCTGCACATCCGCGAGTCCGCCTGACCGGCACCTCTCGACACCCCGATCTACGCCCCGATCGACGAGGCCGGTCGGCGCACGGTGCTCGTGCGTCGATCGGCTGTTGAACGCGCCTTGCGATGCTCCTGCCATCAGCCCGGAGCACTCCGGGAGGAACCGGCCCCTTCCCGCCAGGGAAGACGTCCCTCAGGAGCAGTCATGGCGAACCGCGCGAACAACAACGCCGCCACCCGGGTCTGCCTGGCCGTCGCGGGCCTCGGCCTCGGCACGCTGATCGCCCTGGGCGCGGCCGGCGCTGCGATGGCCGACGACACCACCGGCACCGGCCAGGGCGGCGGCGGGACCGTCAGCACCCACCAGGCCCCGGCGCCCACCCCGACCCCGTCCGACGACAAGGACTGGAACAGCACCGGCTCCTGAGCCGCGAGCCCGCGCCCGGCTACGCCCCGCCCCGCCCCCGGCTACGCCTCCAGCCCGCAGCTCTCCACCAGGGCCAGCGCCGGCTCCTCCAGCAGACAGGCCACCTCGGCGGCCTCCGGAAGCCCCAGCCGGCAGAAGATCCCGTACGCCTGCCGCAGCCGCGCCCCCGCCTCGGCCCCGCGCCCGAGGTCCGCCAGCGAGCGGCCCAGTACCACCAGCGCCTGAGCCTGGTCCCGCTCGGCCCCCAGCTCCTCGCAGAGCGCCAGCGCCTGCCCGGCGTGGTCGAGCGCCTCGCCGGCCCGGCCGAGCGAGCGCAGACTGTCCGCCAGCCGGTAGCGCGCGTGCGCGGCCCGGTCCCGCAGCCCGGCCCCCGTCGCCACCGCCAGGCACTCCCGGAACCAGGTCACCGCCTCCTCGTGCCGGCCGAGCCCGTGCAGCGCCAGGCCCGGCACGTACAAGGTGTAGGCCCGCCCCGGATCGTCCTGCCGCGTACGCAGCTCGGCGAGCGCCTCGTGGCAGATCTCCACGGCCTCCTCCGCCCGTCCGCTGCGCACCCGTGCCAGCGCCGCGTTCACGGTCGTCATCAGGGCGCCCGAGCGGTGCCCGAGTGCGTTGGCCAGCACCAGGGCCTCGTCGTAGTGGTCCACCGCCTCGTCGTAGCGGCTGAGGAACTGGCAGATCAGGCCGAGGTCGTTGAGCGCCTGGCGGAGGATCACCGTGTCGCCGGCGGTGCGTGCCGCGTCCACCGCCTGGCGGGCGGCCGCCTCGGCCGCGTCCAGCCGGGTCGCGGCCAGGGCCACGTTCCCGCGCAGGAAGTGCGCGCGTCCGGCGGCCCGTACGTCGCCGTGCCGCACCGCCGCCTCCGCCAGCGCGTCGGCGGTGGTGGCGAGCTGCCGGCTCGGCGGGCTGAGGACGAACGGGGTGAGCGCGATCAGCAGGTCGATCGCGGCCCGCAGCGCCGTCCCCTGCCCGCCGTCGGGCGGGAACGGCCCGCCGGCCGTGCCGCCCGCAGGGCCCGCGGCCGCGTCCGCGGCGACCTGGGCCGCCAGCGCCACGGCGCCGGCCCGCTCCGTCGCCGTCCACTCCCGGGCCGCGTCCCATCCGGTCAGCGCCACACCGCGGGAGCGGGCCGGGCCCAGCGCGCCCGCCGCCGGGTCGCCCGGCACCGCGTGCTGGAAGGCGGCGCAGGCCGTGGCCAGCAGGTGGTCCAGCAGCCGGTCCCGGGCCGCCACCGCCTCCTCGCTCTCCGCCGTCCCGCCGGACGCCGTACCCCCGGACGCCGTCCCGCCGGACGCGGTGGGGGCCGACCCCTCCGCCGGACGCCGCCGGGCGAAGGAGCGCAGCAGGTCGTGATAGCGGTAGCGCCCGGGGAAGGACGACTCCACCATCGCCACGTCCACCAGGGCCTCCAGCAGGTCCTCGGCGTCGTACGCGTCGAGGTCGAGCAGCGCCGCCGCGGCCGGCAGCCCGATGTCCGGCCCGTCCACCGAGGCGACCAGCCGGAACGCCCGCGCCTGGTCGGCGGTGAGCTGCCGGTAGCCCAGTTCGAAGGCCGCAGCCACCGCGAGGTCGCCGATCCGCAGCTCGTCGATCCGGCGCCGCTCCACCTGGAGCCGGCGGCTGAGCGTCTCCACCGTCCAGCCCGGCCGGGCCGCCAGCCGGGCCGCGACGATCCGGACCGCCAGCGGCAGGTACCCGCAGGCCACCACCAGCTCCAGCGCCGCGTCGCGTTCGGCGTCGAGCCGGTCCGCTCCGATGGTGCGGCCGAGCAGGTCGAGGGCCTCGGAGGGGTGGAAGACGTCCAGGTCGACGTGGACGGTGGCCGGCAGTCCGGCGGGGCGGGTGCGTCCGGTGGTGAGGACCGCGCAGCCGACCGTCCCCGGCAGCAGCGGCCGGATCTGCGCCGTGTCCTTGGCGTTGTCGAGGACCAGCAGGAGGCGCCGCCCGTCGACGACGGACCGGAAGAGTGCCGAGCGGGCGTCCAGACCGTCCGGCACCGTGTCGCCGGACACCCCCAGGGCCACGAGGAAGCCGCTGAGCACCGCTTCCGGATCGGCGGGCACCGGGTCGGAGCCGCGCAGGTCCACGTAGAGCTGGCCGTCCGGATAGGACTCCCGGACGCGGTGCGCCACGTGCAGGGCGAGCGCGGTCTTGCCGACCCCGCCCATCCCGACGACGGTGGCGATCACCAGCGCCTGCGGGGAAGGGGCGCCGAGTGCCTCGTCCAGCACCCGGACCGGGGCCGTGCGCCCGGTGAAGTCGGCGGCGTCCGGTGGGAGCTGGGCCGGTCTCGGCGGCGGCGCCGCAGATCTGGGGGGCGCCTCCCGTGCCTTGTCCTCCTCGTCCCGGTCCGGTTCGGGCGCCGCGGGACCGGAGGCCTGCCCGGACCCGCCTCGCCCGGATCCCTGCCCGGTGTCCTCGGCGGCTGTGGCCGCCCGGGGTTCGTCCGCGGGCGACGGCGACGGCGGGCTCGGTTCCGGGGCGGCCAGCGCCGGATCGCCCTCCAGGATCCTGCGGTGCAGCTGCTCCAGGTCCGACCCCGGTGCGACACCCAGCTCCGCGAGGAACAGCTGCCGCACTCCGCGGTACACCGCCAGCGCGTCCGCCTGCCGCCCGGCCTGGTACAGCGCCCGCATCAGCAGCCCGTACGCCCGCTCGTGCAGCGGGTGCTCGGTGGTGAGGGCGGTCAGCTCGGGGACGCAGCGCGAGTGGCGGCCGAGCTTCAGGTCCAGCCCGATCCGCTCCTCCAGCAGGGTCAGGCGCAGTTCCTCCAGCCGATGGCGGTGCCGCTCCGCGAACGGGCCGGGGACGCCGGCCAGCGGTTCGCCCTGCCACAGCTCCAGCGCCTGGTTGAGCAGGTCCCGGGCGCGCAGCGGATCGGTCCGCGCGGTGCGCTCCGCCTCCGCGGCCAGCGACTCCGCCTCCGCGGAGTCCACCGCGAGCTTCGGGAGGACCAGTCGGTAGCCGTCGCCCATGGACACCAGCACGCTCGACGCCGGCCGTTCGCCTCCGGCCGCCGCGTCGCCCTCCTCCCCTTTGCCGCCCGCGTCGAGCACCTTGCGCCATCGCCACGCGTACGTGCGCACCGTGGTCATCGCCGCGCTCGGCGGCTCCTCACCCCACAGCGCGGCGATGAGGTCGGTCGCACTCGCCGCGTGCCCCGGCCGCAGCAGGAGGACGGCCAGCATCGCCTGCTGCTGCGGACTCCCGATCTTGAGCGCGGTGGCGCCCCGATGAGCCCGCATCAGACCGAGTAACGAGAAACGGAGATCGCCCAAGTCCTGCCCCCAGCCCCCAGAACACGGTGCCCGCCCCCGCAAGGCGCCCATGTCTCGATTTGTGTCACCTTTTTAACCACAGCGTCGCACTCGGTGTCGAGAGTCCGTTGAGCCTGTGGTGACCAGGTGTTGAACCGTGCGGTTCAGAATCGCACCGTGCCCGCGGGCACGCCGGAGACCGTCCGGGCTCGCGCCCGCCCCCTCGGTCGCCGGTGGCGCCGGGCCCGACCATATTCGGAGGCGGACGTCCGTGAACACCCCATTGCTCTACCGGCTGCTCGACACCGACCCCGCCGCCGGGCCGGCGGAACTGCTGCACCGCGCCCGGGCCGGCCGTCATCTGCCCCATCTGGTGCTCTCCGCCCTGGCGGGCGACGGCGTCCGGATGGGCGAGGCGGCCCGGGCCGAGCTCGGCCGTGCGCGTGAGCGCGTCGCCCGGTACGCCCGCCTGGCCGCCGGCCTCACCCGTTCCACCGGCGTCCGCGCCATCCGGGGCCTCCCGCTCGCCGGGTGCTACCCGGCCGGTCTGTTCCGCCCGCTGGACACCCTCGACCTGGTCGCCCCCGACGAGGCGGCGCTGTGGCAGGCCGTCATCCGGCTGGTCACCGACCACCCGGTGGAGCACATCGACGTCTCCCTGCTCGGGGAGCGCCCCCACCACACCGCCGTCACGCTCCACTGGCCCGCTGAGGACCCCCTCGCCGACCCCTGGTACCGCGTCCACGTCTCCACCGCGGCGCTGCCCGGCGACGGGCGGAGCGTGCCCGTCCGGCCGTTCCTGGTCGCCGACGAGCAGGTGGAGTGCCTCATCGCGCTGGCCGAGTCCCGCCTCGGCGGGCCGGGCCTGCCGCCCGGTCCGCTCGACCTCCTCGACATCGCTGCCCTCGCCGGCCGGCCCTTCGAGGCCGCCGAGACCGCCGAGGTCGTCGCCGCCTACCGGCTGGCCCCGGAGGTCGCGTGCCTCCTCGACCACGCCGCCCAGCACGTCGCCCTGGGCCCGCTCGCCGCCGTACGCGCCGCACTCGCCCCGGAGCTGGCGGCCGAGCACCGCCGCCGCGGCGGGGCCCCCACCGTCCGGCGCGTTCCGGCCCGGCACGGCGCCCTGCTCCGCCGCACCGTCATCCGCCACAGCTGGGGCGAGGCCCGCCTCCTCGGCCACACTCCCGACACCTCCCTTCTCCTCACCCCCGTCGCGGACTACCTCCTCGCCCCGGCCGCCGGCGCCTCCCCGGCCACCCGCACGGCCGCCCTCGACGCCCTCCACCACTGGGACTCCCTCTGCTGACGTGACGGAATTCCGTATTCCGACCGGCTCTCCTCGCGGCTCCCCCGGTTTCTCCGCGGCGGCCTTCATCGCATTTCCGGACCGGCCCACCCGCTCCGCTAACATGTTCGAGCGAACAATGATCAGGTTGAAAATATGAACATCGGCTGAAAAATTGATATCTGCGGTTTTGCGAGTGTTTTCGCGAAAGGGCGGCGGAGCCGAGCCCGCCGGGTGGCGTCGACCACGCGTCGTGCTGTGGGTCGCGGTGAGCGTGGTGGCCCTCGGATTCCTCGTGGCGCTGGAGATCGCCGCGCGCGGCTACGGCGTGCCGGGGCCGATCACCGACCAGGCGCGCGAGGTGGTGTTCGCCCCCAAGTCGGGCACGGTGCTGTACGCCAGCATGGCCTTGATGCTGGTGGTGCTCACCTGGCGGCAGCGGTTCATCGCCGTCGGCGCCGCGGTCGGCATCGACCTCGTCTTCTGGCTCGTACGGTGGGCCGTCGGCGCCGAGATGATGTACGGCAACGGCGCCCTGCTGGTCACCCTGGCCTGCGCCGTCATCGCGCTCACGCGCCGCACCGGCCGTGAACGGACGCTCCTGCTCCAGGGCGTCGGCCTGGCCCTGCTGCTCGTGACCGGCCGCAAGACCGGCTACACCTGGCTGCTGATCACCTCCAAGACCCGCCCGACGGTGCTCGACCCGTACGTGGCGACCGCCGACCAGGCACTGGGCAACCCGTCATGGCTGGCGGGCCGGATCGTCGAGGCCACCGGGGCCGTCGGCTTCCGCGTCCTCGAATTCGTGTACATCCAGCTCGCGGTGATGGCGGTCGTCGTCGCCCTGTACCAGCTTCGCCACGTGGCGGTCGAGCGCCGCTTCCCGCGCCACCACCTGGTACGTACCTTCCTGGCCATCGGCCTGCTCGGACCGGGCATCTACATGGTCTTCCCGGTGGTCGGGCCGATCTACGCGTACGGCGCCGACGGCGGCCAGTGGGCGCTGGCCGAGCTGTGGCCGAACACGCCGCCGCCGGTCACCCTCCCGCAGCCGATGCCCTTCGACGAGTTCACCCCGCGCAACTGCATGCCCAGCCTGCACACGGCATGGGCCACCGCGATCTTCATCCATTCCCGCAAGGCCCCGCGGGCCCTGCGGTGGGCGGGGACGTTCTGGCTGTTCGCGACGCTCGGCGCGACGCTGGGATTCGGCTACCACTACGGCGCGGACATCGTCGCCGGCGTGGTCTTCACCCTCACCGTCGACATCGCGCTGCGCACCCTCGACCACGGCTGGGACCGGAAGGGAATGCAGCTGACCGCCTACGGCACCGCGGTCTTCGTCGTGCTCCTGCTGTCCTACCGCTTCCTGTCCACGGAAATGGCGGGACACCCGTGGGTGTTCGGGCCGCTGGTCGTCCTGTCGATGGTCTCGGTGATCTACGGCTACGTACGGACCACCAGGCGGTGGGAACGCGAGGCCCCGGCGGTGTCCCTGCCGCAGCCGCGCCGCGAACCGCAGCCCGAACTGGTCTGAGAACGGCATGCGCGCCCCGGTACGGCGGGGCGCGCATGGCAGGACGGACGGGCCCGGCGGACGGGCCGACCGGCGGTCAGACGATGCCCTCGGCGATCTCGGCCTGCTCCCGGGCGTTGCCGTAGGCCGCCGGGGTCCCGTACGAGCGCCGGGCGGCGTACCACCAGGCGCTGGCCAGGATCAGGACCACGGCCAGGGCGATCACCGCGTAGTTCATCGAGTCGATGGTCACCGGCGACTTCTGCGGCAGGCAGAACAGCACGGTGACGACGGCCACCCACACGACGGCGATCCAGCCGATCGGCCTGCTCCAGCGGCCCAGGCTCCACGGGCCGGGCTGGAACCGGTTCCCCGCGCGCAGCCGCAGGTAGATCGGGATCGCGTAGGCCGGGGTGATGCCGATGACGTTGATGGCGGTGACGGCCCCGTAGGCGGTCGCGGAGTACAGCGACGGGAGCGCCAGCACGGCCGCCACGGCGACGGAGAGCCACACGGCCGGGACCGGCGTCTGCGTACGGCTGCTCACCTTGCGCCACAGGGCGGAGCCGGGGAGGGCGTTGTCCCGGCTGAAGGCGAAGACCATCCGGCTCGCGGCGGCGACCTCGGCGTTGCCGCAGAAGAGCTGCGCGACGATGACGACGAGGAGCAGGGCGGTGGCGCCGCCGGAGCCCAGCGCGTCGATGAAGATCTGGGCCGGCGGGACGCCGGTGGCGGTGTTCTGCACGGCCGCGTAGTCCTGGATGGCGAAGGTGAGGCCCGCCAGCAGCGCGAAGCCGGCGACCCAGGAGACCCAGATGGCCCGGACGATGCCCCGGGCGGCGGAGACGGAGGCGTTGGAGGTCTCCTCCGACAGGTGCGCGGAGGCGTCGTACCCGGAGAAGGTGTACTGGGCGAGCAGCAGGCCGACCGCCGCCACGTAGAACGGGTTGGCCCAGCCGGTGTCGTTGACGAACTCGGTGAAGACGAACGACGGCGACTGGTGCTGGTCGGGTATGAAGGCCAGCGCGCCCACGATCAGGGCGACGCCGCCCAGGTGCCACCAGACGCTGACGGAGTTGAGCACGCTGACGAGGCGGACGCCGAAGAGGTTCAGCGCGGCGTGCAGCAGCAGGATGCACAGGAAGATCACGAACGTCAGGCCGGGGGTGGGCACGATGCCGTACTGGAGGTTGAGGAAGGCACCGGTGAAGAGGGCCGCGCCGTAGTCGATGCCGGCGATGGCGCCCAGCAGGCCGAGCAGGTTCAGCCAGCCCGTGTACCAGCCCCAGCGGCGCCCCCCGAGCCGGTCGGCCATGTAGTAGAGCGCTCCCGAGGTGGGGTAGGCGCTGGTCACCTCGGCCAGGGCGAGACCCACGCAGAGCACGAACAGGCCGACGCCGGCCCAGCCCCACAGCATCACGGCCGGACCGCCGGTGCCCAGGCCGAAGCCGTAGAGGGTCATGCAGCCGGACAGGACGGAGATGACCGAGAAGCTGATGGCGAAGTTGCCGAAGCCGCCCATCCGGCGGGCGAGGACCGGCTGGTATCCGAGCTCCCTGAGCCGTTCCTCCTCGTCCTGCCGGGGCGGGGCCTTGCTGTCCGGGCGGACGGTCGGCGCGGTTCGGGACATGGGGGAGTACCTCCGGGGGCGTGGGGTCGTGACGAGCGGGGACGGTGAGCGGGGGTGGCGAGGGGCGTGCGGGGGCGGGACGGCGGAGTCAGTCCCGGGCCGCCAGGCTGCGGGTCCTGGCGCGCAGGAAGACCTCCATGGCCAGGTCCTGGTCGGCCGGGTCGCGGGTGCGGTAGGCCCACGGCAGGGTGGTCCAGTACCGGTCGATCGCGTCGAAGACCTGGGCCGCCTCGCCGAACCGGTGGGCCCCCCACAGTGCGTGGGCGAGGTGGTTCAGGTCGAGCTGGGAGGCGCGGCGCAGGTCGCTGTAGCGGAACCAGGTGTCCAGGGCGTGGCCGGCGTCCCGGACGGCGTCCTCGGCGACCCAGTGGAGGTCGAGGGCCTTCTCCTGGCCGCGCTCGCGGCGGTACCGCTCGACGCTCAGATAGAGCGGCAGCAGGTGGAGGGGCGACTCCGGCGGGGCCGAACCGGCCGCCCAGTGCACGAAGTTGGCGGCCTCGGTCAGCGGTCCGGGCGCACCCGCGCACACGAACTGCAGCATCCGGTGGTACGCCTCGCGGTTGTGCGGGTCGCGCTTGTCGACCTGGGCGAGGATGCCCCAGGGGCCGCGGGGCAGCATCAGGGCGGGCGGCGGCTGACGGTGCTCGTCCATCGAACGGTGCTCGTCGAGGAGGGCCAGCGCCAGCAGGCAGACCCACGGCACGGGGTCGGTGGGGCTCAGCTCGGCGGCGTCGCGGCAGGCCGCCCACGCCTCCTGCCACAGCTCGGGCGTACGGGTGTGGCGCGCGCGGTGGCCGCGGACGGCGCGTTCGACGGTGACCCGGGTGTGCATGACGGACGCGGCGACGCTGCGCGGCTCCTCGGAGCGCCACGCCTGGACCACGTCCGATCCGGCGGCGACCGCGGCGAGCACCTGGGTGCGCTGGGTCCACAGCCCCCAGCCGTCCGTCCGGTCCAGTAAGTGCGCCATCGCCAGCCACCGGCCGGTGCGCAGGTCCTGCACGGCCACACGCAGGTCGTTGTCGTGGCCGGCGGGGTGGTAGACGGGCCGGAAGTCGCTGCCCGCCATCACCTCGCCCCGGTCGACGGGTCGCCGGGACGGGCGCGTCTTGCGGTGGTCGTCGTCATCGGTCCTCGCATCGCATGGCCTTCGCGCCTGGTGATCGGCGATCACTATAGAGTGACTATGAGCGTTCGAGTCATGAAAGTTTTTCGAATGCAAGGATCAAGCCACCTACAAGATATGAATTCGCGTCAGCCGCATGGGCGTCCGCGCGGATGGATCTTGACGAGGCCGCGTTCGCTGGTGAAGGCTTCCGGGAGACGATCGCGCATGCCGACACCAGGGACGGAGTGGTGATGACGGGCCCGGTGCTCGCTGTGGACCAGGGCACCTCGGGAACCAAGGCCCTCGTCGTCTGCCCCGTACGAGGCGTCATCGGCTCCGCCTCCGCCCCCGTACGGCCCCGGTACCTGCCGGGCGGCCGCGTGGAGGTGGA
The DNA here is from genome assembly GCF_042726555.1 of Streptomyces sp. NPDC060232. Lineage (NCBI taxonomy): Bacteria > Bacillati > Actinomycetota > Actinomycetes > Kitasatosporales > Streptomycetaceae > Streptomyces > Streptomyces sp. NPDC060232. The sequence goes on along the minus strand of NZ_JBHXAG010000008.1, from coordinate 35,776 downwards.
CCCCCGCGAGCTGCTGGATTCGGTCCTCGACGCGGGACGCGCGGCCCTGGCCGCGGCCGGCGAACCGGTCGCCGCGGTGGGCCTGGCCAACCAGGGCGAGACCGTCCTGGCCTGGGACCCGGCGAACGGCGAGCCGCTGACCGCAGCGATCGTCTGGCAGGACCGCCGCGCCGAAGAACTCTGCGCCGAACTGGCCCCGCACGCCGCCGCGTTACAGGACCGGACCGGACTGCCACTGGACCCGTATTTCGCCGCGCCCAAGATGGCCTGGATACGTCGTCACCTCACCCGGCAGGGCGTCGTGACGACCAGCGACGCCTGGCTCGTGCACCGGCTCACGGGTGCCTTCGTCACCGACGCGGCGACCGCCGGCCGCACCCAGCTCCTCGACCTCGACACCGTCGACTGGTCGCCCGAAGCCCTGGACGTCTTCGGCCTCACCGGGGAACCCCTGCCGGAAGTCGTCGGCGCGGACACCCGGGTCGGCGCCACCACCGCCTTCGGGCCCACGCTGCCGCTGACGGGCCTGCTCGTCGACCAGCAGGCCGCACTCCTCGCCCAGCGCGTCACCGAGCCCGGAACGGCCAAGTGCACCTACGGCACCGGGGCGTTCCTCCTCGCACAGACCGGCCCCCGCCCCCGCCGCAGCAGCACCGGACTCGTCGGCTGCGTCGCCTGGCGGCTCGCCGGAGACACCAGCTACTGCCTGGACGGCCAGGTCTACACGGCCGCGTCCGCCGTCCGCTGGCTCACCGACCTCGGCGTGATCTCCGGCGCCCAGGACCTCGACACCGTGGGCGGGACCGCCCCCGACGCCGGCGGCGTCACCTTCGTCCCCGCCCTCGCCGGCCTCGCCGCCCCCTGGTGGCGCGGGGACCTGCGCGGCTCGGTCACCGGCCTCGGCCTCGACACGACCGCCGGGCACCTCGTGCACGCGCTGTGCGACGGCATAGCCGCACAGGTGGCCGAGCTCGCCGACGCCGTCGCCACCGACCTCGGCGCGCCCCTGGCCGCCCTCCGCGTCGACGGCGGACTCACCCGGTCCGCCCTGCTCATGCAGGCGCAGGCCGACCTGCTGCAGATCCCCGTCGAGGTGTCGGCGCTCCCGGACGCCACCGCGCTCGGCGTGGGCGCCGTCGCCCGGCTCGGCCTGGACCCCTCCCTCACCGTGCACGAGGCCGTCCCGCAGTGGAAGCCGTCCGCCGTCTACGAACCGAAAGCCGGCGCCGGGCACGCCGCCGAGCGCCGCGCACGGTTCCGGACGGCGGTGTCCGCCCTGCTCGACGGCCCCGCATGACCGTCACCCGGTACGGTCCGCTGCCCGACGGCGGCGACCCGTACGACGTGACCGTCGTCGGCGCCGGAGTGGTGGGCTCCGCCATCGCCCGCGCACTGGCCCGCCTCCCCCTGCGGACCGCCCTCATCGACGCGTCCGACGATGTCGGCAACGGCACCTCCAAGGCGAACACCGCCATCCTGCACACCGGTTTCGACGCCGTGCCCGGCTCCCTGGAGTCCCGGCTCGTCCGGGACGGACAGCGGCTGCTCGCCTCCTACGCCGCCGACAGCGGCATCCCCGTCGAACCGGTCGGGGCCCTGCTCGTGGCCTGGAACGAGGAGCAGCTCGCGGCCCTGCCGGCACTCGCCGACAAAGCCGTGCGGGGCGGCTACCGCTCCGCCCGGATCCTCCCGGCCGCCGCGGTGCGCGCCCGCGAACCGGAGCTCGGCCCCGGCGTGCTGGGGGCCCTCCACATACCGGACGAGTCCCTCATCTGCCCCTGGACGACCACCCTCGCCTACGCCACGCAGGCCGTGCGCGCCGGCGTCCACCTGCACCTCAACTGCCCGGTGCGGTCGGTCACCGCGGGCGAGCCGCACACGCTCACCACCGGCCGGGGCCCGCTGCGCACCCGTCACCTGGTCAACGCGGCGGGCCTGTACGCCGACGAGATCGACCGGTTCCTCGGCCACGCGGACTTCACCGTCACGCCCCGCCGCGGCCAGCTCATCGTCTTCGACGAACTCGCCCGCGGCCTCGTACGCCACATCCTGCTGCCGGTACCGGACGCCCGCGGCAAAGGCGTGCTGGTCACACCGACCGTCTACGGGAACGTCATGCTCGGGCCGACCGCCGAGGACCTGGACGACAAGACCGACACCGGCTCGACCGCCGAAGGGCTCGCGCTGCTGCGGGAGAAGGGCCGGCGGATCCTGCCTGCCCTCCTCGACGAGGAGGTCACCGCCGTCTACGCGGGGCTCCGCGCGGCCACCGGGCAGGAGGACTACGCCATCCGCGCGCACCCCGGCCAGCGGTACGTGTCCGTCGGCGGCATCCGGTCCACGGGCCTGAGCGCCTCGATGGCGATCGCCGCCCACGTCGTCGAGCTGCTCGCCGACGGCGGCCTGCCCGTCACCGGCGCCCGCGAGCCGGACCCGGTGCGGATGCCGAACCTCGGCGAGGCGTTCCCCCGCCCGTACCGCGACGCCGCGATGATCGCGGCGGACCCGGAGTACGGCCGGATCGTCTGCCACTGCGAGCGCGTCACCCGCGGCGAGATCCGCGACGCGCTCGCCGCGACCGTCCCGCCCGGCTCGCCCGACGGCCTGCGGCGGCGCACCCGCGCCCGGGGCGGCCGCTGCCAGGGCTTCCACTGCGGGGCCGCCGTGCGCGCCCTGTTCGAGGAGGCCCGCCGGTGAACCGTCCCGACGCGCGCGCCGACGTACGCGGCGCACGGGCCGACGTCCGGGTGGACGTACTGGTCGTCGGCGCGGGCCCCGCCGGACTGGCCCTCGCCGCCCGGCTGGCGCAGGCGGGCGCCGGCCGGGTCGAGGTCCTGGAACGCGAGCAGTACGCGGGCGGCATGCCGCTCCACCTCCACCACGGCGGCTTCGGCCGGCCACCGCGGCCCTGGCTGCACGGGCCCGCGTACGCGCAGCGGTCGGTGCGGGCCGCCGTCGCCGCCGGCGCCGCCGTCCGCACCGGCGTCACCGCCACCGGCTGGGCCGGCCCGCTCTCCCTGGAGACCACGAGCCCGGCGGGTTTGGAGAGGATCACGGCCCGGGCCGTCGTCCTCGCCACCGGCGCCCGGGAACGCCCGCGCAGCGCCCGGCTCGTCCCCGGCTCGCGCCCGCAGGGCGTGCTGACCACCGGGGAGCTGCTCCGGTCGGTCCACGAGCACGGACTGCCCGTCGGCCGGCGGGCCGTGGTGGTGGGCGCCGAGCCCGTGGCCCGCCACGCCGCCGCCGTGCTGCGCGGGACGGGCACGGACGTGGCGGCGATGGTCACGCACCACCCGCGCGCCGCCGCCGTACCGGGAGTTCCGCTGCTCACGGAGACGACCGTCGGCGAACTGCGCGGCCGCGGCCGGCTGACCGGCCTGGTCATCCGCCACCGCGACGGCCGTACGGGCCTGCTCACCTGCGACACCGTGGTCTTCACCGGCGACTGGATCCCCGACCACGAACTGGCCCGCCGCGGCGGCGTCCCCCTCGACCCCGGTACCCGCGGCCCCCGCGTGGACGCCTCCTTCCGCACGGAGGCGCCCGGCGTCTTCGCCGTCGGCAACGCCCTCCACGGCATCGAACGCGCGGCCACCGCGGCCGGGGAGGGCGCCGCCGCGGCGGCGCCCGTACTGGCCCACCTCGAAGGTGCGCCCTGGCCGCAGCCCGGGCCTACACTGGAGGTCCGGGCCCCGCTCCTGTGGGTGACTCCGAACCGGATCACGGACGCCGCCGGACGGCCACTGCTCCTGCGCTCCGGGGAAACCGTCACCGCCCCCGTGATCAGGGCGACCCAGGACGGCCGGCCGCTGTGGCGGCGTCGCCTCGCGGGCCCGGCGTCACCGTCCCGCTCCCTGCGCCTCCCGCCGCAGTGGACGGCCCGCGTCGACCGCACCGGCGGCCCGGTCGTGCTGGCCCTCGGCTGACCCGCACAGCCGACACAGCCGACAGCACCCGATTCCTGTCCGTTCCTCCGAAGGTCACCGTGATTCCGGATGGGTCGCCGAGGTGCGGGCAGGCGCTCACTGCCGTCACATGCCGCGACTCGGCCCCGCGGGCCCCACGCGAAACCGGAGGTACACGGTGTCCAGTACGACATTCACCCCGAGCGCGCTGCCTGCGGGTCTGATCGCCCTCCCGGGTGTGTACCGGCCACAGGCGGACACCCGGTTCCTCGCCGAAGCACTCGCCCACGAGGACCTGGGCCCCGGCCGGGACGTGCTGGAGATCGGCACAGGCACCGGCGCGCTGGCCCTGCACGCCGCGGACCGGGGCGCCCAGGTCACCGCGGTCGACGTCTCCTGGCCCGCCCTGTTCACGGCCCGCCTGAACGCCGCGCGCCGGCGACGGCCACTGCGCCTCCTGCACGGCGACTTCGCGGCACGCACCGCCGGCCGCCGCTTCGACCTGGTCTTCACGAACCCGCCGTACGTCCCCGCCCCGGGCACCGGGCTGCCCGCGCGCGGGCCGGAGCGGGCCTGGGACGCGGGCCCCGACGGCCGCGCCGTCATCGACAGGATCTGCGCGAGGGCCCCGGCGCTGCTGCGGGCCGGAGGCTCCCTGCTCATGGTGCACTCGGGGATGTGCGGGGCCGAGAAGACCGTCGACCGGCTGTCGGCGGCCGGACTGACCGCCGGGGTCACCGCGAGGACCGCCGTGCCGTGGGGCCCCGTCCTGCGCGGGCGGCGGGCCTGGCTGGAGCGGCGGGCGCTGGCGGCCCCGTACGAGGAGTGGGAAGAGCTGGTGATCATCCGTGCCGTGTCCGTCTGACAGCGCCGCGACCCCCGCCCGGCGGGTGTCCGTGGACCCGCAGGGTCCCGTCCTGGTCGAGGGCCCGGTCGAGATCACCCTCGACGACGGCACCGTCGTCCGGTCCGACCGGTTCGTGGTCGCGGTGTGCGCCTGCCGTCGCAGCCGCACGTACCCGTGGTGCGACACCAGCCACCGACCCCGCGAACGAGCCGCTTCGCCGAACGAGGACGGGAACTCCTGATGACAGCAGGCAACCACCGGACCATGACGACGACAGCGACGACGAAAGCGACGACCACAGCGACGACGGCGCAGGCGGCGCCCGCCCCGGCCGCCGGCCCCGGCCTGGTCGAGGCGCGGGGCGAGCTGTCCGCCGCCGTGATCCGCGCCCTCCGGTCGGGCGGCCCACCGGCCTACGCCCCCGGATCGGTGCTGCTGGCCGACCCCTGGGGCGAGGACCTGCACCTCGCCCTCTACCTCCTCTACGAACTGCACTACGCGGGCTTCGACCAGGTCGGCGACGAACGGGAATGGGACCCCGACCTGCTGCGGCTGCGGCAGGGCATGGAAGCCCGGTTCCTGCACGCCCTGCGCAGCGAGCTGGCCGACGGGCCCCGAACCGTCGAGGACGCCTTCGCCCCGCTGCTCGTCGAGCCCGTGGACCTCTCCGGAAGCCTCAGCCACCGGCTGCAGACCGACGGCGAGCTGTGGCAGCTGCGCGAATACGCGGCCCTGCGCTCCCTCTACCACCTCAAGGAGGCCGACCCTCACGCCTGGGTCATCCCCCGGCTGACCGGCCGCGCCAAGGCCGCGATGGTCGCCATCGAGTACGACGAGTTCGGCGCCGGCCGCGCCGACCGCATCCACGCACGGCTCTTCGCCGAGCTGATGGCCGACCTCCGGCTGGATCCCACCTACGGCCGGTACCTCGACCAGGCGCCGGCCCCCCTGCTCGCCACCGTCAACCTGATGTCCCTCTTCGGCCTGCACCGGGCGCTGCGCGGCGCCCTCGTCGGCCACTTCGCATGCGTCGAGGTCACCTCCTCACCCGGCTCCCGGCGCCTGGCCAGAGCCATGCGGCGCTGCGGGGCGGGGCCCGCCGCGGAACGCTTCTACGCCGAGCACGTGGAGGCCGACGCCGTCCACGAACAGGTCGTACGCCACGAGGTGATCGGTGGCCTGCTGGCCGACGAACCGGACCTTGAGGCCGACATCGCCTTCGGCTGCGCGGCCACCGTCCTGGTGGAGGACCGGCTCGCCGACCACATCCGGCGGGCCTGGAACCGAGGCCACAGCGCACTGCGCACCCCACTGCCGGGCCTGTGAGCGACCGGGAGGCGGGTGTCACCGTGGCGGACCTGGACGCGTTCACCGACGTGCTCGACTACCCGGTGTACGTGGTCACCACGGCGGCCGGGGACCGGCGGGCCGGCTGCCTGGTGGGCTTCACCTCCCAGTGCTCCATCGACCCGCCCCGCTACATGGTGTGGCTCTCCAAGGCCAACCACACCTACACGGTCGCCCGGACGGCCTCCCACCTCGCGGTGCACGCCCTGCGCGACGACCAGAAGGACACCGCCGAACTCTTCGGAAGCCGGACCGGGGACGACACCGACAAGTTCGCCCACCTCGCCTGGCACCGATCGCCCCACGCGTCCGCGCCGATCCTGGACGACGCGGCCGCCTGGTTCCTCGGCCGGATCGAAACGCGCGTCGACGGCGGAGACCACGTCGGATTCCTCCTCGATCCCGTCGCCGCCGGCCGGCCGGGCCCCGAACGGCCGTCCCTGCTGCTCCTCGGCGACGTCGTGGACCTCACGCCCGGCCACCCGGCCTGACAGGCGGAAAACCACCGCCACGGCCCCGGCGTATGCACGAGGCAGACGCGGCCGGACACATGAAGGCCCTCGCCCTCCTTTTGCGGACCCCGCCGACCGCGCCGAGACTGGACCCGCGTGTGATCAGCCGACCAGCGAACGGACGATGGGAGAAGACATGTCCGCATACGGGAACGGATTCGCCTGCGCAGCCGGTGCCGAGGACTTCACCGCCACCGCCCACCGGGGCGGCAAGGGCCGGCGCCTGGTCACGGTGAAGGGCACGTGCGCGTGCCGGACTCCCGGCTTCCGACTCCAACTGGCCCTGGCGGCCCCACCGATCGTGGCGGTCCCCGAGGAGCTCCACCTGGAGCTGACTGAGGTCGCGCCGACCGGGACCGTCACCCAGGTCATCACGCCCACCGACGTCCAAGGCGAGTTCGAGATCGGCGACGAGGTCGAACGGGTCGTCATCCGCAACCGGAACATCACCGTGCTGGTCAAGGAGGGCTGAGCCCGGCCCAGGGCCCGGCCGCGACCGCTGACATCCGGTCAGGCGTGCGGCCATCTCGCCGCCCCGGGTACCGAATTCACCCGCACGGGTGAAAATGGGGGTCGGGCGCGGATGTGGGGGGCGGCATGCCGGTGTTGCTCGTACGAGAGAACGGCCGGGTGCGCGGCTGGCCGGCCTGTGCGGGGGCGGTCGGCCTGGGTGCGGCAGCGCTGGCCCTGGCCTCGACCTGGACCAGCGGTGCGTGGGCCACGGGCATCGGCGCCGCCGTCACCGCCGTCACGGCCCTCTCCGGGCTCCTCTCCGAGCGGCTGCAGCCGCAGCGCGGGGCGGCCGGAGGCGGGGCCACCCCCCGAACCGGAGCCGACGCACTGCTGCGCACCGCCGCGGGCCGGATCCCCTCACTGCGGCAGGTGGACCGCCCCGAGCCGGCCGGCGCCCACCCAGCGGACGGGCACCCCGCCGACGGCCCCCGGATGCCGGGCGCCGCCCCCGCGTACATCCGCCGCGACGTCGAACCCCAGCTGCGCGAGGCTCTCGGCCGGGCCGGATTCGTGCTGCTGGTGGGGGAGTCCACCGCCGGCAAGTCCCGGCTCGCGCACGAAGTGGCCCGCGCGCTCTTCCCCCGGCACGCCTTCGTCCGCCCGCTGGGCAGGGCCGCGCTCCCGCAGGCCCTGCGCGTGGCCGGCACGCGGCGGCGGGCCGTGCTGTGGCTGGAGGACCTGGAGGAGTTCCTCGGCGCGGACGGACTCACGACCACCATGCTGGCCGCGCTGCCGGCCCCGGTGCCGGGCCGCCGGATCGTGCTGGGGACCATGCGCACAGAGGAGTTCCGGCGTTTCGACGCCCGCGAGGAGAGCCGTCTGACGGGCTCCGACCAAGACGCCTGGCGCACCCAGCGCGACGTGCTCCGGCAGGCGGAGGTGGTACGGCTGGCCCGGCACTGGTCGGCCGACGAGCGCCGGCGGGCCGCCGCCCACACGCACGACCCGAGGATCGCCGCGGCACTGCGGGCCGACGAGCGCTTCGGCATCGCGGAAGTCCTCGCGGCCGGGCCTGAGTTACTCGCGACCTGGCACAACGCCTGGACACCCGGAGCCCATCCGCGCGGCGCGGCCGTGGTCGCGGCCGCCGTGGACTGCCGGCGGGCCGGGCTGCGCAGTCCGGTGAGCCGCGACCGGCTGCGCGCACTGCACGGCCCCTACCTGGCGGAGCGCGGCGGCGGCGACCTCCAGCCGGAACCCTTCGACGACGCGATGACCTGGGCCTGCACCGCCGTCCACGCCACCGGCGGCCTGCTCACCGGCGACCACACCCAGGGGTACACGCCCTTCGGCTACCTGCTCACCGCCCCCGGCCTCGCCCCGGTCCCGGAGCGCCTGTGGCAGTCCCTCGTCGCCGGCGTCACGGCCGCCGAGGCCTACGACATGGGCCTGCTGGCCCACCAGGAGGGGCGGCCCGGGCGGGCAGCCGAAGCGCTCTCCCGGGCCCGGCTGGGCGGGGTCCCCGGCGCCGACTTCCTGCTCGCCATCACGGTCGGGGACGCGGGCCGGCCGCGCCGCGCCGCGGCCGACCTCGCCGCGATCACCCGGCGGCGCGAGTACGGGTTGGGCCCCGGCCACCCCGACACCCTCGCCGCCCGCCACCAGCTGGCCTTCTTCACCGGCGAGGCAGGCAGCCCGCACGCCGCGGCCGGGCGGTTCGCCGCCCTGGCCGCGGACGCGGCGTCCGTCCTCGGACCCGACCACCCCGACACCCTTGCCGCCCGCCACGCACTGGCCTACTTCACCGGCGAGTCGGGCGCACCCGCCGAGGCGGCCCGGCAGCTGGCCCGGCTGCTCGCCGACCGGCTGCGCGTACAGGGCCCGGACGACCCCCAGGTGCTGGCCACCCGGCGCGGCCTGATCTGGTACCGGGCCGGCGAACCCGCCCGCACCGAGGCCGAGCTGGCCGAGCTGCTCGCCGACGCCGAACGCTGCCTCGGCCCCGACGACCCGCACACCCTCGCCGTCCGCAGCAGCCGCGCCGCCCTCGCTGCCCGGGCGGGCCGCACCGCCGAGGCTGCGGTGGCCTGGGAGTCGCTGGTGGCCGACCGCACCCGGGTCATGGGCCCCGACCACCCGCACACGATCTACGCCCGGCTGGAGTGGGCCCGCGCGCTGGCCTCCTCGGCCCGTCCCGAGGAGGCCGGCGCCCTGCTGACCCGGACCCTCGGCGAAGCCCGGGCCCTGCTGGAGCCGGGCCACCGCCATCTGCGCCTGGCCCGGGAGCTGCTGGCCGGCCTCCCGCCGCCGGGCGGGCACCCGGCGTAACGCGCGGCCGCCCCGAGCGCTCCGGCGCGCGGGGGACCGTAGGATGACCCCGTGACCCACACCCGCCGGCCGACCCACCGACGCCCCTCGGCGCTCGGTGCCGCCCTGCAGGTGCTGGTGCTGGCGGTACTGGCCGGGATCCTCGGCATGCACGCCCTGGGGCCGGCCCCGGCACGTGCCGCTCTCCCCCCGGACGGCCACCACGCGATGGCCGCGGGCCACGGCGCTCCCGCCGCCGGCCAGACGGCCGGGGACTGCTCGCACCCCGACGGCGGCTCGGGCCATTCCGGACACGCGGACGCCACCTGCGCCGCCGCCGGTATCGCCTCCGGGTACACGCCCCCCGCGCTCTCCGAAGCGCTGGTCGGCGTGTACGCGATGCCCTCCTCGGACCCCGCCGACCCGCCAGCCGAGGCCGGCGCCCGGGCCCCGCCCGATCTCGCCGAACTACAGCTCCTGCGGATTTAGAGCCGCCCGCACGCCCCGTCCCTCCGCCGAGGGCCGGCCGTGCCCCGGGCACCCCTCTCCATCCGTTCTTCCCGCATGCCCGAGAACCGGGCCGCGGATCAAGGAGCAGCATCATGACCAGCAAGCGTTCCCACCTCCGTCGCGCCGCCTTCCGTCGCGCCGCCGCCGTGGTCTCGGCAGGAGCGGCCGCCGTCGTCCTCGCCGCCTGCGGTGGCGGCGACGGCGCGGGCGGCAGCGGCGGCACCGCCTCCCCGTCGGCCGCCGCGTCGGCCCAGGCCCCGGCTCCCGCCGGCCAGGGGCAGCACAACGCGGCCGATGCCGCCTTCGCCAAGGGGATGATCCCCCACCACCGCCAGGCCGTGGAGATGGCCGACCTCGCTCCCTCCCGCGCCGGTTCGGCCGAGGTGAAGAAGCTCGCCGAGGACATCAGGAAGGCACAGGACCCCGAGATCAAGACCCTGTCCGGGTGGCTGACCTCGTGGGGTGAGCAGGTGCCCGCCGAGGGCGCCATGGACCACTCGGCGCACGGCATGGCCGGGATGATGACCGCGGAGCAGATGGACAGGCTGAAGACCGCGTCGGGTGCGGCGTTCGACACCGCCTTCATGGAGCTGATGGTCGAACACCACGAAGGCGCGGTGGCGATGGCGAAGACGGAGCAGGCGCAGGGTGCCTTCCCCGCCGCCAAGGCGATGGCCGGGGCGATCGTCACCTCCCAGTCCGCCGAGATCGCGCAGATGAACAAGCTCCTCGGCCGGAGCTGACCCGGACCGGGCCGGACCGCGCCGGGGCGCACGAACGCCCGGCGCGGTCCGGCCCGTACGCCGCGTGCGCCGTCACCGGCCGTGCGCAGAGCCGCTTCACCGCGCTGGTCGCCTCGTACGCCACCCGCGAACTGCTCGCCGGCTCCCCGGCCCCGGGGGTCCACCACATCGAGCAACTGCCCGCGCTGGCCGGTCTGCCGGAGACCCTCGCCGCGCACGGCCTGACCGTCTGGCGCCACGGGGAGGCGCCACCGGCCTGATCCGTCCGGCCGCCCCGCCCGGTCCCCGAACCCGGATCCCGCCCCCGTACGGGACCGGCAGGCCGGGGGAGGGCAGCTCATCGACCTGTCCGCCCAGGCACGGCTCCGGGCGGGCCGCGGCGGCCGGAAAACCCGTGGACCGCCCCGGCGTACGTACGGGACACTCCGACTCCTGTCCTGCTGGTCCGACAAGACAGGGTTTGGGATGGGATCGCCAACATCGCGCGACAGCATGCCGAGCAGGGGCTCGGTACTCCTCGCACTGCGCTACTACGGACGGGAACTGGCGCGCCTGCGCCGGGTCACCGTTCCCGCCATGCTGCTCCCGGCGCTGGGCAACATCGGCATCTTCTACATCGCGCCGCTGGTCGTCGCCAAGCTCGTCGGCCAGGTCGCCGAGGGCGGCGGCGCCGGCCTGGACACGATGCTGCCCTACGTCCTCACCTTCGCCGGCGTCCTGCTGCTCGCGGAGGCGCTGTGGCGGATCGGGCTGCACTGCCTCAACCGCCTCGACGCCCGGGGCATCGAGCACCTCTACGTCCTCGGCATGGACGAACTGTTCGCGAAGGACGCGGCGTTCTTCCACGACAACTTCGCCGGGTCGCTCACCAAGCGGGTCCTCAGCTTCGCCTCCCGCTTCGAGGAGTTCGTCGACACGCTGACGTTCTCGGTCATGGGCAGCTTCGTACCGCTGCTGTTCGCGTCGGTCGTGCTGTGGCAGTACGAACCGATGCTCGTGGTCGGCCTCCTCGCACTGATCGCCCTGACTGCGCTGTGCGTCGCCCCGCTCATCCGTCGCCGCCAGACCCTCGTCGCCCAGCGCGAGGAGGCCATCGCCCGGGTCTCGGGCCACGTCGCCGACAGCCTGATGAACATGGACACGGTCCGGGCGTTCGCCGCCGAGGACCGCGAGGCCGCCGAGCACCAGTCCCGCGTCGCCGAGTCGCGCCGCCTGACGCTGCGTTCGTGGGACTACGGCAACCTGCGCATCGACACGCTGGTCGCGCCCCTGTCCGTACTGACCAACGTGCTGGGCCTGCTGCTGGCCATCGCCCTCGGCGCGGGGGAGCACGGGGTGGAGGCGATCATCGTCACCTTCACCTACTACGCCAACGCGACCCGCATCATGTTCGAGTTCAACCAGATCTACCGCCGTCTGGAGAGCTCGATGACGGAGGCGGCGCAGTTCACCGAACTCCTGCTGCAGCCGCCGACGGTGCTCGACCCGGTGACGCCGGAGCCGCTGCGCTCCGAGGGCGCCGACGTACGGTTCGAACGGGTGAACTTCTCCCACGGCGGTGGGCGGCCGCTCTTCGAGGGCCTCGACCTGGACGTGCCCAGCGGTTCGAAGATCGGCCTCGTCGGCCGGTCCGGCGGCGGCAAGACCACGCTCACCCGGCTGCTGCTGCGGATGACGGACGTCGACGGCGGCCGGATCCTGATCGGAGGCCAGGACATCAGCCGGCTGCGCCAGGCGGACCTGCGCAGCAGGCTCGCCTACGTGCCGCAGGACCCGGCGATGTTCCACCGCACCCTGCGCGAGAACATCGCCTTCGCCCGGCCGGGGGCCACCGAGGCCGAGATCCGGCGGGCGGCCGAGGCGGCGCACGTCACGGAGTTCGCGGACGCGCTTCCCGACGGATTCGACACCATGGTGGGCGAACGCGGCGTCAAACTGTCCGGCGGACAGCGCCAGCGGGTCGCCCTCGCCCGGGCCATCCTCCGCGACGCGCCGATCCTGCTGCTCGACGAGGCGACCAGCGCCCTGGACTCCGAGAGCGAGGTCCTCGTCCAGGAGGCACTGTGGCGGCTCATGGAGGGCAGGACGGCGCTCGTGGTGGCGCACCGGCTGAGCACGGTGGCCACCATGGACCAGCTCGTCGTCCTCGACCGCGGCCGGATCGTGGAGCAGGGCACGCACCAGGAGCTCCTCACGACCGAGGGCGCCTACGCCAAGCTGTGGAAGCACCAGTCGGGGGGATTCCTCCACGACACCGACACCACCCCTGACACCGACACCACCCCTGACACCGACACCGACACCCCCACGGGTGCCCGCGCGCACTCCGAGCTGAGCTGAACGCAGGCCGTGTCCTGTGGAGCAGGGCAGCGGAAGATGCATAGCTTGTCCTGATGTGAGCGTCGAAGCTGAAGGTGAAGAAGTCCCGGGACGGCGGCGGCTGGCCCGGGCGGTACTGACGGGCGTGGCCGCGGTGGGCGCCGGGCTGGTGGCCGGCTCCTCCCGCGTACCCATGGCTCCGCGCACCGGGGGAGGGGCCGGATCGCGGCCCACCACCCCCGCGTCGGCGCTCCGCGAACTCGCGGCGGGCAACGGGCGCTGGCGGACCTACCACGAGCGCCACCCCGACCAGACGCGGACCGTGCGGCGCACGCTCGTCGCCGGCCAGCACCCGTTCGCCGTCGTCCTCGGCTGCGTCGATTCCCGGGTACCGCCGGAACTGGTCTTCGACCAGGGGCTCGGCGACCTGCTGACCGTGCGCTCGGCGGGCGAGGTCCTGGACGAGGCGGTCCTCGGGAGCATCGCCTACGGGGTCCTCGAACTGCGCATCCCGCTGGTCGTCATCCTGGGACACCAGTCGTGCGGGGCTGTCTCCGCGGCCGTGCGGGCCGCGGAGGGCGGACCGCCGCTCCCGGGCCACATGCAGTACCTGGTCGACCAGATCCGCCCCGCCATCGACCGCGGCCTGCAGGGCGCCGAGCGGATCGACGCCGCGATCACCGCCAACGTACGGCTGGTGCGCGCGCGGCTGGCCGCCGAGCCCGAGATGGCCGCCAAGGTCGCCGCCGGGACCCTGGCCGTCGTGGGGGCCCGGTACGAACTCACCAGCCAGCGGGTGCGTGTGGTCCGCTGAGCGCACACGCCCGGACCCGAAACCCCGTTCGTCAACCGCGCGGTGCTGCTCCGCACGTCCGGGTGGTAGTTCCCCGCCCGGGCCGCTTTCGGCGTTCAAGGTGCCCGTGGGCCGGGAGAGTTGCTTCATGATCAACGAGACTTCCCCCACCCCTGACGCCACCCCCGACCCGGCGGACGGGCACGCTCCGGACCCTGCCCGCCGACCCTCGCGCCGCACGCTCATCGCCGGGACCGCCGCGGTCGCGGGAGCCGGCGCCCTCAGCGTCGCCGCCGCGTCCGCCGGGACCCCGCAGGCCCCGTCCGGCTCCGCACGCCCCGACTGGGAGACCTGCCTCACCGTCGCCCGGGCCATCCTCGTACGGGGCGACGACGACCAGCCCCTGGTACCCGGCTACGCGGACGTCCTCCTGCGCAACGGCCTGCCGCGCTCCCGGATGCCCCGCAGGAAGGTGCTGGTCGTCGGCGCCGGTCCGGCCGGCCTGACCGCCGCCCACCTGCTGCGCGAGGCCGGGCACGAGGTCACCGTCATCGAGGCCAACGGCAACCGCGTCGGCGGCCGGATCAAGACCTTCCGCACCGGCGGACACGAGAAGTCCCCCGCGGCCTTCGCCGACCCCAAGCAGTACGCCGAAGCCGGCGCCATGCGGATCCCCGACAGCCACCCGCTGGTCACCGGCCTGATCGACAGCCTCGGCCTCAAGCGCAGGCGCTTCCACCTGGTCGACGTCGACGGATCCGGCCGCCCCGCCTACCGCACCTGGATCTTCGTCAACGGCATCCGCGTCCGCCGCGCCGACTACGCGCGCGCACCGCAGACCCTCAACCGCTCCTTCGGCGTGCCGGCGGCCTACGAGGGGATCCCCGCCGCGCAGATCGTCCGCAGCGCCTTCGCCCCCGTACGCAAGGAGATCGACGGCAAGAAGGACAAGGCGCTCGTCGAGGGCTGGGCCCGCGTCATCCAGCGCTACGGCCACATGTCGATGTACCGCTACCTCACCGAGGAGGCGAAGCTCGACGAGCGCACCATCGACCTGATCGGAACCGTCGAGAACCTCACCTCCCGCCTCCACCTCGCCTTCGTGCACAGCTTCATCGGGGCCTCGCTCATCAGCCCCGACACCGCCTTCTTCGAACTGCCCGGCGGCACCGCCACCCTGGCCGACGCGCTCTACGCCCGCGTCCGGGACATCGTGCGGCTCGACCGCCGCGCCACCCGGATCACCCACGGGGAGGGCAGGGTCACCGTCGACACCGTCTCCGAGGGCCGTGGCGGCCGCCCCGTGCAGCGCGAGACCTTCACCGGCGACACCGCGATCATCACCGTCCCCTTCTCCGGCCTGCGCCACATCCCGGTCACCCCCGCGCTCTCCTACGGCAAGCGGCGCGCGATCACCGAGCTGCACTACGACGCGGCCACCAAGGTGCTGCTGGAGTTCAGCCGCCGCTGGTGGGAGTTCGGCGAAGCCGACTGGAAGCGCGAACTGGAAGCCGTGCAGCCCGGCCTGTACCGCAAGTACCAGCTCGGGCAGACCCCGGAGGACGGCGCACTGCTGGGCGCCCACTCCTCCGTACCGCGCAGCGGCATCTCCGGCGCCCAGCGGGCCCACTACGCGGCCTGCCGCAGCCTCACCCGCGACCAGCCCGAGGCCGCCGGGGTCATCGGCGGCGGCTCGGCCACCGACAACCCCAACCGCTTCATGTTCCAGCCCTCCTACCCGGTTGAGGGCAGCCGCGGCGGGGTCGTGCTCGCCTCCTACAGCTGGTCGGACGACGCCCTGAAGTGGGACTCCCTGGACGACGACGAGCGCTACCCCCGCGCCCTCGCCGGGGTCCAGGAGGTGTTCGGGCAGCGGATCGAGGTCTTCTACACCGGCGTCGGACGCACCCAGTCCTGGATGCGCGACCCGTACGCCTACGGCGAGGCCTCCGTCCTCCTGCCCGGCCAGCACACCGAGCTCTTCCCGCACGTGCGCCGGGCGGAGGGGAACCTCCACTTCGCAGGCTGCCACACCTCCGTCAAGCCGGCGTGGATCGAGGGCGCCCTGGAATCCGCGGTGCGCACCGCCCTGGAGGTCCACACGTCGGCATGACCGACGGCTGAGGGGCGTGCCTCAGCTCTCGGCGAGCACGACCACCCAGTCGTGCTCGCCGAAGCGGACCCGCTGCCGCTTGTCGGGATTGAGCCGGACGCCGTACGCGGGAGCCGTCGCGGTCCGGTCGCGCAGCCGGTAGCCCACCGCGCACTCCCGGCGGCGGCGCGCCGACTCGACCACCGTGGCGAACGCCACCTCCCGGTCGGTCCGGACATAGTCCGCGACCGGCCGCAGGTAGAACTCGCTCCCCTCCGCCCTGAACAACTCCTCGAAGACGTCCGCGAGATGTCCGCTCTCCGAGATCTGCGTCATCAGGAGGCTGATCAGACGACCGCTGACGATGAAGTCGGCACCGGCCCGGGCGGGGGCGAGCAGCCGGTTGCCGTCGTCGGACATCTCGGTGGTCAGCGGGAGTTCGCAGCCCGCCGCCTCCCCGATGGCCCGCAGGTGCAGCAGCGTCACCAGGGTCCTGTCGTCCGTGCCGCTCCGTGCCTGCGCGGCGAGGGCGGGCGGGTCCGCGTCGGGGGGTGCGGCGGCCGGGGCGGTGCCCTCACCGTCCGTCTCGCCGATCACGATCACGCTGTCGTAGGAGGGCACGTCCAGCTTCGCCAGGACGTCCGGGTCGGTGATGTCCCCGCTGTGGAAGGCCACTTCGAGTCGGGTGCGCGCCGCCGCGACCTCGGCGGCGGTGCGCCGCGCCGCCCCGTCGCCGAGCGCCACGACGTCCAGGGTGGTGCCGGGGCTGACGAACTCGTCGAGCTGTTCGACGACGAGCGGAGCGCGCCGGTTCCAGCCGAGGAGGAGCAGCCGTTCGGCGTAGCGGGACCGGGGGCGGGCGGTCACGATCGCACCCTCGTCGACCCAGGGCCCCGCCGGCTCCTGCACGGCCGTGTCGTCGTCCTCGGAGATCAGGATGATCCGGTCGTCCGCGCCGATCCGGGCATCGGTGTCCGGATTGAGCGCGACGCGGCCGTCGGCGTGCAGCAGCCCGACCACCGAGGACGTGGTGAACGCGAGCAGGGCGTCGCCGAAGGTGCGTCCCGCGAGACCCTGCGCGGGGGCGGTGTAGAACTCGTCGCCTTCGAAGTCCAGCAACTCCTGGTAGACGAGGGAGAGTCCGGGCTGGCGGGCGGTCTGGACGAGGAGCCGGGCGATGATCTCGTCGGCGCAGAGCACATGTCCGCCCGGTCCGGCCGCCAGCCTGGCCGTGAGGTGGTTGCGGGCGTCGCGGACCGCGGCGACCACCACCGCCTCGCGCGGCCGGGGGAGCGCCGCGTCGAGGGCGAGCAGGGTCTTGACCACGTGGGCGTCGCCCGAGTCCCCGTCGGGGGGCAGCACCAGGACCGCCTTCGACGTCTGCGGGCTCACCCGGGCCAGCACGGTCGGGTCGGTAGTGGGCCCGCTGCGGCAGATGATCCGGGTGGCGCCCGTCCAGGTACGGGTTCCCGGAGGTGCTCCCGTGCCGCCGGGGCCCGTACGGACTCCCGTGCCGCCGAGGCCCGTACGGACTCCCGTGCCGCCGAGGCCCGTGGCGATCTCGTCCTCCATGTCCACCTTGTCCTTCGGGGCGAGGACGGCGATGGCGGACCGGCGCTGGTTGGCGTTGGCCGCGACGAGCTCGGCGACCACCGGGAAGATCTGGTCGGACCAGCCCAGGACGACGGTGTGCCCCGCCTCCAGGACCGTGGAGTGCCCGCGCCGCAGCGACATGATGCGCTGGTTGATGCCGGTGGTGATCAGGCTGACCAGCGTCGACACGAACAGCAGGGCCACCAGGGCGAGCGTCACCGAGGCCAGCACGTAGAGCGGGGAGCCGACCGCGCCCCCGACCTTGAGGGTCTGCCCGACGCTGACCCAGACGGCCGTGAGCCGCCCCGAGAGGGTCGTGGGGGCCGCCCGGTCGGCCCAGACGAGCACCGCGCTCGCCGGGACGACGACCGCCAGGCAGGCCACCGCCAGCCACCCGACGAGCGGGGCGGTTCCCCCCGCCACCAGGTTGTCGAACCGGTACCGCAGGCGCAGCCGCAGGGACGTGGTGTGCTGCTGTGCCATGCCTGCTCCTCGTCTCCCGGGCTGCTAACCCTTGAGAGCCCCGGGGGTTACGGGCGGATCCGGCCGGAAGCGGTCACGGGCGCAGGGCCGCGATGACCTCGTCGGTGGTGGTCACCCTGCCGATGCGCGGGAAGATCTTGCCGAAGGTGTGGGCGTGGGAGTCGGGGTCGGTGTCGGCGGTGGCGTCCTCCGGGAAGACCAGGTCGTAGCTGAGCTCCCACGCCGTACGGGCGGTGGACTCGACGCCGACGCTGGTGGAGATGCCGGCCAGGACGATGCGGTGGATACCGCGGCGGCGGAGCTGGAGGTCCAGCTCGGTGCCGGTGAAGGCGCCCCAGTGGCGTTTGGTGACGACCACGTCCCCGAGCGCGGCGAGTTCTGCGGGGATCTCGGAGAACGCGGCGGGCGGCGCAGCCGCCGGACCCGGCCGGTCCACATTGGCGGTGGGGAGGTCCCCGCCGTCCGGCGACCAGGCCACCTTGACCAGGACCACGGGCAGCCGGTGGGCGCGGAACGCCGCGGCCAGCGCGACTCCCCGCCCCAGGACCTCGGCGGCGGGCCTGGTGGTGGGCCGGGCCAGGATGCCGGTCTGCAGGTCGATGAGGACCAGGGCGGTGTCCTCGCCGAGGACGAGGCCGGTCGGGTCGGCGGGCATGCACTCTCCTTCGGAGCCGGGTGCGGCGGGGCCGCCGCGGCGCTCGGTCTGAGGTGAAAGCCTGTCAGACCGAGCCGGGCCCGCCCCGGCTGGTCACCGGCATGTCGCACACGACTGCACGCCGGCGAAGCCTCGTAGAATACGAACATGAGTACGCATGTAGTGGGGGAGGGGCGCCCCCTCCTGTCGACGGCGCTGACCGGCGCGGAGCTGCTGCGCTGGTACTGGACCCTGGCCGAACTGAGCGGCCTGGCACGCCGGATGGGCGTGCCGGTCCGGGGCGGGAAGGCCGCCCTCACCGCCCGGCTCGCCGCCGCGCTCGACGGCCGCCCCGAGCCCGCGCCCGGGCCCGCGGCGCCCGCCGCGCCCCGCCCCGCGGGTCGGCAGCTCGCCGCCCCCGTCGACGGGACGACGGTGATCCCGCCGGGGCAGCGCTGCAGCCAGGTGCTGCGGGAGTACTTCGTCCGCGAGATCGGCCCCGGCTTCCACTTCGACGCCTTCATGCGGGAGTACGTCGCCGGACACGCGGGGCACACCCTCGCCGAGGCCGTCGAGCACTGGCACGCGACCCGGGCCCAGGCGGCCGAACCCCAGGAGGTCGGCGCCCAGTTCGAGTTCAACCGCTTCCTGCGAGACTGGCACGCCCGCCACCCCGGCGGTACCCGTACCGATGCCCTGGCCGCCTGGCGGACCCATCGGTCCCGCCCCCGCGACTGACACTCCTCAGGGGCGCCCGTAGCGCAGCTCGACGACCCCGTTGCCGAAGGTGCGGCTGCCCTCCAGGGCCCCGAAAGGCAGATCGACTGGGACGTCTTCGACGAGGAACTGCACCAGTACCTCAACGACGAACTCCGGCAGATGGGCGGACATACTGATCGCCGTGAAGACCGAACCCGAGACCGACACCAGCGGCCCCTTCGACGACGACACCGTCCTCTTCCACGTCGACGGCCGGACGGGCGTGGTCACCCTCAACCGCCCACGCGCCCTCAACGCGCTCACGCACCCCATGGTGCTGCGGATCGCCGAGGCCCTCGGCGCCTGGGCGGACGACCCCGCCGTCGGCCAGGTCCTGATCCGCGGAGCCGGCGAGCGCGGGCTGTGCGCGGGCGGCGACATCCGGGCCATCCACGACGACGCCAAGGCCGGCAGCACCGCCTCCGCCGGCTTCTGGCGCGACGAGTACCGGCTCAACGCCCGCATCGCCCGCTACCCCAAGCCGTACATCGCCCTGATGGACGGCATCGTCATGGGCGGCGGCGTCGGGCTCTCCTCGCACGGGAGCGTCCGCGTCGTCACCGAACGCTCCCGCGTCGCCATGCCGGAGACCGGCATCGGCTTCGTCCCGGACGTTGGCGGAACCTGGCTGCTCGGCCGCGCCCCCGGCCGGCTCGGCACCCATCTCGCTCTCACCGGAGCCGCCGTGGGCGCCGCGGATGCGCTGCTCTGCGGGCTCGCCGACCACTTCGTACCCGCCGAGCGGCTACCGGGCTTGACCGCCGCCCTGGCCACGGCCCCTGCCGTAGAGGTGCTGCCGCGGTACGCCGCCACGCCCGCCCCCGGCGTGCTCGCCGACGGGCGGTCCTGGATCGACCACTGCTACGCGGCCGGCACGGTCGAGGAGATCGTCGAGCGGTTGCTCGGCCGGGACGAGCCGGCCGCGAAGGAGGCCGCCGAGACGCTCCTGGCCAAGTCCCCGACCGCGCTGAAGGTCACCCTCGCCGCCGTGCGCCGGGCCGCCGCCCTCGACACGCTGGAGCGGGCGCTGACCCAGGAGTTCCGGGTCTCCTGCAACGCGCTCACCGCACCCGACCTGGTGGAGGGCATCCGGGCCCAGGTCGTCGACAAGGACCGAGCCCCGCGCTGGTCCCCGCCGACCCTGGCCGAGGTCACCGAAGCCGACGTGGAGCGCTTCTTCGCCCCACTCGGCGAAGGCCGCGAACTACGCCTGCCATAGGTCCTGTCGTCGAAGTCCCGCCTGGCCCGCGGCGCCCCGGCACCGCACCTCGCCGCGTTGCCGGGGCGCCCCCGTACGCCCGGTACGCGGGCGCCCCTCCGCCTTGCGCTGCACGGCGCCGGCCGAGGTGCCCGGCTCCGCCCGCGCGCCCGCCCGGGCACCGAGGCCCCAGGGGTGGCGCCCGCTGCGGCTTCCCGCCCCCGCCGCCCCGCTACGCGCCG
This sequence comes from Streptomyces sp. NPDC060232, assembly GCF_042726555.1. Taxonomy (NCBI): domain Bacteria; kingdom Bacillati; phylum Actinomycetota; class Actinomycetes; order Kitasatosporales; family Streptomycetaceae; genus Streptomyces; species Streptomyces sp. NPDC060232. The sequence goes on along the minus strand of NZ_JBHXAG010000008.1, from coordinate 15,039 downwards.
GCGCCGACGTACTCCCGCAGGTGACGGGCGGTCAGCGTGTCCGCCCCGGCGACCAGAGCCGCCGGCGTGCCCTCGAAGACGACCTCGCCGCCGGAGTGACCGCCGCCGGGGCCGATGTCGATCAGCCAGTCGGCGTGTGCCATCACGGCCTGGTGGTGCTCGATGACGATCACGGAGTTGCCGTCGTCGACGAGCCGGTCCAGCAGGGCCAGCAGTTTGTCGACATCGGCCATGTGCAGTCCGGTCGTCGGCTCGTCCAGGATGTACGTCGAGGACTTCTCCGCCATGCTGATCGCGAGCTTCAGCCGCTGCCGCTCCCCGCCCGACAGGGTGTTGAGGGGCTGGCCGAGCCGCACGTACGAGAGGCCGACGTCCGACAGCCGCCCGAGGACGGCCCGCGCCTGGCCGGTGGCGAAGAACTCGTGCGCCTCGGCCACCGGCATGTTCAGCACCTCGCTGATGTTCTTTCCGCGCAACCGGTACGTCAGCACCTCGGGCGTGAACCGCTTGCCCTCGCACTCCTCGCACACCGTGGCCACCCCGGCCATCATCGCCAGGTCGGTGTAGACGAGTCCGAGGCCGTTGCACTTCGGGCAGGCGCCCTCCGAATTCGCACTGAACAGCGCCGCCTTGACTCCGTTGGCCTTGGCGAAGGCGGTCCGGATCGGGCCCAGCAGACCGGTGTAGGTGGCGGGGTTGGACCGGCGCGAACCGCGGATCGGCGACTGGTCGGCCACCACGACCCCCTCCCGCCCCGCCAGGTAGCCGTGGATCAGCGAACTCTTCCCCGATCCCGCGACACCGGTGACCACGGTGAGCACGCCGAGCGGCACGTCCACGCTGACGTCCTTCAGGTTGTGCAGGTCGGCGCCCTTCACCGAGAGGTGGCCGCGCGGCGTGCGCACCGACTCCCGCAGCCGTGCCCGGTGTCCGAGATGGCGCCCGGTGAGGGTGCCGGAGGTGCGCAGCCCGGCCACGTCCCCGCTGTAGCAGAGCCGCCCGCCCGCCGTGCCGGCGCCCGGGCCGAGGTCGACGACGTGGTCGGCTATGGCGATGACCTCGGGCTTGTGCTCCACGACCAGCACGGTGTTGCCCTTGTCGCGCAGCCGCAGCAGCAGGTCGTTCATGCGCTGGATGTCGTGCGGGTGCAGGCCGGTGGTGGGCTCGTCGAAGACGTACGTGACGTCCGTGAGGGAGGAGCCCAGGTGCCGGACCATCTTCACGCGCTGGGCCTCGCCGCCGGACAGCGTGCCCGAGGGGCGGTCCAGGCTGAGGTAGCCCAGGCCGATCTCGACGAGGGAGTCGAGCAGGCCCCGGAGGTTGGCCAGCATCGGGGCCACGGCGGGGTCCTCGATCCGGCGTACGAAGCCGGCCAGTTCGCTGATCTGCATCGACGCGCACTCGGCGATGTTCACGCCGTGGATGCGCGAGGACAGCGCGGCCGCCGAGAGGCGGGTGCCCCGGCAGTCCGGGCAGGCGGTGAAGATCACCGCACGGTCCACGAAGGCCCGGATGTGGGGCTGCATGGACTCGCGGTCCTTGGCCAGGTAGAGCCTGGTGATCTTGGTGATCAGGCCCTCGTAGGTGAAGCCGTTGGAGCCCGCCTTCACCTTCACCGCGCTTCTGTGCAGGAAGTCGGCCCACTCCTGCTCGGTGAAGTCCTTGAGCTTGGTGTCGGGGGAGTAGAAGCCCGAGTTCGCCATGTTCTGCCAGTACCAGGAGTCCACGGCGAAGCCGGGGACGGTGATCGCGCCCTCGTTGAGCGAGAGTTCACGGTCGACCAGCTGGTCCACGTCGATGTCGGAGACCTCGCCGACGCCCTCGCAGCGCGGGCACATCCCCTCCGGGTTGTTGAAGCTGAACGCGCTGGACGTGCCGATGTGGGGCGTGCCGACGCGGGAGTAGATGATCCGCAGCATGGTGTAGGCGTCGGTGGCGGTGCCCACGGTCGAGCGTGAGCCCGCGCCCATCCGCTCCTGGTCGACCACGATGGCGGCGCTCAGATTGTGCAGTCCGTCCACGTCCGGCCGGCCGAGGCTCGGCATGAAGGACTGGATGAAGGCGGTGTAGGTCTCGTTGATCATCCGCTGCGACTCGGCGGCGATGGTGCCGAAGACGAGGGAGGACTTCCCGGAGCCGGAGACGCCGGTGAAGACCGTCAGGCGACGCTTGGGGATGTCGAGCGAGATGTCGGCGAGGTTGTTCTCGCGGGCTCCCCGGACCTGGATGACCTGGTGGTTGTCGGCGGCGATGTGCACGGAACTCCTCGAGGTGCGGCGTTGCGGCTTACTCTCTACGCTGTATTTTATACGCTGTACTCTATACGGTGTAGTCAATTGGCGGTGAAAGATGGGAGGCCGGGACATGGTGAAGGACCGGAGCGGGGCGGGAGACCCCGTCCGCACGCTGGCGTTGCTGTGGCGCGAGCCCGGGGAGCCGGCGCAGCCCGCCCGGCGCGGCCCGCGGCAGGGCCTCAGCGTGGACGCCGTCGTCGGGGCCGCGACCGCGCTCGCCGACGAGGAGGGCCTGGCCGCGCTGACCATGCGGGCGCTGGCGCAGCGGCTCGGCGTGACGCCGATGACCGTCTACACGTACGTCCCCGGCAAGGCCGAGCTGCTCGACCTCATGCTCGACGACGCCTACCTGCACATGGAACGCCGGCCGGCCGGCCCGCAGGAGCCCTGGCAGGTCCACGTCGCCCGGGTGGCCGAGGACAACCGGGACCTCATGATCCGCCACCCCTGGATCGCGGACCTGGCCGTCACCCGCCCCCCGCTGGGCCCCGGGGTGATCGGGAAGTACGAGTACGAGCTGGCGGCCTTCGAGGGGATCGGGCTCACCGACACCGAGATGGACGCCGCCCTGACCCACCTGCTCGGCTTCGTCCACGCCAACGCCCTGGCCGCGGCCGACGACGCCGACCACAACAGCCGCCAGAGCCAGGAGGACTGGTGGGCCGTCAGCGCCCCGCTGCTGGAGCGGACCCTGGACCCCGAGCGCTACCCGCTCGCCGACCGCGTCGGCACCGCGGTCGCCGGCTACCACCCCCAGACGATCTGGTCCTTCGGCCTCCAGTGCATCCTGGACGGCCTCTCCCACCGCCTCGCCGCCCGCCCCACCCCGCAGACGCCGGCCCGGTAGGCCCTGTCCGTCGAAGTCCGGACAGGACTTAGCGGTAGCCGGTGGTGTCCGCCGGCCGGCCGGGGTCCTGCACCTCGACCAGGTAGCGCCAGGCGTCCGGGCGGCTGCCGTCCAGGTCTGTGAAGCCGTAGACCTGTGCCAGCTGACCACTGGAGAGGGACCCGCCGTTGAAGCGGGAGACCTCCGGGTCTGCGGCGAGCGCGGCGACCGCCCGGCCCACGTACGCCGGGGTCTCGGAGATCGCGAAGTGCGGGACCCGCACCAGTGCGTCCCGCCAGGTCTCCTCCGTCACGCCGAACGCGTCGAGCATCATCTCCGAGCGCAGCCAGCCCGGGGTCAGTGCCACCGCCGTGGCTCCGCGCGGGCCCAGCTCGTGCCCGAGCGCGAACGCCATGCGCAGCACCGAGGACTTGGCGATGTCGTAGAAGAAGGAGACCCGGTAGCGGGACGCGTTGTAGTCGGCGGTGCCGTCCGTCATCTCCACGACCAGACCGCCCGGTTCCCGCAGCAGCAGCGGCACCGCGAAATGGCTGGTGATCGCGTGCGTCTCCACCGCCAGCCGCATCAGGCGCAGCCCCTTGTCCAGATCGTGCTCCCAGACGGTGCTGTCCCACTCGAAGAGCAGCTCCCCGCCCCAGATGTCGTTGACCAGGACGTCGAGACGGCCCTGCTCGGCGTCGATCCGCCCGACCAGGGCCTCGACCTCCGCCGGCACCAGATGGTCGGCGACCACCGCGATCCCCCGGCCGCCCGCCGCGGTGACCAGTTCGGCGGTCTCCTCGATCGTCTCGGGCCGGTCGTACTCCGAACGCCGGCCCCGGGTGCTGCGCCCCGACACGTACACAGTGGCGCCCCGCGCCCCCAACTCGACCGCGATGCCGCGGCCCGCGCCCCGCGTCGCCCCCGCGACGAGGGCCACCCTGCCTTCGAGAGTCATACGCGAACCCTACGACGGCTCGCGGGCCCCGCAGCCCGCCGGCCACGGAAACCAGCCGGCGCCGGCAACAGCCCGCCAGAGCCCGTGCCCCCGAGCCCCGGCGTGCCCTCAGCCCAGGCTGAGGGGACGCTCGGGGGCGAGGTGGGCGGCGATCGTTTGGAGCACGTTCGTGCTGGCGTTCTGCACGGTGCTGCCGTGACCCTGCGTCGCCACCGTCGCGATGGCGAGCTTCCGGGACGGCAGGTAGGCGACCGTGCCCGCGTATCCCGCGAAGGACGGGTTCTGCAGGATCCAGGTGTTCACCACGGGCAGCCCGAGGGCGAAGGAGGCGTCCCCCTTGACCTTGACGACCGGCGTGAGCTGGAGCCTGTGCGACTCGGGCGTCAGCAGCCTCCCCTCGCCGATCGCCGCGAAGGACTTCGCCATGTCCTCCAGCGTCCCGGTCATCACCGCCCCCTCCGCCACCGTCCACGACGGATCCCAGTAGGTGGAGTCCTCGAACACGCCCCGCTCGTTGTCGAAGCCGTGCAGCACCGGCGTGGGGATCTCGGCCCTGGAGGAGATGGCCGTCCGGGTCAGACCCATCGGTTCGAGGACGTTCTGGCGCATCACCTCTCCCAGGGGCCGTCCCTCCACCTTGGAGATGATGTCGCCCAGGAGCACCCAGTTGGCGTGCGAGTAGGCGAATCCCGAGCCAGGCGGCCTGGCCATGGGCCGGGAGACCGCGATGCGGACGAGCTCCTCGCCGGTCCAGTGCCGGAAGGGGTTCTCGTACAGATCCGCGATGAAGGCCTTGTCCGTGACGTAGTCCGCGTATCCGGAGGAGGAGGACGCGAGCATCTTCAGCGTGATCTCGTCCGCGTGCGGAAGGTCCGGGCGCCAGCGCGAGAGCTTGTCGTCGAGCGTGACCTTGTCCTCGTCGACCAGCTTGAGCAGTTCGGTCGTCATATAGGGGATGGCGACCGAACCGATGCGGAACCGCATGTCCGTCGTCGCCGGGAAGCCTGTCATGGTCTCCCCGGCCGCGGCGGTCGAGACCCGCTGCCCGTCGACCCACACCCCGGCCATCGCCGCGGTGAGCTTGTACTCCCTCAGCGCGTCCGCGACCTGCCGCGCGGTGAACTCCTCCGTGTCACCCGGCAGGCAGGTGCCGCCCCGGGAGATCTGGCCCTCCGGGCACTGCGGGGAGGCGCTCCCGGAGGGGCCGGCGGCGCCGCTCGCCAGCGAAGCGGCCAGCATGAGGCCGCCCAGACAGGTGAGGGTGAAGGTCCTGGGGTGGCGCACGGCGTGCCTCCATGCGGGTCGAAGGCGAAGGTCCCCCGCCTCGCGATTGCAGGCCTCGTCCCGGCAGGCTAACCGGCGGCCCCGTCCGCCGCATGCGGGAGCCGTTGCACGGGTGACCTCCGCGGGGACTCGGCCCAGGGCCCGGACGTGCACCCCCACCGCGTGCCACCCGGTCGCCCCGTCCGGCACGGTCCCGACCCGCCGGATCCCCGCCACACGGGAAATCAGTGCACGGGCGCCGGCGGTACCCAGCGCCCGGTGCGCGGCGCCTTCACCCCGTAGTCGTCCTTCAGCTCCGCCGGGATGGCGTGGTGCATCACCCGGCCCCGGGTCAGTGAGGCCAGCTCGAAGCCCGAGAGCAGCGAGCCCGCCTTGTCGAGCGCCCACTCCGCGTACGGGCTGCTGTCCTCGATGGTCTCCAGCAGCCCGAGGAACACCGGAACCGCCTTGGCCGCCGTGTCCCAGGCGGTGCGCGGGATCTCCAGCCAGTCGCCGATGGTGTCGCCGACGAGGAACCGGACGGTGGCGGGGACCATCGGGTCGAAGAGGGTGCCCGGCACCACGTCCTCGTACATGCGCATCAGCTGGGCGTTGAGGCGGACCCCCTCCGGCGAGGGGCCGAGGTTGCGCAGGAGATAGAGGTCGCAGTAGTCGCGGGCCTCGCCGAGGGTCTGCGGCACCGCCGACATGTCGCAGCCGAGCATGGCGCCCACGACCCGCCAGGCGTAGAAGTAGGCCTCGGCGCCGTCCTCGCTCATGTGGATGCCGAGCCGGTGCATCGCGTCGAGGACGAGGAGGGAGAAGCAGATCTGCCCCCCGATCATGTCCTCCTGGCAGATGGGCACCCCGTCCTTCTCGACGTTCCAGTGGCCGCCGTGGCGCAGGTGGTGGCGGACCGCAGCGTGCAGAAGGCGCACCTTCTGCGCGGCGGGGATGAACTTGCTGCCCTCCGCGAAGGAGTTGGTCTGCATGAGGTAGGTGACGAACTGCCCGGTGTTGGCCATCCGCCGCGAGGGGTAGGCCAGGGAGTGCGTCGAGGCGAGCAGCCGGGACAGCCGGGGGATGGCGTAGGTCGCGGGCATGGCCGCGAAGGACAGGCCGGTGTTGATGTGGGCCGCGTTGTCCATGAAGAACAGCCGGGCCTGCTCCATCACGTCCCAGTCCACCCAGCTGGGCGGCATGGCGGTCGCCTCGAAGTAGGCGCGCGCGGACCGCGGGAGCTGCTCGGGGAGCTTGTCGCCGGTGGTGGTGAAGAACCGCATGAGGGTGTTGAGATCGCCGACCTCCTCACGGCGGAACATCTCGGCGACGGTCTCGTCGGCGAGCGGATCGCCCTGCATGCGCAGGGCGTCGAGCGCGGCGTGGTCGTAACGGGCGGGCGCCGGGTCGGTCTTGGTGGCGTTGGCGTTCACGTCGGTCGTCCTTGTCGTGTCTTCGGGTGCGGACCGGCCGCCTGGTCCGGGGAGGGGCCGCCGCGGGCGGCCGAGCCCGGCGGCGCGGCGAGGAGGCAGGGGTGGGGGCGCGGTCGCGCGGCTACAGGGAGCGGTCGGCGGCGGTCGCGGCCAGCCCCCTCAGCGCGGACCGGGCCTCAGCGGGCATCGCGGCGAGGTCCAGGGCGGCCTCGGCCCGGCCGATGCGCTCGCGGATCATGTCCTCGACCTGCTGCCTGGCCCCGCAGCGTTCCATCAGCTCGCGGACCGACGAGGCCTCCTGCTCGCCCAGCTCCGGGTTGCCGACCAGCTTCGCGAGCAGTCGGCGGTCGTCGGGTCCGGCCGCCGCCACGGTCAGCGCGAGCAGCGCCGTGGGTTTGGCGTCCCGCAGGTCGTCCAGGTTCGACTTGCCGGTCCGTGCCGGGTCGCCGAAGGTCCCCAGCAGGTCGTCGCGCAGCTGGAAGGCCTCGCCGAGCGGGAGGCCGTAGCCGGAGAAGGCCTCCAGCAGGGCGCGGGAGCCGCCGCCGAGGGTGGCGCCCAGGTGCAGCGGCCGCTCCACCGTGTACTTGGCCGTCTTGAAACGGGCGACCTCCAGGGACTCCGCCACCAGCGGTTCCCGGTCCGCTCTCGCCTCGGTGCGCAGCACCTCCAGGAACTCGCCGGCCATCGTCTCGCGCAGCAGCGTGGACCAGAGCGGAACCGTCCGGGCCAGGTAGGCCCCCGGCAGCCCGCAGGAGGTGAAGACGTGCCCGGCGTACCCCATCAGCAGGTCGCCGAGGATCATGGCGAGGGCGGTGGAGCGCTGCCCGTTCGCGGCGAAGGCGGCGTGCGCGGTGAGCTGCCCGTGCCGCATCCGGCTGTCGTCGATGATGTCGTCGTGGGTGCAGGCCGCCGCGTGGACGAGCTCCATCGCGGCCGCGGCGCGGATCACCCCCTCGCAGTCCGGCTGGCCGGCCGCCCGCCACCCCCAGTACAGGAACGCGGCCCGGATCCGCTTGCCGCGGGCCAGGGACCGGCGCAGCTGCTCGGAGAGCGGGGTGAGTTCGGCGTGCAGGCCGAGCAGGGCCTGCTCCTCCTCGTCGGCCAGCCGGACCAGCACCTCGTCGATGCGTTCCTTGAAGCCGGTGTGGTCATGCACAGGGGCGGCCCTCGGAGGTCATCTGCTCCGCGACGCGGCGGGCCATGGTCTCCAGGTAGTTCTCGTCGCCCGTGCCGGCCCGGCGGGTGGCCAGTTCGCCGCGCTTGCGCAGCTCCACGACTCCCTCGGTGAGGAGTTCGCGCAGGTCGGCGCGGCGCAGCGCGTCCTGTGCGCGGTCGGCGGTCTGCCGCAGCTGGTCGAGGGCCAGGTCGGCGGCCCCGGCGGCGAGCAGCGTCAGGAGTTCCAGGGACGCGGCTGCGGAGCCGGCGCCCGCGGACCGCCCCTGGCGCTGCCGTTCCTGTTCCCCCTGGTACGAGGTCTGGTCGTCTTCGGTCTGGGACATGCTCGGGTGCACTCCTGGTCGCGTCGCGCCTCGTGGCATCGGCAAGAGGCGGCCACCGGATCGCTGTCGGTGGCCGCCCCTGGTCTTCTGACGGGCCAGTCAACCCAGTGCCGTCCCCGCGCGACGAACCGCGGACGGTGATCTCCCTCGCACGAGCGCGGAGTTTCCACCGGTTGAGTGGTGATCACCACGACGGGCGATCACCACCGCCGCCGGTGGTGTAGGCCGCGTCCGCCGGTCAGCCGGTGGCCGCCGCGGGGAGGGCCGCCGCCACCGCCGCGGCCAGCCGGTACGGGTCCCCGCTCGGCCGGTCCGGGTGCCGGGTGGTCCGCCGGGCCCACTCCTCCTCGAAGGCGTGCCAGTCGATCTCCCGCGGCGCGGCCCCGGCGACCAGCGCCTCGTCCAGCGCCCCGAAGTAGGCCGCCCACCGCCTGGCGTACAACTCCGAGACCAGGCCGCTCCATTCACGGTTGGCGTAGTCGTGCAGGAAGCCGCCCTCGCTGGTGCTGCGCCGGCCCCACACGCTCAGCAGCGAGCGGGCGTCGTACTCGTACCGGTCCTGCTCGGCCCGGTCGGCGCCGTGGGAGCGGGCCCGGGAGAGCCATGTCCCGAGGAGGAGGTTCGGGTCGGAGCCGGTCACCTGGTCCAACAGCCGCATCCCGTCCTGCCATTCGGCCGTCAGCGCGCGGAAGCGGGCCAGGTCCTCGGCCTCGTAGGCCGCCTTGATCTTCGGCAGCAGCACCCGCGAGTGGTTGGCGAGGGCCTGCCGCGCGGTGTCCACCAGGTCGAAGCGGTAGGCGCTGGAGCCGCGCAGCGCCGGATCCACCCGCAGCAGGTGGTCCAGGGCCCTGCGCACCGAACCGGCCGGGTAGCGCATGGACTTGGGGCTCCAGTGCGCCGCCCCCGCCGCGGACAGGCTCGGCCGGGCGCTGAACAGGCTGTCCTGCGACTCCGACCACAGCCCCGAGGAGGTGCTGTACGGGCCCTTGCGCAGCTCCTCCCAGGCGGCGGCGGCCTCGGCGTCGGGGCGGCCGTAGCGGCGGGCTGCGAAGCCGGCGAACCAGGTGCGCTGGTCGATCGGCCCGGCGTCCCAGGCGAGGTCGGTGAAGAGGTCGAACGCCGCCGGATTGGTCCCCGTGGCCTCCGGCAGGTAGGCGATGCCGGCCAGCGCGCTGTTGCTCTTGGCCCGCCAGGGGCCGAAGCGTTCGAGCCACACCGAGGTGTTCGCGCCGATCGTCGTGTGCCCGCCGAAGTTGTAGATGGTGCCCATCGCGTACGGGACGCCGCCCCAACGGGTCTCGCGGTCGAGCCGGTTGTAGCGGTCGGACAGCCCGTCGAGGATCAGCAGCTTCGAGGTGTCCACGCCGGCCAGCAGCTCCGGCGTCGGGTCGTCCTGCCAGCCCAGCACGGCCCACAGCGCCCCCGGGTGGGCGGCGTGCAGCGCGGCCTGGATGGCGCCCGCCGCCGCGCCGACGTCGACGGTGCCGGTCCGGCCGCCCTCGTGCAGCGGGCTCATCCGGTACATCGTGCTGTCCCCGAACACCGCGCGCTGCTCCGCGTAGTAGGCGGCGGCCAGCCTGGCGAAGACCGGCGAGGCGGGGTCCAGCCAGTCCGGGCGGTCGAAGCCCGCCCAGTCGCCCTGCGCGACCGTCGCGGCCCCGGCGTTGCGCGCGGCGAAACCGGCCGGCACGGTGCCGAAGTAGCCGGGCAGCACCGGGGTCATGCCGAGGCCGCGCAGCTGCTCGGCGATCCGGCCGCCGAGCTCGGCGCGTTCGCGCATCAGCCGCTCGGTGACCGGGCCGCCGAAGCCGCTGAGGTTCTGCAGCAGCCACCAGCTCTGGTGGCCGGGGCCGGGGATCCACGCCCGCAGCTCCTCGGCGGAGTACCCGAACCGCTGGAGCGCCCGGTAGTACGGGTACTCCGCTCCGACCTGCACGAACACCTCGTTGATGCCGTGCAGGGCGAGCAGGTCGATCTGCCGCTGGTGTTCCTCGAAGGTGCGGTACGGGCCCGAGTACCCGTCGTCGGTGTCGTTGAGGGCGTAGCGGTGCGGGACCTGCGCGCTGCGGGTCACCGGTGCCGGTACGGCCGGCAGCCGGGCGGGCAGCATGCCGATGCTGTCGCCGGGCCAGCCGATGTCGGCGCCGGCGACGTGCTGGAGGTACCAGCCGACGCCCGTGAGCAGCGTGGCTCCGGTGCCGGCGCGCACCGTGACGGCCCCCGCGGTCCCGGACACCGTGAAGGTGTCGGCGCCGGCGGCCGGGTCGGGCACCAGGGTGAACTGCCGGGCGTGCCGCGGGAGCAGCCGCTCCAGGGCGGCGCGCGCGGGCGCGGTGTCGAAGGTCGCGGCGCGGGGGGCGCCGGTGTGCGCATGCGCCGCCCCTTCCAGGGGCCGTACGTCGGCACGTGCGGGCGATCCGGCGCCCGGGGCGGTGGCTCCGGGCGCGGGTCCCGCGCAGATCACGGCCAGCAGCGCCGCGGGGAGCGCGGCGAGGGCGGCCGGGCGGGCGGCGGGCAGGCGGCGCCCGCTTCGCGGCATCGGGTTCGTCATCCGTTCGCTCGGGTCGTCAGACCGGCAGGGACCAGGCCTGGTCGACCCGGTGTTCGCCGCAGGGGGTGAGCCGCAGCCGTTCGGCCGGGGCGTCGGGAGTGGCGGCCCGGGCGGGCGCGGTCAGGCACATGCCGCTCGCCTCCTCCACGAGGGACCCGTCACGGCGGTGGTGCCAGCTCTGGCCGGGCTGCCCGCTGTGCCGCGGCGCGCAGTCGGCCAGCTCCACGAGGCCGTTCCCGCCCGCCGACAGGCATTCGCCGGCCAGCCGCAGGCGGGCGTCCTCGCCCAGGAACCACCGCTGGTCGGGGGCTCCGGTGCAGCCGGCCATCACGACCGCGCCGACACCGCTGGTGTTGGCCCCGTCGGCGCACCGGACGCCGTCACCGACGATCTGCCCGGTCGGCACGGCCTCGGCGCAGCCGCGCGGGCTGAGCCGCCAAACGGCGGTGTCGTGGCCGGCCAGCTTCCCGGTCAGGGCGTCGGAGACCTCGGCGCGCGCACCGCTCCACAGGTCCTGCGCGTCGGCCGTGCAGTCGCTCAGGCCGATCTCGTCCAGCGGGACCCTGATGTCCCGGGTGTTCGCCGAGCGGTTGAGGACGGCCACCGCCCGGTCGCCGTTCGCGAGGGGACGGACCAGGATCTCGAAGGTGGCGTTGGAGGAGACCACGGCGCCCTGACGGCCCATCGGGTCCTGGTCCAGCGCGATCATCCGGGTGTTGCCGAGGGCGGCGAGCCCGGCGGGGGTCAGCTTCGAGACGTCGGAGGACAGGATGAAGGGGGCCGCCATCATGGACCAGAGGGCGACCTGGCTGCGGCTCTCGGCCGCCGTGAGGCCGGGGGCGCCCGCGATCAGGAAGTCGGGGTCGTTCCAGTTGCCGGGGCCGGCGTACCGGCCGAGCCAGCGGTTGTAGCCGTAGTTGCCGAGCACCGAACTCCACCGGGAGGTCGCGGGCGCGGCCGGGTTGTAGACCTTGATGTCCTTGCCCTCGCGCCACAGCTGGCCGGTCTCGCCGACCCAGCCGAGCACCTTGTGCCAGTCGGAGCCGCCCCATTCGCCCTGCTGGAAGTATGCGGGCGCGGAGGCCGACAGGACCATGTCCCGGCCGCTCTCGCGCAGTGCCTTGGCGACGGCGTTGTAGGCGTCCCGGTAGGCCTGCTCCTTCGTACGGTCCTCCGGCACCCACAGGTTGCAGCCGTCCATCTTGACGTAGTCGACCTTCCAGGACGCGAACTGCCGTGCGTCCCGGGCGTAGTGGTCGGGCCCACCGCCCTCGGGGGCGCCGCTGCCGGGGTACTTCTCGCACGTCAGGGAGCCGGCGTCCTGGTAGATGCCGAACTTCAGGCCCTTGGCGTGCAGGTACTCGCCGAGCCAGGCCATGCCGTGCGGAAACTTCGCGGTGTCGACCACCAGGTTGCCCCGTGCGTCGCGGCTCCTGGTCATCCAGCAGTCGTCGACGGTCACCGTGTCGTAGCCCTTGGCGGCGAGCCCCGTCGAGACGAGGGCGTCGGCGTTGGCGACCACCTTGGCCTCGTCGATGTCGCACATGTAGTGCGCCCAGTTGTTCCAGCCCATGGGAGGGGTGAGCGCGAGCGGGGTGTCCGAGGTCGCCCGGGGCTCGGCCGCCACCGGGGCGGGGGAGAGCGCGAGGGCGAGCAGGGCGGCCGCGGTCAGACAGGGGAGCGTTGCGCGCAGGCGAGGCGGCACTGGGTCTCCTTGACGGGGGGACAGTCGTGCGACCAGTGCAGCGAGGCGGCTACTCAGTGTCAACGCAAGTCGCTGGTTGTCGTGCGATGACCAGCAATATGGCTGCAATGGATGTCACACGAAAGTGTCGATACGTCGTATGATACGGTGTATCTATGCCGAGGAGATCCGCCGCCCTGGACCGTGCGACCCCCGGGGCCATCGCCGTCGCCGCGCTGCGGATCCTCGACGAGGAGGGGCCGCAGGGCCTCAGCTTCCGCGCCCTCGCCGACCGGCTCGACGTCTCCCACGCCACCGTCCAGCGCCGCTGCGTGGACCTCGCCGGACTGCTCGACCTGTGCACCGAGCACCTGGCCGCACAGCTCCCCGAGATCCCCGCCGGCACGGACTGGGCCGAGGCAACCGAGCAGCGGTTCCGCGCGCTGTACCTGCTGCTCACCGCCCACCCCGGACTCCTCGTCCTGCGCGGCGGCCGGCCCTGGCTCGGCCGGCAGCTGCTGGCCCGCCTCGTCGAGCCCGCCCTCGCCGACAGCGTCGCCGCGGGGATGACCGTCACCGAGGCGATCACCGCATACCGCCGCATGTACCTGCTCACCCTGGGCAGCGCGGCCTTCGTGGACCACCGGGATCCGGCCGGCGCCACCTCCGCCTCGCGCGCCGCCTTGGCCGCGCTCGATCCCGAGGAGTTCCCCGTGCTCTGCGGCGGACTGCCCGACGTGCTGCCGGCCCTGACGGACCACGAGGTGTACTACGGCGCCCTGCGCCAGCTGATCGAGGCCGCCCGGCCCGCCACCTGATGGGGAGACCGACCATGGAACGTCCGCAGGACCCGCAGCAGCTGCAGCCCCCGCGGCAGCTCGACTACGCCGCCGTGCGCGCCGCCGCCGCGCGGATCGCCGGCGGGGTGCGGCCCGTCACGGTGGCGCCCGCGGCCGACGGTGTCTGGTACGCCCTGGAGTACCTGCAGCACACCGGCACCTTCAAGGCGCGCGGCGCCCGCAACTTCCTCGCCGCCCACCACGAGGCCGGCGCCCTCCCGGCCGCCGGCGTCACCATCGCCTCCGGCGGCAACGCCGGGCTCGCCTGCGCCTGGGCGGCCCGCGCGCTGGACGTGCCCGCGACGGTGTTCCTGCCCGCCAACGCCCCGCGCGTGAAGGTGGAACGGCTGCGCGGCTACGGGGCCGACGTCCGGCTCGTCGGCGACCGGTACGCCGAAGCGCAGGCCGCCTGCCAGGAGTTCGCCGCCGCGAGCGGCGCGCTGAGCAGCCACGCCTACGACCACCCGCTCATCGCGGCCGGCGCCGGGACCCTGCTCGACGAGATCCGCGACGCCCTGCCCGGGCTGGACACCGTGGTCGTGGCGGTGGGCGGCGGCGGACTGTTCGCGGGAGTGGCCACGGCCGCGCGCGAGCACGGCGTACGGGTGGTCGCGGCCGAACCGGAGAACTGCCGGGCCCTGAACGCGGCCCTGGAGGCGGGCCGGGTCGTCGACGTCGCCGTGGACTCGGTGGCGGCCGACTCCCTGGGGGCCACCCGCGTCTCGGCCGACGCGCTGGCGGCCGCGCAGGAGAAGAACGTCACGTCGGTCCTCGTGGCGGACGAGGCGATCACGGCCGCGCGGCGCGCCGTGTGGGAGGAGCACCGGATCGTCGTCGAGGCGGGCGCGGCCACCGCCCTGGCGGCGCTCCACGGCGCTCGGGAGCAGCTGGGGGAGAAGGTCGCCGTCATCCTGTGCGGGGCCAACACGGACCCCCGGGACCTGACGGACCCCCTGGCCTGAGGTCCCGGGCCGACGCCTGTCGGCGGACGACGGCCCGTACACACGCAACGCAGAGCCGGCCTCGAACGACGATCGTTGCGGTGGGTGACGACTTTCGAGGACAGCCTGTACCCCCGCCCCCTGCGAGGGTGTGAGCGTCCAGGCGACCGCCGCCGGACGCGAAGCGACTTGGAGGAACGGGCGTGGCTCAGCGCAAGGGTTGTCTGATCGGCTGCGGAGTGGCGCTGGTGCTGGGCATCGGCGTCCTCGCCGCGGTGGTCTTCGGCATGGGCAAGGTCCTCGACGTGGCCGAGAAGACCGTGGTCGACCCCGCGGTCTACGAGGGAGTGAAGGTCGGCGACGCGGAGGGCGACGTCCGGGCGAAGCTCCCGTCGGGCGAGAGCTTCGTCAAGGACGTCCTCAAGGAGGGCGGACCGGTCGAGCCCGAAGGCAGCACCTGCGCCTGGTACATATCCGGCGATGACACCGAGCCGGGCGCGGAGACGGTGCTCCGCTTCTGCTTCAAGGACGGCAAGCTCGCGGAGAAGACCAAGTACCCCATGAAGTGAACCGGGGCTAGGGTCTGTATCGAGTTGCCCCGTGGAGCAAGGAGCGGCGTTCGGCACGCACCCTCGGCGCACGAGCCGAATGTCCTCGTAGCTCCGCTACGAGGACATGCGTCCCGCACGCCGAGGGCACGCACCGAACGCCGCTCCTTGCTCCACGGGGCAACTCGATACAGACCCTAGGC